>DATDMT010000217.1:0-14994 GCA_036518635.1 Rhodocyclaceae bacterium | reverse complement strand
AGCAGCAGCGTTCCCGCGAAACGCTGCAGCCATTTTTCCAGCCACAGCACCGCGTCGAGATCGAGGTGGTTGGTGGGCTCGTCCAGCAGCAGCAGATCGGAGCGGCACATCAGGGCCCGCGCCAGGTTCAGGCGTACCCGCCAGCCGCCTGAGAACTCGGCCACCGGCCGTTCAAAATCCGCATCCTTGAAACCGAGGCCGTGCAGCAGCGCCGCGGCACGGGCGCGGGCACTGTAGCCGCCGACCTCGTCGAGGCGGCCGTGGAGTTCGGCGATGCGCTCGCCGGCATGGGCTGCCTCGGCCGCCGCCAGATCGCGCTGGATCGCCGCCAGTTCGGCGTCGCCGTCGAGAACGAAATCCACCGCCGCATCGGGCAGGGCCGGCGTGTCCTGGGCCACGTGGGCGATGGTCCAGGCGGCGGGGATTTCCAGGTCGCCTTGGTCGGCATGGAGCTCACCGCGCAAGAGGGCGAAGAAGGAGGACTTGCCGCAGCCGTTGGCGCCGGTCAGGCCGGCCTTCCAGCCCGGGTGGAGCTGGAACGAGGCGCCCTCCACCAGGCGGTCCACGCCCCGGGAGAAGGCCAGGTTGCGCAGCTGGATCATGCCGCCGGCCCGAACTCGGCGGCGATCACGCCAACGCCGGCGATGCTGCCGCTGAGGCGGCTGCCCGGCTTGACCGGGCCGACGCCTTCCGGCGTGCCGGTGAAGATCAGGTCGCCGGGCTGCAGGTGGAAGTATTGGGAAAGGTCGGCGATGACTTACGCCACGCTCCAGATCATGTCGGACAGATCGGCCTGCTGGCGCAGTTCGCCATCCACCCGCAGTGCGATCTCGCCGCCCTCGATCACGCCGCACTCTGCGATGGGCACGATCTCGCCGACGATGGCCGACTGGTCGGCGCTCTTGGCCAGATCCCAGGGATGGCCCTGGGCCTTGGCTTTGTTCTGCAGGTCGCGGCGAGTCATGTCGAGGCCGCAGGCATAGCCGAAGACCACGCCCTGGGCGGCTTCCGGCGCGATGCGGAAGGCCGGCGCGGCCAGGGCCACCACCAGCTCCATCTCGAAGTGGTAGTCCTCGGTCGCCGGCGGATAGGGCAGACGGCTGCCGGATTGGGCCAGGGCGTGGCTGCTCTTGGTGAAGAACATCGGCCCGGCGGACTTATCCACCTTCGCCCCCATCTCCCGCGCATGGCCGGCGTAGTTGCGGCCGACGCAGAAGATGCGCCGCACCGGGAACAGCGCCGCGCTGCCGCGCACCGGCAACGCCGGCCGGGGCGCCGGAGCGATCACATACTCGGCCATCACTCGATGCCCTGGCTGCCGCTGCAAGTGCGTGTAGCGCACCTATGGACATCGTTGGAATGGCCCAGAAACACAGGGATCTCGCCTGCTATAACCGATGTCCACGAAATCTGCATTTTTCCCTCACTTATTTTGCGCAATGTCCACAGTACAGCCGACTCTTTTCTTAAAGGGCCAGAATGGTAGCTGATCGCTGGAACTCTTCCAATTTCGCTTCTACAAGAGCCAGCTTTTCCGTTAGTTGAACGATTCTCAAATCGGCATCTACAAGCAAACCAACAGCCGCATCCCGCTGCTTCTTGAAATCGGCCATAGTTTCGTTTGTCTGCCGATTACGGCGCCTTTGTTGGCGCTTCGAAGGTGCTGATTCACCCTTATGAGACTTGGTCCACTCCTGAATCGCCAACACGAGCAATGGAAAGCGCGTTTTGCGCAAGGCACTCGTGTCGCAGCCGGCTTCCTTGGCGACGTTGTTCTGACTAACCGGCGTCCCCTTGGGTAGCACTTGGGGAACCCCTAATTTCAATCGCTCGAAGGCGTCTTTGAATCGCTGTTCGGCGCCGGTCGCCCCATCAGGCCGACCGTTAAGCTGCTCGTTTGATGTATGCAAAGTAATTCTCCAATCCACGTTTTTCCTGTTGAAGATGGCGATATCGCGGCGTGTCCAATGGTGTCGCCTCCAATTGCTTGATGATTTCCTCCAGCCTGGTCTTATTGGCTACGGCCCGGTTCCTGTCGAACAGCACATTGGCGCAGGGATTTCCGTCGCCGCCCGCGCAATCCCCCACCGAGGAGACACAATCGCCATCGCATGGGCCATTCTTCATGCAGCCCCCAAGGATGGTCAGCCGGAAACTCACCTGATGCCGCCGTGCCGCCTTCTCGTAAGACTGCGCATCGCCTTCGCTGAGAAGGTTGACCGGCTCCCCTGCGTTAGCCCCGGCCAAAAGTTTTGCCTTGTGCTCGTCGCCATAGGGACTAACAAAGCGATCCGATTGCACTCCGGCCAATTGTCGCCCCAAGGCCTCGTACTGCGCGTTGACCAGCAGCACCCTAGTTGCCTCATTGAGATGGAGCGTCGAGTTACCGCGACCGTAGTAGAGGGGCATTAGGCGAGTCAGATGCTTCATCTGAAGCTGCATCGTGGAATCACTGATCGAGCCAGAGGCGAACATATTGACTGCCCCAGTGCGGCGAAATTGATGCCAAGCCAAGCTCCACGGCTTGCCAATCTGGAAGCGACTGGCATTCAGCGTTGGGCAAACGGCCTTGGCAATCTTGAAATCGTCTTCGGTAATCGATAGCTGATTGAAGTCGAACAGCAACGGGAAGCTGCGAATTACTGTACCAAGAGACAGACTTGCCACCCTCGGCCCCGACTTGGCCGCCTTGCCAGGCTTGCCCCATGGCTCCAGCGCGCGGTTGAGCAGATAAGGGTTGAGATCCTCTGTCCATTGTCCTGAGCAGTCCAACCGCATCCTTGCGACAGACGTGAGGGCGCGAATGGTCGGCTCGATGCTCGGACTTGTGACCCACAAGGCGGAGTCATCCGGGTCGGTCTTTGTAGTCTCGGCCTGAATCAGAGGAATCCGACCATACACATCGTCGTCATGCCACACCAGACAATTCTTGCGGACGCTGGCGGCCTCCTCAATGCGCATTAGCGTGAATGCCGCGATGTCGGCCAGTGCCACGTGTTGGATCAAGCCGAAATAGCTTGCGAACTGCTTAATGCCTTTCTTATCGTCAGATGGGCCGGTCCATCGTTCCAGGAGTTCCATGAGGCCGAATCGCCGGGCCGTGACGCTAAACGAGCCGTGGTGCGTGATGCCTGAGCGCTTTCCGGTACAGTTGCGCGGGGAAGTGAAAGGGTTGCGGCTGACCCTTCCAGTTCTGGCATAGAACTCCTTTGCACCGTTGTTCTTGTAGGCTTCAACACAGAACGCAAAGCAGGTTTCGATTTGATTCTGATGAGTGAGGTAGTCGTCGATGCATTCCTTCAGGCGATTCACCACGTAGGTCCAGATGCGCGGCGGGATATACTCGGTTTGCTCGGTGTCGTGGTCCGGCTGTGCAGCTTTCAGTTGTTGGATGCCGGCCGCGTCGAGCAATTCGAAGCCGAGGAATTGACGCGCATCGCGTAAGCGGTCCAGTTCAGCCACGACATGTTCAAAGCTACTTGGAGCCAGCGTTCGGGCAACTAATTCGATGATTGCCGGGTAGCGGGACAAGTTGGACGCGAGAATTCCATTTTCGCTACAGATCGCGATAATGCGCCTAATGCGTTTGGCGAAATTTTCAACGGTACTGACTGCCAATGCGCCGCGCGGTCCCCATATTTGCCAAGCAACCAGTTGACGCAGCAATTCTGCATTTGCGGGATCGATTACCGGTGAACGGGTGTTGAGCTTTGGGCCGTCGCCAAAGTTAAAGATGCAGGCTTTCCCTGTCCAGGGATAGAAGTTCCAAACGGAATCGCCGTATCGCGAAACCACATTGCCGTCCTTGTCTTCGATGCATACCCAATCCTCGGGTGGCGGCCAACTCGGCGGGCGGAAGGCACGTGAGTTCGGAACGGCCAGTGGCGTGTCGATTGCCAACCCGAAGTGGCTCAGTGCAATGGTCATCATCAAACTCCTTGGGCGCTTTCGATCAAATAGCGCCAGTGGATGTGAAAATCGCCCTCGGCCACCTTCTCCGACGCCTCCTCAACCCAGGCCCTTCGCGTTGCGTTGGATCCGCTGAACCACTTCAGCTTGGCCGTTAGCACTTCCAGGGTAAGTTCAACATGGTGCCCCGCGTCGGTCTGGCCCTTTCTCGTGGGTCGGAACCGCTGAAGGATGATGGTTTGCAGGAATTGCATACTGGCGGTCGACCATACGTAATCCTCGGTATCAATATCGCGGTGATGCTCGCAGAAGAGACACCCCGCAGGATGCGTGCAGTCTGGCTTCGGGGCCTCGCGCGGCAAGTCGGGCAGAGGCGCCGGAACCCCGTCGCAGACACCAGGAGCGAGGCACGGCATTGGGTTTCCGCCCAATCGTGGGTCGTTCTGCTTCCAGAACTGAATGATCTCAACCAGCGCCACCTGAAGGGAGGGTTTTTCGTAGTTGCGCAGCAGAGTCTGCAAGTTGTGCTGCGCCTGCTCTGCCGTCTGCTCGGGATTTCGGGATTGGCGAAGGAGCCAGTTTACGCGGGTATTCCGCAGCTTCTGCGGACAGATGAAGGTGATTCCCGCCCGCTTACATAGGTCATACCGGAGCGTTCTAAACTGTGGCGCAGTCGAATCGACGGCTCCTCCTTCCCGCACAAACGGAAACAAGAGATCGGTCGACTCACTAGAAAACACCGCGTCCCGCCAAGCCAGGTAGTTCTCGAAGACGCTCCTGTATTCGGCAAAAATCTCGAATAGCACCTCGCCCTTACGACGCTCCTTGTAATCTCGAACAGAGTAGCCGTCGATAGTGCTCTGGTAGGAAAACTGCGTCAGTCGAAGTTGGTGAGCTTGCGAATGGTTCATCCCGGTTTGCGCGATGAAGACCAGCAGTTCCGCCTCAAGCCGCAGGTTGACCAACGGATGGCGCGTACGCAGCGTTCGGTCGGCGCCCCATGCAGCGCGGATTTCTCGAATTTTTCTAGTGTGAGCTTTGTTTTTGTAGCCTGCTTGCAAAGATGCCACTTTGGCAGGAGACCGAAGGCCTGACCAAAGCTCGAATGATCTCGTATCACGAAGGCGGATCGGGACTGGCAGCGTGCCGAAGATTGCGTCAAATGACAGGCTGTCAATGACATCCAGGCAAAGATGGCCGAAGGCAAAGGTCTCGGCGAGGTTCTGCTTATCGGCGGCCACCCCCACCGCCCGCCGCTTGCTCTTTGGGCGCTTCAAGCGAGTAGTGATAATTAATGGCTGCGAGCGCTCTAGTGCCGCGTCAAGGATGGATGAGACCGTAACTGCGGCAGTGTATGCCGTTGCAGAATCAATCACCTTCAGTCGACAGCGGTGCAACAGGAAGTCGCACCAGCGGAAGAATGTGTCCTCGATGGTCTCAAGGGATGGGGACTGATCAGTATCGTCTGCCCAAGCGAAGAATTCCCGCAAACGCCTGAAGGTTCCGAACGCCGTTGCTCTTTTGCCGCCGCCGACGAGTCGCGCGGTCATGGCTTCGTGAATTCGCTTGACCAGTTCGATCCGCTCGATAATCGGAGTCCCCAACGCGCCGTCTGAGATCTCATTGAAGACGCTCTTGTAATTCGCTCTTGAGGCGCCCCTGTAAAGCAGGATGCGTAGATCCCAACGAGTCTCCTGCTTCCCGTACTTCACCATCGGGAAAGTCAGGTCCGGGATATGTAGATCAAGCATGATTCACCTCGGTGAGCCGCGTCTTGAGTCCCAAGAAGACTTCGGTGAAGTCGTTGGCCACATGGATCTTGGCCTTGGTGTGCTCGATGAAGGTGATGTATCCGAAAGTCGTCGCCTCGTGCTTGTGGTGCATCGCGCGCTTTACGAATTCGATACTTGCCTTGACTGACGTGACCTTCAGGCAGATCGTCATGAGCCAAGTGCCAAAGGTGGCGCGGGTCTGGTGGAACTTGAACTTTTGCAGGAACTTCAGGCCTTCTGCCTGACCCTTCCGGCGCAGATCGACCATATCCCGGCCTACGGCGGTTACCTTGTAGGGCTTGTTGTGCCGCGTCAGGAAGAGATAGGGCTTGTGCTCGTTGGTTGCCCTGATGACCCTTTTCAAATGGCGCGGCGAGGTTGCGTAGCCCTTCAGGACCGTCATGAGGTGGTCGGGAATCAAGAGGTCGCCGGAGACATCGAATTTGGTCGAAACCCCCGTCCCGGGGCCAATGGGCACCACCCACATACCCGGCACCATAGGGTCACGCATCGCCTGCTCAAGCGCGGGCACGCGCAGCGTCGTGATGGTCCCGAGCCGAGCACCGGTAAAGAAGCCAATCATCAGCATCAGGTACAACTCCTCCGATGCATTCTTGTTTGCAAAGTGCAAAAGATCAGTCATGTGCTTCTCAGTGATCGGCAACAATCCGTCTTCCAAACGCAAACCTGGGCGAGCACGGTTGGGAATGGAAATGTCCGTCGTGACCCGCAGCATGGTCCGTTCAAAGCCTACGGTATCGAAATAGCGCACCACTATCACCTTGTCCTGCCATTTGGGCGCGTCTCGACTGATGAAGTTCTTCCCGGCGGCATAGCGGTAGAAACGGATCACGGCGCGCATGCGGGCGGTGGCGGTCGATGGGCTCAGGTTGCCCCGGTCACGGGCATCCACGAGTTCCCCCCGGTACCTCACCAAAACTCGCTCTGCCTTTGTCTGAGGAAAGTGCCGCCAGTCGATTTGCTCCTTCTCTAGCCAGTTTGTGTACTTGTGCAGGTGCTCCAGCAGCGATTGGACGGTCCGAATCTTTACGTCCCCGCTGATTCCCATTTCCAGCGCCCACAAATTGGCTTCCCGCCACGGCTCTCCGCCGTCCCAGTAGATCTGGGGAAGCCGATCCAATGTGCGTGACGATGACTGCAATAACCAGCAAACGGCACCCGAGACAATCTCAGGGCGATGCGGCAGGTAGTTGATGTATTCGAGGTGGGCCATCCGGCAAGGTCTCCTTATGCAAAGGCGCGGCTAAACCGCACCTGTGGGAACAGGAAACCAAGAAATTTTTCTATTTCAATTTCCGATGCCGAATTCTCGAAAAATGCTTGTTCTGGGTACGTGAGAGACCCGGAATGGCAGTGGCAGCCCCCTTTTACGAGTTTTAGCTATAGTCGACGGGCGTATTCCCCCGAAGAGCAAAACCGATCAGCATCGCACGTCGTGGACGCCATTTCCATTTACCAGTGAGTTCGGAATGAAGGTTCAGCGGAACCGATGGATCAATGGATCGTATGCCTGTGCCACAGGCAAGTACGGATGCGTCGCGGCATCAGACCACGGCATCGCCCTGAGGCATTTAGTCCTCAGGCGCTAGCAGCTGTTTGCCGCCGTTTCGTTGGTATTGGTAGAACCTGTTTCTTGACGGTAGACAAAAAGCCACGCAGTCATGCCCATTGTCGTATGCAGAGTGTCCATGTCTTTTTTAAGCGCATTGGCTTAAAAAAATCCCCGTCAAGATCATGTAATTTATTGAATATTATGGATATTTAAGTTTACACACAGCTCCATTGGATACTTTGTATACAATTACAAAACTTCGCAAGCCATTGATTTTTAATTGATATTAAACTCTATGGACACTCTGCATACGACAAACGTTCTGTTGCACCTTTTTCACGGCGTTCTTTGCGTCCGCATGAAAGGCAGCGTTTGCGTGGGAATGCGGCTTAATGAGGCGGTGACGGGCGGCAATCAGCCAACTCCGACCATTCGCCCGAGTCGTAAAGATGTCATTCATTGGGCCGCTCCACTTGGAAACCGGCCGGACGACCTGCGGAAGCATCTCGGCCATTGTCGCCGTTGGCGCCTTGCCGGATGAGCGGCCGGTATCGTGCAGGTTGCTGACGTTAAGTCAGTAGGCCAACGGAAGGGCAGCTTCCATTTCCGGCGAGTGCGTGCTTCGTGCCCTGAAGAGCCATTCGGGCTCGGGCGCCATGAAGGTCAGCAATCAGAAATGAAGCGGCCACTCTCCAACTTAAACAGCCGTTCAAGAGGCTGATCAGTCTGCCCAAACCACGCCCTCATTGAACGACATCCACCTTGAGGTCGGGAGTCTCGAACTTCAGGCGAGCATTTAATGTGGCGGTGACCTGCAGCCGTTCCATTAGCGTCCATGCTGACTGCGAGTAGGAGCGCATTACAGGCCTTCTGTCTTCTGTATAATCGCCCCGCAGTGGAGATGGCATTCCTCCCTAAACCGCCGCTCAACCGGCTGATGATGCCTACAAGTTCCTGGACACGGGAGTTGTAGGCGCATACATGCGGCGCCCGCCGTCCAGGTTTGTAACCTCTTACGACCTGGTTCTCATGAAAAAACGCTTCCCCCCTGAGCAGGTGCTCATGTTGCCCGTCATCGGGCGATGGCTGCTGCTGTCGTCGCTGGTCGGCGCCCTTGGCGGCCTGGCTTCGGCGCTTCTGATCGTTTCCCTGGACTGGGCTATCGGGACGCGAGCGCACTATCCCTGGCTGCTCTGGCTACTCCCCGTTGCAGGCCTGGCGGTCGGCTGGATCTATCACCGCCTTGGGCAATCTGTCGAAGGGGGCAATAACCTCCTGATCGACGAAATCCACGACCCTAAGCGCGTAGTGCCCAAGCGCATGGCGCCGCTGATTCTGCTGACCACCACGGTGACCCATCTATTTGGCGGATCGGCGGGCCGTGAAGGCACGGCAGTCCAGATGTGCGGCGCCTTGGCAGACCATGTGGCCCAACTGTTCCGGCTCAACAAGGAAGACCGTCGCATCCTGTTGATGGCCGGCATCAGCTCAGGCTTTTCCTCGGTCTTCGGCACACCGTTGGCAGGCGCAGTTTTCGGCCTCGAAGTGTTGTCCATCGGCCGTCTGCGCTATGACGCGATTTTCCCCTGCTTTATCTCGGCCATCGTCGGAGAACAGATTCCCGGCCTGCTGGGCATTCAGCACACGGCGTACAGCGTGCCCTTCGTTCCCCATGCATCGGTTTTAACGCTGGGTTCGGCGCTGATTGCGGGAATCGCCTTTGGCATCGTCGGCATGGTGTTCGCCGATACGACTCACGCCCTCGGTCGCTGGCTCAAACGCCACATCAAGCAGGCACCACTGCGCCCTATGTTGGGCGGCGTCGTAGTCGCTGCCGTGGCAACCCTCATCCATGGCGACAAATATCTAGGGTTGGGCATCCCCACCATCGTGGAGGCATTTCAGCACCCGTTACCGGCCTACGACTTTTTCGGCAAGCTGAGTTTTACCGTGGTCACCCTGGCATCTGGTTTCAAGGGAGGCGAAGTTACGCCCCTGTTCTACGTCGGAGCCACCTTGGGCAATGCCCTTGGCTATCTGTTGCCGCTGCCATTTCCAGTCCTGGCCGGGCTGGGTTTTGTGGCGGTCTTCGCCGGTGCCGCCAACACGCCCATCGCTTCGACCATCATGGCTATGGAACTGTTCGGCCCTGAGATCGGCATTTACGCCGGCATCGCCTGCGTCGTCAGCTACCTGTTTTCCGGGCACACGGGGATCTATCGATCCCAACGGGTGGGGCATTCCAAGCACGCCCCGCTACCAGAAGGAATGCGTCTGGCCGACATCCCAGAGTTTCGCCGGACTGAACTGAAAGACGCCGCGCAACATTCCCAAGAAGGAACCCAAAAATGAGCAATGTCATGGCCCTGCGCCTTTACTTCCACCACTCGGAAAAGGCGCTGCCGACCCGCAGGCTGCACCATATTTTCAAGCCGAGTCTGGCGTCCTATTTGTTACGCCACGCGGCCCAAGATGGCATAGAACAAGTGGTAATGCATTCCGTCCAGGCTGGCTATCTCAAAGGCAAGCGGCTGACCCATCACCATGTGGAAACACACCATCCTCATCACCCCCTGTGCATCGAGATGATTGATCGAGAGAGCAAGCTTCGCAGCTTCCTACAGCACCACGCGTCTCACTTGGTCGGGGTTCGCGCTGTGCTTCTCCCTTGCGAAGTGGTGCTGGGGAAATGAGTTGCCCTGTTTGACACGAGCGCAAAGCAAGAGAGAAAGCATGGCTTAAACACTCAGTAACTCTGCCGCGCTGGAATTACGCCACGGACGCCGCCACGAGGATTTTCAACATCGCCCGGATAGCGCGGGATCAGATGCAGATGGACATGGGGTATGGTTTGGCCGGCGACCTCGCCGACATTAATGCCGAGGTTGTAGCCCGCCGGATGGAATTCCCGTTCCAGCATTTGCCGAGCTTCCGCCGCCAGCGACAGCATTGCCGTTTGCTCTGCGGCCGTAGTGGTGAAGAAGTCGGCGACATGGCGCAGCGGGAGGATCAGGCAGTGCCCCGGGGTGACCGGGTGTCTATCGAAGCGGACATAGGCCAGCTCGTTGCGCAGCACGGCATCCTCTGTCGTGCAGAAGGGGCATGGCTGATTCATTGTGAGTCTCCCGCGAATACCCAAAATTTCAGCAATAGTGCGGCCAGCAGCGCACATGTGGCGGAAAAGCCGAAGGCCGCCATGGGCGACAACGCCTGCCACAGCGCGCCGAATAGAAGTGAGGCGGGTAGCAGCATGGCGCCCGTCGCCAGATTGAACCAGCCGAAGGCGGTGCCGCGCCGCGCGGCCGGGGCCAGGTCGGCCACCAGGGCTTTTTCCACGCCCTCGGTGGCAGCCATGAACAGCCCGTAGCCGCCGAACAGGGCGAACAGCAGCGGGCCGCCGCTGGCGATGCAGCCCAGGGCTAGGTAGAACAAACCATAGGCCAGATAGCCGCCGACCAGCAAACCACTACGGCCGTGGCGATCAGAGAGCGCCGACAGCGGCGTCGAAAAGATCATTGCCACCGCCGACACCGCCGCCCACAGCAGCGGTACTTGGGCCTCGGCGACGCCAAGCTGGCGCGCCCGCAACAGCAGGAACATGTTGGACGAATTGCCCAGGGTGAACAGCGCCACCACCAGCAGGTAGCGTTTGAATTGCGGCGGCATGTCGCCCAGGCGCCAATCGAAGCCGGCAGGCGCAGTGGCAGGCACGGCCTGCGGTTCGCGAATGGCACCAGCCAGGGCGAAACAGATGGTGGCCGGCAACGCGGTCCATAGAAAAATTTCGCGCAACGGCATACCGCCGGCCAACAGTAACGCGGCGATTAGCGGACCGATCACCGCGCCAGCATTGTCCATCGCCCGGTGCAAGCCGAAGGCTAGACCGCGCCGCTCGGCCGGTACGCTGGCGGCCAGCAGCGCATCGCGCGGCGAAGTGCGCAAGCCCTTGCCGACCCGGTCGGCAAAGCGGATGGCCAGCAGCCAGGGCCAGCCGGCGACCCAGGCAATCAGCGGTCGACCGACACCGGCCAAGCCGTAACCGAAGACGATCCAGGGCTTGGCACGGCGGCTGTGGTCCACGATCACACCGGAGAACAGCTTGAGTAGGCTCGCCGTTGCCTCGGCGATTCCCTCAATCAGCCCCAGCGCCCGCGGCCCCGCCATCAGCACCGAGGACAGATACAGCGGGATCAGCGGATAGACCATTTCAGACGCCGAATCGTTGACCAGGCTGATCAGCCCGATCAGCCAGACGGTGCGCGGCAGCTCTCTGATGGCGTGAAACATGGATATCTCCGAATCCGGCCGCTAGTGGGCGACGCCCGCCGGCATTACTACTTGATGTCCCAACGGAGCAACGACCATTCGCCTTACTCCGCCTCCCAGGTGTCGAAGACGCCTTCGAAATCCCCAGACCGTTTCAGCCAGCGGGGTGCCAGCGGCGGCCCGTAGTTGGACTTGGTGAAACTGGCACGCACATGGTCGCGGCGGGCCTCGGCCGCAACGCCGAGCCGGTCAGCCTCGCTACGCGACATGTCGGTCAGGTTCAACACCCAACGTGTGGCGTTGATGAAGGCGCTGCTACCCAGGGCACCGGCCGGGTCGTCCTGATCTGCGGTGGATAGCGGCTGCGGCAGGTGATGGGAAAACAGAATCGAGCACCCGGTTTGCGCGGCGATGTCGGCCAGCAGGCCGAAGAGAAGGGACATCTGGCCGAAATCCTGCTCGTCGCAAAGATGGAAGCGCCTTATCGGGTCGAGGATCAGCAAGCGACTGTCCCGCGCCAGGGAGGTCAGTCGGTCAAGGCCACGCTCGCCGATACCGCCGTTGGCCAGCAGATTCGGCAACTTGCTGCGCACCGAGTAGAACTGTAGCTGCTGCTCCAGGTGCTGCGCGACATCGGCGCCGTGGCCCTGGCTTTCTAGGCTGCGGACGAGAAAATGGGCGCGTCGCTGCAGGACTGCCAGCGGGTCTTCGGTGGCGAGGAACACCACCCGCCCGGTGATTCGCGGCGGTGGCAGCAGGCCACCTGCCACCGGTACGCCGAGCGCCACGGCCGCGGCGATCTGCAACAACAGGGAGGTTTTGCCGATGCCCGCCTGGGCAGCGACAACGCCGACGCTGCCAGCGAGGAAATTCGGCAGGCAGAAATCCACCTCGGGCGGCGGCTGACGCCGCGCCTCGATCCAGGGAATCTTCTGCCAGGCGTCCGTGTCCATCGGCTCAGCGGGCGATCAGTACGGCGCAGGGGGCGTGCTGCATCACTTGCTTGGCGACTGAGCCAACCAGCCAGCGGCCCAACACGCCCTGGCCGCGATGGCCCATGACGATCAGGTCCGCGCCCCAACGCTCGGCCTCAATGATGATGTGCTCGGCCGGATGGCCGACGGCCACCTCGAATTCGACCGCAGGATATCTGCCGGCGACCCGATCCTTGAGTGGTTTCAGCACCTGGAGGTAGTGCTTACGCGAGTTCTCCAGCACCGCTTCGGTTTCCACCTCGCTGCCGAAGTCGGGCACCCGGGCAACGGCCACTACCCGCAGCATGGCGTTGTACTTGTCGGCCAGATCGATGGCCCTGTCGAAGGCATGGCCGGCCGCTTCGGAACCATCGTAGGCCACTAGGATTGTTTCGAACATGGCATTCCTCCTATGAAGAAGTCGTCTTCTGCGCCGCCTCGTGCAGCAGATGCCGCGGCATGAAGAAGGCGTTGGCGATCAGCGTTGGCACCACGGCGCTGCCAATTACGGCAGCCACCAGGGCCGAGTACTGGGCTTGGTCGATCAACTGATGCGACAGGCCGAACAAGGCGGAGATGGTGCCGAAGGTGAGTCCGGTGGACATCAGCAGCGTGGTGTACATGCCTTCGCCCCTGGCGGCGCCATAGGCACGGGTCACCGGCAACACGCCAGCGATCTTGGTGGCCATCTTCGCCAGCAACAGAACGATAAAAGCTGCCGGCGCCGCGACCAGCGCCGGCAGGGACACCAGCGATCCGGCGCGGATAAAATAGAACGGCGTCAGCAGGCCGAAGGTCAGGGTGCGCAGGCGGCGAATCAGGGCGTGATCCTTGCCCACGGTGCCCGCCAGCACCATGCCCAGCAGATAGGCGGGCAGCACCGCTTCGCTGTCGGCCCAGGTGGCGAGGGCGCCGAGGCCGAACAGGGCAAACATCAGAAACTTGGCCTCCAGTTCCGACGGGCGTCCCCCGTAGCGTTTGAAAAAGCGCGGCACCAGCCAGGGCAGGATGAAAAAGGCCAGCGCGCCGACACCGAGGAAGATCAGGGTTCTGACGGTGAAGGGCGCGAAGATCAGCCCCAGCGCCACGACGGTGGCGAGGTCGGTGATGAAGCAGGCCGCCAGCACCGTCTTGCCGTATTCCGTGGTGTTGAGGCCGAACTCCAGCATTACCGCATAGACCACTGCCACCGAGGTGGTGGACATGGCGATGCCAGCCAGCCAGCTTGCTTCGACGCTCCAGCCCAGGCCCCAGCGGGCCAGCGCGGCGCAGCCGAGGAAGGGAGCGGTGAAGCTGACCAAGCCGATGGCGCTGGCCTGCTTCCATTGCTTGCGGAAAACCGCCGGGTCCAGTTCGGCACCGGCGAGGAAGGTCAGCAGGATCGCCCCGGCACCGGAGAGGAACTTGATCCATGTGGCATCGCCGGCCAACAGTGCGCTGCCGAGGGCGGCGCCGATCAGCAGTTGGGCGATGGTGCCGACGACGATCTCGGAGAGCGCCGTGGCAACCCGCAGCCAGATCGACAGCAGTGAGGCGACTAGCGCAAGTCCTAGCCAGAGGGCGGCCTGGGTCCAGATTTCGGTCATGATTCAGCCTCGCCCAGGGTGCCGAATTCCACCGGCGTCTTGACGTAGAACAGGTGCACGCCTTCTGTCGTCAGGCGCTCGAACAGGCGGTCGGTGTCGGCGGCACTGGCTGCCAGTTGCACTTCCTGCGGTTGGTCGGCGAGTTCGAAGAAATGTGCCGAATGGATGCGGCGATGGTGGCCGTAGCCTTCGCTGCCGGCCACCAGCGTGGCGCCGGGTAAGCCCAGCTCGCGCGCTAGTTGCACCAGCCAATCGCCGAGCGGCTTGCCGTGATGGCGTTTGTCCTGCTGGGTAAAGAAGGTGATCTGGTAACCATTCACGATGTTCTCCTCAGGGATGCTTTATCCATTGCCGGGAGGCCATGCTGACCAGGGATATCCGCGACGAATCGTTCAGCCGCCGATCCGGTCGGCGCTGAGGGTACCTGGTGGGAAAGAAACTGTTGAGTTGATTGCCGAGCGCCAAGCGCATCAGCGCACCAAGGGCCGAACCCGACGAAATGGCAACGATTGGTTTCCACATGGACCTGTCCTTTTGTTCGTTATTCTTGGACAGGTGCAGAGTACCTACGCGACCCGTCCGGGCCAAGCGTAGGCATCATCAGCCCTATGGGCGGGCGGTTCTAAACCCGAAGGTTCACGGAGGAATGCCATCTCCGGTGATTATTCTCCCATAGGAATTTGCAGAAACATAGTGGCTTCGTGGACGCCCTACAATTCTGCATATGAGCCGCCTCGACGAATATCTCGCCGCCGCTGATCGCGAAAATCCCCTGGCAGGTCAGCCGACTTGGTCCGTCAGCTAGCTGAACTATAAGGGCCATTCAAAAGCGCATTTTTCAAGTTCAGTCAGTGGCGGCAGATGGCCGGTTGCCGACTGTGGGCAGAATCATAAGTGCTGGTTAGCCGCCACAG
>DATDMT010000216.1:0-6741 GCA_036518635.1 Rhodocyclaceae bacterium | reverse complement strand
GTGGCGCCTGGTGCAACCCTTGACCAAGCGTTTCCTGCCGGTGCGCGGCGTGGCCCAGGCCTTCCCTCTCGGCATGTTGTGGGGCTGGATTCCCTGCGGCCTGGTCTACAGCGTGCTGGCAACGGCCCTGCTGACCGGCTCTGCCCTGCGCGGCGCAGCCACCATGCTGGCCTTCGGCCTCGGCACCCTGCCCAACCTGCTGCTGGCCGGCATGCTGCTGGCCCGTTTTCGTCACGTTGTGCAACTGCGTGCGGTGCGCCTGATCTCCGGCCTCTTGGTGATCGGCTTCGGCGTCTTCGGCCTGGCGAACGCCTCCAGTCTGGGCGGGCGCCTATGGCAGGGCATCGTGTGCACGGTGAGTTGACGCGCATGCTTTCCATGAACCCCTGCCATCCATGGACGCGCGCAAGGTAGCAACGACGCCCGCCCCCTCCCATCCTCCCCCTCGCGGGGGAGGCTACCAAGCGGCTCGCTGCGCTCGATATCACCGGGCGCTTTGTTCAAACGCTTTCACGCTAAGCACACCATGGCCGCTGAACTGCACACCGTAGAACTGGCCCTCACCGGCATGACCTGCGCCAACTGCGCGGCCAAGGTGGAAAAGACTCTCAACGAACTGCCCGGCGTCGAGGCGGTGGTGAATTTCGCCGCCGAAAAGGCCCATGTCCGCTACGACGCGGCGGCCACCCAGCCGGCGGCGATGATCGCCGCGGTGGAGGGCAGCGGTCGCTATCACGCCAGCCTGTCCAACGCCGACACCCGCGCCGAGGAAAAGGCCCTGCGCCTGGCCCTGTATCGCGCCGAGCTGCGCGCCTTCGCCGTCTCGGCCCTGCTGACCCTGCCGCTGCTGGCGCAGATGTTGTTCATGTTCGGCGCCAGCATGGCCCACGAGCCCATCCCGCGAGGCATCCAGTGGTTGTTGGCGACGCCGGTGCAGTTCTGGATCGGCAGCCGTTTCTACATCGGCGCCTACTATTCCTTGCGTGGCGGCAGCGGCAACATGGACGTGCTGGTGGCCCTCGGCACATCCATGGCCTGGCTCTACAGCACCATCGTCTGGGTGCTCGATCTGCATCAGCAGCATGTCTATTTCGAGGCCGGTGCCGTGGTGATCACCCTGGTGCTGCTCGGCAAGATTCTCGAAGCCCGCGCCAAGGCCAGCACCTCCGGCGCCATCGAGGCGCTGATCCGCTTGCAGCCGCAGACGGCGCGCATCGAGCGCGACGGCAACCTGGTCGAGGTGCCGGTGAATACCCTGATTCCCGGCGACGTCTTCATCGTTCGCCCCGGCGAGAGCGTGCCGGTGGACGGCGCGGTGATCGACGGCAATTCCCACCTCAACGAATCCATGCTGACCGGCGAGAGCCTGCCGGTGGCCAAACAGTCCGGCGACAAGGTGTTCGCCGCGACGGTGAATGGCGAGGGCCTGCTGCGCTGTCGCGCCAGTGGCGTCGGCAGCCACACCCTGCTGGCCGGCATCATCCGCCTGGTGGAAGAGGCCCAGGGCTCCAAGGCGCCGGTGCAGCGCCTGGTGGATCGGGTGTCGGCGATCTTCGTTCCGGTGGTCAGCGCGATTGCGCTGCTGACCTTCCTCGGCTGGTGGCTGCTGGCCGGCGACTTCTCCCATGCCCTGATCAACGCCGTGGCGGTGCTGGTGATCGCCTGCCCCTGCGCGCTGGGCCTGGCGACGCCCACCGCGATCATGGTTGGCACCGGCCTCGGCGCCCGCGCCGGGGTGCTGATCCGCAACGCCCAGGCGCTGGAACTGGCGGAGAAGCTGCAGGTGCTGGCGGTGGACAAGACCGGCACCCTGACCCGCGGCGAGCCGGCGGTGACCGATGTAATCTCCCTGAACGGCTTCGATGCGGCCGAACTGCTGCGGCTGGCCGCTTCTCTGGAGCAGGCCTCGACCCATCCGCTGGCGCGGGCGGTGGTGGCCCGCGGCGCGGCGCAGGGCTTGGCCTTGGCATCCGTGGCCGATGCCAAGAGCGTTGCGGGTCGCGGCATGAGCGGCGTCATCGAGGGACGCACGATCCTCGCCGGGGCGCCGTCCTGGCTGGTGGAGCAGGGGATGGTGGTCGATCCTGCGGCCGAGGCGCGCCTGCAGCAGTCTGGCCGCAGCTTGGTGGCGGTGGCCTGCGATGGCGTCGCCATCGGCCTGATCGGGGTGGCCGATCCGCTGCGGGATTCGTCCCTGGCGGCGGTAGGGCGCCTGAAAGGTTTGGGTATTGAGGTGGTGATGCTGACCGGCGACAACGCCGGCACCGCCGCGGCGATTGCCAAGGAAGCCGGCATCGCCCGCTTCCAGGCCCAGGTGCTGCCCGCCGACAAGGCTGGCGCCATCTCTCAGCTCAAGGCCGGCGGGCGCAGCGTCGGCATGGCCGGTGACGGCATCAACGACGCGCCGGCTCTGGCGGCGGCCGACGTCAGCTTCGCCATGGGCGCCGGCAGCGACGTGGCGATGGAAGCGGCCGACGTCACCCTGATGCGCAACGATCTGGGCAGCGTCGCCGATGCCGTGTCCCTGTCGCGGGCGACCCTGGCGAAGATTCGTCAGAACCTTTTCTTCGCCTTCATCTACAACGTGCTGGGGATTCCCCTGGCGGCCCTGGGCATGCTCAATCCGGTGGTGGCCGGTGCGGCGATGGCGCTGAGTTCGGTGTCGGTGGTCAGCAACTCGCTGCTGCTGCGGCGCTGGAAGGCCGGCGCCTAGGCGTTTCCAAACCCCAGAACCCCAGAAACGACAAAGCCCGCTTGCGCGGGCCTCGGCGTGGAAAGGAACTGGGGGACTCAGGCGATGGCCTGGGCGGGAATCGTGTGCTTTTGGTTGATGATCCGGTTTTTCGCATCCACATAGACCAGATCGGGTTCGAACTTTTGCAGTTCGATCTCGTTGTAGATGGCGAAGGTGGCGATGATCAGCAGGTCGCCGGGGGCGGCCAGCCGGGCGGCTGCGCCATTCACCGAAATCGTGCCGGTGCCGCGGTCGGCGCGGATGGCGTAAGTCGTGAAACGATTGCCGTTGTTGACGTTCCAGATTTCGATCTGCTGGTATTCCTTGATGTCGGCTGCATCAAGCAGATCCTCGTCGATCGCACAGGAACCTTCATAGTGCAACTCGGACTGGGTCACGGTAACGCGATGAAGCTTCGACTTCAACATAGTGCGTTGCATGATTCGCTCCTGCTCAGGCAAAGGGCTGTCGTTCGTCGATCATTGGAGACTCCGAGATTGGAGTTCCACCTCGTCCGCTGCTGGATACTGCCGGCCTGAGCGCATCGCAGGATCCTAAACTTCCAGGTTGTCGATCAGGCGTGTGCTACCCAGGCGGGCAGCCCCCAGAACGATCAGCTCGGAATCGTGAGCGGCCGGCGATTGTAAACCAATTTTTTCACGTACCGCAACATAGTCTGGGAGCCAGCCGCGGGATTTCAGCTCATCCTCGGCAAGCCGCTCCAGTGCTGGGAAATCGCGATTTCCGCGATGCAATTCGGCTACCACTTTAGTTAAGGTTTTAAACAATTGTGGGGCTTCGGCCCGCTGCGTCGCATCGAGATAGCCGTTGCGCGACGACAGCGCCAGGCCATCCTCGGCGCGAATGGTCTCGCCGCCGATGATCTCGATCGGCAGATTCAGGTCGCGCACCATGTTGCGGATCACCATCAATTGCTGGAAATCCTTCTTGCCGAACAGGGCCACGTCGGGCTGGGCGATCTGGAACAGCTTCATCACCACGGTGGCGACACCGCGGAAATGCCCGGGGCGCACCGCGCCTTCGAGAATGCCGGTCTGCTCCGCCGGCGGCTCGACGTGATAGCCCTGGGGCTGCGGATACATTTCGGCCTCGTCGGGGGCGAACAGGTGATCGACGCCGGCGGCAGCCAGCCGCGCACAGTCGGCCTCGAAGGTGCGCGGATATTTTTCGAAATCCTCGCCAGGGCGGAACTGCAGCCGGTTAACGAAGATGGTGCCGACAACGATGGCGGCGTGCCGACGGGCTTCCGTCATCAGGGCGATATGGCCGTCGTGCAGGTTGCCCATGGTCGGCACCAGGGCGATGCGCTGTGCCGGGCGTGCGCTTTTCAGCGCGGCGCGCAGGCCGGCAATGGTGGGATGAATCTGCATGATGAATCGGGGAAGTGTGTTGCCGGGGTCAGTAGCAGTGCTCGGGGCCCGGGAAGCTGCGGTCCTTGACGGCGCGCACGTAGGCTTGCACGGCGCCGTCGATGCTCTGCGCCTCGGCCATGAAATCCTTGACGAAGCGGCCCTTCTTGCCGGGATACACCCCCAGCATGTCGTGCAGCACCAGCACCTGGCCGTCGCAGTCCAAGCCGGCGCCGATACCGATGGTGGCGCAGGCGGTAAGTTGCCTGGTGATCTCGCCGGCCAGTGCCGCCGGTACCATTTCCAGCACCATCAGCGCCGCACCGGCCTGTTCCAGGGCGGCCGCGTCGGCCTTCATGCGTGCCGCCTCGGCTTCGCCGCGGCCCTGCACTCGGTAGCCGCCGAGGGCGTGCACCGATTGCGGCGTCAGGCCGATGTGGGCGCAGACCGGGATGCCGCGCTCCACCAGAAAATGGGTGGTCTCGGCCATCACCGCGCCGCCTTCCAGCTTGACCATCTCGGCGCCCGCCGCCAGCAGGCGCACGGCGTTGCGCAGGGCCTGCTCCTTCGACTCGTGGTAGCTGCCGAAGGGCATGTCGGCCACCACCATGGCGCGCTGGGCCATGTGGCCGACGCATTCGGTGTGATAGACCATCTGCTCCATGGTCACCGGCAGGGTCGAGGTCTTGCCCTGCAACACATTGCCGAGGGAATCGCCGACCAGGATCACGTCCACGCCGCAGCGGTCTTCCAGGGCGGCGAAGCTGGCGTCGTAGCCGGTGAGCATGGCGATGCGCTCACCCTCGTGCTTCATGCGCACGAGTTCAGGCAGGGTGATCGGCTTGTTGCTGGCCAGGTAGGTCATGGTGCTTGGGCGTTAGCTGCGGAAGATGAAATACACGGCGCCTAGGATACACAAGCCGGCCCACAGGTAGTCCAGCTTCAGCGGTTGCTGCATGTAGAGCATGACGAAGGGGACGAACACCGCCAGGGTCACCACCTCCTGCAGAATCTTCAGTTGCGCCAGGGAAAGCTCGCTGGCGCCGATGCGGTTGGCCGGCACCTGCACCAGGTATTCGAACAGGGCGATGCCCCAGGAGAGCAGGGCGGCGATCCACCAGGGGCGCTCGTTGAGGTGCTTCAGGTGGGCGTACCAGGCGAAGGTCATGAAGACGTTCGACACCGCCAGCAGCAGGCCGGTCTGGAAGATCACCGGCAGATTGGCGAAAAAGTTCACTGCTGCCCCTTCATCGCTTCTATGCGTTGCTCGCTGCAGGCCGCCAGCAGCGCGGCCACCGGGCCGTGGCCGGGAATTGCCAGGTTCGGGGCGATTTCCGCCAGGGGCGCCAGGACGAAGGCGCGCTGGTGCATGCGCGGATGGGGCAGGGTCAGGCGCGGGCTGTCGCAGCATTGCGCCTCGAACAGCAGCAGGTCCAGGTCCAGGGTGCGCGGCGCGTTGGGCACCGAGCGTTGCCGGCCGAACTCGCCTTCGATGGCGAACAGGGCGTCCAGCAAGGCATCCGCGTCCAGCCCGGTTTCCAGGGCGGCGACGGCGTTGATGAAATCGGGCTGGTTCTTCAGCCCCACCGGCGCGGTGCGGTAGAAGGAGGAGGTCGCCGTCAGGCGGCTCTGCGGCAAATCGTCGAGTGCTTGCAGCGCCAGCTTCAGGGTTGCCATCGGATCGCCCAGATTGGCGCCGAGGGCGACGAAGGCCAGGCTCACTCCGCCCCCGACTCCGTTGCACCCCCGGGTTTGCGGGTGCGGCTGCGCGGGCGGCGGCGCTTCTTCGGCCCGCTGTCCGGGATCAACATGGCTTCGCGGCGCTCGATGCTGGCATCCTGGAATTCGGTCCACCACTCGGCCAGCTCGCCGTCGATCTCGCCGCTTTCGGCGCGCAGCACCAGGAAGTCGTAGGCGGCGCGGAAGCGCGGCTGCTCCAGCAGGCGATGGGGGGCCTTGCCGGCGCGCTTTTCGAAGCGCGGCTGCAGCAGCCAGATTTCCTTGATGTCGCCGGCGATGCGGCGGGTGATCGCCAGCTTGTCGGCCTGCTGGTCGAGCACTTCGTCCATCGCCTCGTAGAGCGCCGGGATCGAGACCTCGCCGCGCTTCTTGCGCGCTTCCCAGTTGGCCAGCACTTCATGCCAGAGCAGGGTGGCGAAGAGGAAGCCGGGAGAGGTGGACTTGCCCGCCTGCACCCGCTGATCGGTATTGGCCAGGGACAGCATGACGAACTTCTCGCCCATCGGCTGCTCGAGGATCACGTCCAGCAGCGGCAGCAGGCCGTGATGCAGGCCTTCGCTGCGCAGGCGCTTGACGCACTCGACGGCATGGCCGGAGCAGAGCAGCTTGAGCATCTCGTCGAACAGCCGTGCTGCCGGAACGTTGCCCATCAGGTCCGACATTTCGCGGATCGGCGCGCTGACCAGCGGGTCCAGCGCCAGCCCGAGCTTGGACGAGAGGCGCACGGCGCGCAGCATCCGCACCGGGTCTTCGCGATAGCGGGCGCGGGGCTCGCCGATCATGCGCAGGGTCTTCTGCTGCAGGTCGGCGACGCCGTGGTGGTAGTCCAGCACGGTTTCCTTGGCCGGATCGTAGTACAGCGCATTCACCGTGAAGTCGCGGCGCGCGGCGTCCTCC
>DATDMT010000215.1:0-7027 GCA_036518635.1 Rhodocyclaceae bacterium | reverse complement strand
CGGCCAGCCGCTGGTGACGGGCGACGATCCGTGGATCGCCCTGTGGAATGCGCCCCGCGTAGTGGTGGCCCACGGCACCGAAGTCGATCCTGTGTTCTTCTATGGTAACCGTCTGGCGCTGCAGGCCTTCGAGCTGGACTTCGAAGCCTTCACCCATTTGCCGTCGCGCTATTCCGCCGAGCCCCTGCTACGGGAGGAGCGCGCCGCCCTGTTGGCCCGGGTCAGCCGCGACGGCTACATCGACGACTACGCCGGGGTGCGCATTTCCGCCAGCGGCAAGCGCTTCCGCATCGAGCAAGCGACGGTGTGGAATCTCACCGACGAGCAAGGCCGGCCCGCCGGCCAGGCGGCCACCTTCGAGCGTTGGGCGCCGCTTGCGTAGAATGCCGAAGTCATCGATTCCGGCAGGCACCCTGTGGCTACCCTGATTCCCAGCATCGGCAGTTGCACCTTCGCCAGTGGCGGCGAACGGCGTTTTGCCGAGCGCCTCGAAGCCAAGCTGGAAGACGACTATTACTGCTGGTACGACGTGCCGGTGGGGCTGAACAACGGCCATCCCGATTTCATCCTGCTGCATCCACGCCGCGGCCTGCTGATTCTGGAGATCAAGGACTGGAAGCGCGACACCCTCCTCGGCATCGACAAACAGCACGCGCAGATTCATGCCGATGGCCGGCAGAAGGAGGTACGCAATCCTCTGGAGCAGGCGCGGGGTTATGCGGAGGATTTGGTCGATGTCTTGCAGAAAGACCCGCAGCTAACCATCAATAGCGGCCGCGAAGCCGGGCGGCTGCGCTTCCCCTGGAGCTACGGTGTGGTGCTTACGGGGATCACCCGCAAGCAATTCGACGAGGGCGGCCTGGAGGCGGTGATCCCGCCCCAGCGGGTGATCTGCCGCGACGAGATGGTCGAGGAGGTGGATGACGAAGACTTTCAGCAGCGCCTTTGGGAAATGTTCAACTTCCGCTTTCATGGCGCCTTGAGCCTGCCTGAGATCGACCGGATTCGCTGGCACATCTTCCCCGAGGTGCGGATTCCGCAGCGGCAGGTCGAGTTGTTTGCCGATCAGTCGCTGGACCTGATGCAGGTGATGGATCTGCAGCAGGAGCAACTGGCGCGCAGCCTGGGCGAGGGCCATCGCGTCATTCATGGCGTCGCGGGCTCGGGCAAGACCCTGATCCTCGGCTACCGCGCCGAGTATCTGGCCCGGGGTTCTACGAAGCCGATCCTAGTGCTCTGCTACAACGAATCCCTGGCTCGCCGTCTGGCGCGGACCATGGCCGACAAGGGCCTGGATTGCAAGGTGCATACCCACCATTTCCATCAATGGTGCCGCGCTCAATTGGTTGCCTACAACGCCGGCGTGCCACCGCAACAGGACGACCGGGATGCCTTCTTCGCCGCGATGGTGGAGCGGGTGATCCGCAACGTGGACAGCGGCCTCATTCCCCGCGGCCAATACGACGCGATCTTGATCGACGAGGGCCACGACTTCCGCCCCGAATGGCTAAAGCTGGTGGTGCAGATGGTGGACCCGAAGACCAACAGCCTGCTGTTGCTCTATGACGACGCCCAATCGATCTACGGCGACGAGAAGAAAAAGAAATTCAGCTTCAAGAGCGTCGGCATCCAGGCGGCGGGCCGCACCACCATCCTCAAGCTGAACTACCGCAACACCGACGCGATCCTGCGCTTCGCCCGCGATGTGGCCCAGGGCATTCTGAAACCGGCCGACGCCGATGACGATGGTGTTCCCCTGATTTCTCCGCAATCAGCAGGCCGTGCAGGCCCGGTGCCGCAGATCATTAACCTGCCGAGCCTTAAGGATGAAGCCGAGTTCATCGCCAAACGGCTCAAGGATGCCCATCGCACCGGCACACCGTGGCGCGATATGGCGGTGATCTACCGCGACTATCACCGCGATGCCAAGCTGATCCGCAAACTTCTGCCGGCCTATGGCGTGCCGCTGGTGTATTTCGAAGATGCCACCTATGCGGCCGATGACGACCGGGTGACGCTGATCACCATGCATTCATGCAAAGGACTGGAATTCCCGCTGGTGGTGATTCCCGGTGCGGACCGAATTCAGACTGACGATGAGCTTTCTCCGCAGGAGGCTCGCCTGCTATATGTGGCGATGACGCGGGCGACACGGGAACTTGTGGTGAGTGGTGTCGGCGGGGAGAAAGTAAGCGCTGGTTGATTCGGGCCTCAGGCCGCCAGGCGCGGTACGTTATCCAGCGTATCGGCGATGCCGGATCGCGCCTCTTCCAGGTCGTAGTCCGCCTGCAAACCCATCCAGAAATTTTCTGTGGTACCCAGGGCCTTCGCCAGGCGCAGTGCCGTATCGGCGGAAATACTGCGCTTGCCCAGGACGATTTCATTAATGCGGCGTGGCGGTACGGATACCGCCCGGGCCAGCGCGTTCTGGCTGATATTCAGCGGCAGCAGAAACTCCTCCAGCAGTACTTCGCCGGGGTGGATGTTGGGTAGTTTCTTCATGGCGGCCTCCGTCAGTGATAGTCCACAATCTCTACGGCGCTGACCCCGGTGCTGCTCCAGATGAAACAGATACGCCACTGGTCATTGATGCGGATGCTGTACTGCCCTTTGCGATTTCCCTTCAAAGCCTCGAGCCGGTTGGCCGGCGGGATTCTCAGGTCGTCGAGCGCATGGGCGTTGTTGATCATCCGCAGTTTGCGTCGTGCGATCGCCTGAATTTCGCTGGGTAGCCGCCGGGAAATTCGGCCCTCCCAGATGCCTTCGGTTTCCCGACAGTTGAAATTCAGGATCATGGTTGAATATAACGCTACGCGTTATATAACGTCAATCGCCATGACCGGGCAGGCTTCGCCCAGCTCAGCGCCAGCGGTTGATCGCGTCCCGGGTTTCCAGCGCCACCTGGCGGGCGGCGGCGGCGTAGTCCTCGCCCTTGCCGGCGTAGAGGATGGCGCGGGAGGAGTTGATCATCAGGCCGGTGCCGGCGGCCGTCTTGCCGGCCTTCAGCGTCGCTTCGATGTCGCCGCCCTGGGCGCCGATGCCCGGCACCAGCAGCGGCAGGTCGCCGACGATCTCACGCACTCTTGCGATCTCCGCCGGGAAGGTGGCGCCGACCACCAGGGCGCACTGGCCGGTGCTGTTGTTCCATTTGCTGGCCACCAGGCGGGCGACGCGCTCGTAAAGCTTTTCGCCGCCGACATCGAGGAACTGCAGATCGCTGCCTCCCGGGTTGGAGGTGCGGCAGAGCAGGATCACGCCCTTGTCCTTCCAGGCCAGCCAGGGCTCGACGGAGTCGCGGCCCATGTAGGGATTCACCGTCACCGCGTCGGCCTGGAAGCGCTCGAATGCTTCCACCGCGTACTGCTCGGCGGTGCTGCCGATGTCGCCGCGCTTGGCGTCGAGGATCACCGGGATGCCGGGATGCTTCTTGTGGATGTGGGCGATCAGCGCTTCCAACTGATCCTCGGCGCGGCGCGCGGCGAAGTAGGCGATCTGCGGTTTGAAACTGCAGGCCAGATCAGCGGTGGCGTCCACGATGCCCTTGCAGAATTCGAAGATCGCGTCGGGCTTGCCCTGTAGGTGGGCGGGGAACTTGGCCGGATCGGGATCAAGGCCGACGCAGAGCAGGCTGTTGTTGTTCTTCCAGGCGGCGGCGAGGGTTTGGCTGAAGGTCATGGGTTCGGCTCTTGATGGAGGGACGACGCGACTAGGGTTGGCGGCGCCACAGGGGCGCCAGCAGGGCCAGGCCGACCAGGGGGCCGGGCAGCAGCCACCAGGCGATTTTACTGCCCCAGGCATCGAAGGCGCCGGTGCAGAGGTGGATCGCCAGCAGGGTGATGGCGAAGCCGACGCTGTTCTGGATCGCCAGGGCGCTGCCGACATCCTGGGGCGGACAGGCCCGCGCCGAGAGGGCCGAGAAGTGCGGCGAATCGGCCACCACGGCGAAGCCCCAGAGCAGCAGCAGGGCCAGGGTGACGGTCGGGCCGGCCTCGGCGACCCAGGGGAACAGCAGGCAGCAGGCGGCGGAGCCGGCCAGCGCTGCGGCGGCGACGCGGGCGCTGCCGATACGCTTGCTCAGTTGGCCGCCGAAGATGCAGCCGAGGCTGCCGCTGCCGATCACGGCGAAGGCCAGCAGCGGTGCGCCCCAGTCGGCGGCGAGGCCCAGGCGCTGCGGCAACTGGGTGGCCGTTAGCAGCAGCGGCACCAGGGTCCAGAAGGCGTAGAGCTCCCACATGTGGCCGAAGTAACCGCCGGCTGCGGCGCGGAAATCGGCAATGGAAAAGGCGTGGAAGACGCGGCCAAAGGCGATGCCGCCGCCGCTGCGCAGTTTCAGGTGGGGCCCGTCGCCGAGGCGCAGGATCAGCGCCCCGGCCAGTAGGGCCAGGGCGGAGGCGGAGAGCACCGCGCCCTGCCAGGGCCATCCGGCGCCGAGGGCCCGCAGGCCCTGGGGCAGGGCGGTGCCGAGGGTCAACATGCCCACCAGCCAGGCCAGGGCCGGGCCGGCCCGATGGGGCGCCCAGCCGACGATCATCTTCATGCCGAGGGGATAGATGCCGGCCAGCGCCAGGCCCACGGCGAAACGGCAGACGATGGCCTGCTGGACGTTGCTGGAAAACAATGCGAAGGCACCGTTGGCGGCGGCGCCGAGCAGGGCGCAGAGGGCGAAGATGCGGCTGGCGGGAAAGCGGTCGGCCAGGCCGCTGACGGCAAAGCCCAGGGTGCCGAGAATGAAGCCGGCCTGCACCGCATTGGTCAGGCTGCCGATCTGCGCCGCGCCCAGACCCCAGGCCCGGGCCAGATCGGGGGCGGCGGCGTTGGCGCTGAACCACAGCGAGGTGCCCAGCAACTGGGCGAAGATCACCAGGGCCAGGGCGCGGGATTCCTGCGCCGGCCCGGGCGCCGCGGCCTCAGTCGTCAAGCGGCTCGGCCGGGTCCGCCGGCGGGGTGTTGTCGGCAGCGGCGTTGCGGGCCTGCTTCTCCCGCAACCGGGTGTTCTTGTCCTCGTTGGCGAAGACGTAGCGGCCCGCTAGCACGCAACCCTTCATGCCCGGATTGCAGGGCAGGTTGTTCACCTTGGTGCAGGTGTCATCGACTTCATGAGGGCAACCCCAACCGCCAGCCATGGCTACTTACCTTTCCATATCTTGGGCGCCACGGAAGCCGCCGGGCCCATACAAGGGATTGGAATTTGCCACACGCCGGAGGGCGGCGATTTGATCGGCGCTAACAAATTCCAAATTCCAAACCTGCCGCGCAGCAGGGACGATGGTTGGACACTGCCTACTTGCCCTTGGCCCAGGAATCCTTCAGCGTCACCGCCCGGTTGAACACCGGGGCGCCGGGCTGGCTGTCGCGGCGGTCGGCGACGAAGTCGCCATGGCGTTCGAACTGGAAGCGGTCTTCGGCCTTGGCGTCCTTCAGGGAGGGCTCCAGTTGGGCGGCGATCAGTTGCTTGGAGTTCGGGTTCAGGTCGGTTAGGAAGTCGCGTTCGACGCCTTCCGCATCGCCCTCGCGCCGGGCGCCGGGGGCCGGCACGGCGAAGAGGCGGTCGTAGAGCCGCACTTCGGCCGGGTAGGCGTGGCGGGCCGAGAGCCAGTGGATGTTGCCCTTGACCTTGTAGGTGTCGGCGCCGGGGGTGCCGGACTTGGAGTCGGGCTGCAGTTCGGCATGGACCGCGGTGATGTTGCCGGCGGCGTCCTTGTCGCAGCCGAGGCACTTGATGACGAAACCGTAGCGCAGGCGCACCAGGTTGCCGGGGAAGAGGCGGAAATAGCCCTTGGGCGGGGTTTCGACGAAGTCTTCTCGCTCGATCCACAGTTCGCGGCTGAAGGGCACGCTGCGCTTGCCCCAGTCAGGCTTTTGCGGATGGTTCGGGGCCTCGCAGAGTTCCTCGTGATCCTCGGCGACGTTGTCCAGGATCAGCTTCAGCGGGTCCAGCACGGCGATCCGGCGCGGCGCGGATTCGTTGAGGGTTTCGCGCTGGCAGTCCTCCAGCACGCTCATGTCGATCAGCGAGTCGGACTTGGTGACGCCGAGGCGCTCGGCGAACAACTGGAAGCCCTCCGGGGTGAAGCCGCGGCGGCGGGCGCCGACCAGGGTCGGCATGCGCGGATCGTCCCAGCCCTCGACGTGCTTTTCTTCGACCAGTTGGATCAGCTTGCGCTTGGACAGCACCACATAGGTCAGATTCAGCCGCGAGAATTCGTACTGGTGCGGCAGCGGCCGGGCCAGCAGGCCGCAGTCGGCGATCCTGCCCAAGAGCCAGTCGTAGAAGGGGCGCTGGTCCTCGAACTCCAGGGTGCAGATCGAGTGAGTGATGTTCTCCAGGGCATCCTCAATGGGATGAGCGTAGGTGTACATCGGATACACGCACCAGTCGTTGCCGGTGCGATGGTGCTCGGCGTGGCGGATGCGGTAGATCGCCGGGTCGCGCAGGTTGATGTTGGGCGCCGCCATGTCGATCTTGGCGCGCAGGATGTGGCTGCCGTCGGGAAATTCGCCGGCCTTCATGCGGCGGAACAGGTCCAGGTTTTCCGCCACGCTGCGGCCACGGAAGGGACTGTCCTTGCCCGGCTCGGTCAGGGTGCCGCGGTTGGCGCGCATCTCCTCGGCGCTCTGGCTGTCCACGTAGGCGTGGCCGGCCTGGATCAGGGCTTCGGCGGCCTGGTACATGAAGCCGAAGTAGTCGGAGGCGTGATAAAGATTTTCACCCCACTCGCCGCCCAGCCAATGCACCGCGTCGACGATGGCGTCCACGTACTCCTGGTCTTCCTTCTCCGGGTTGGTGTCGTCGAAGCGCAGGTGGCAGACGCCGCCGTAGTCCCGGGCCAGGCCGAAATTCAGCAGGATCGACTTGGCGTGGCCGAAGTGCAGGTAGCCATTGGGCTCCGGCGGGAAGCGGGTGCGAATCTTCGCCGGGTCGGGCGATCCCGCCTGCTGCTCCGGGCCGGAGCCGGGGTGGCCGCTCCAGCGGCGGGTGGCGTGGGTGCCGGCGGCCAGGTCGGCCTCGACGATGTGACGCAGGAAA
>DATDMT010000214.1:0-7801 GCA_036518635.1 Rhodocyclaceae bacterium | reverse complement strand
ATGTTGCCGGCCTCCTTGGCGGCCTGGGTGCCGGTATTCATCGCCACCGCCACGTCGGCCTGGGCCAGGGCCGGGGCGTCATTGGTGCCGTCGCCGGTCATCGCCACCAGGCGGCCTTCGCCCTGGTGCTGGCGGATTAGGGCCAGCTTGGCTTCCGGCGTGGCTTCCGAGAGGAAGTCGTCCACCCCGGCCTCGGCGGCGATGGCGGCGGCGGTGAGGCGGTTGTCGCCAGTGATCATCACGGTCTTGATGCCCATCCGGCGTAGCTCGGCAAAACGCTCCTTGATGCCGCCCTTGACGATGTCCTTGAGTTCGACCACGCCCAGCACTCGAGCGCTATCAGAGACCACCAGGGGCGTGCTGCCGCGGCGCGCCACGTCGTCCACCGTGGCAGCCAGGGAAGGCGGGAAATGGCCGCCGAGACTTTCGACATGCTTGCGGATGGCCTCCGCCGCGCCCTTGCGAATCTGCTTGCCATGCACATCGACGCCGCTCATCCGGGTCTGGGCGGAGAAGTGGATGAAGTGGGCGTCCAGCGCCTTGATGTCGCGCTCGCGCAGGGCGAACTTCTGCTTGGCCAGCACCACGATGCTGCGGCCTTCCGGGGTTTCGTCGGCCAGCGAAGCCAGTTGGGCGGCGTCGGCCAGCTCGGCTTCCTTGACGCCGTCGGCGGGCAGGAAATCGGCGGCCTGGCGGTTGCCGAGGGTGATGGTGCCGGTCTTGTCGAGCAGCAGCACGTCCACGTCGCCGGCGGCTTCGACCGCGCGGCCCGAGGTGGCGATCACGTTGGCCTGCATCATCCGGCTCATGCCGGCAACGCCGATGGCCGACAGCAGACCGGCGATGGTGGTCGGGATCAGGCATACCAGCAGCGCGATCAGCACGGTTATGCTCACTGGCGAACCGGAACCGCTGATACCCACGCTGTACAGCGAGAACGGCAGCAGGGTCACGGTGACGCCGAGGAAGACGATGGTCAGGGCCACCAGCAGGATGGTCAGGGCGATCTCGTTGGGGGTCTTCTGCCGCTTGGCGTTTTCCACCATGGCGATCATCCGGTCCACGAAAGTCTCGCCGGGATTGGCGGTGACGCGCACCACGATCCAGTCCGACAGCACCCGGGTGCCGCCGGTGACGGCGGAAAAGTCGCCGCCGGATTCGCGGATCACCGGGGCCGATTCGCCGGTGATGGCCGACTCGTCCACCGAGGCGACACCCTCGATCACCTCGCCGTCGGCGGGGATCATTTCATGGGCTTCGACGACCACCACATCGCCCTTGCGCAGGTCGGTGGCGGCTACCTTTTTCGACTCGGCACCGTACTTGGGTTCGCTCAGTTTCTGCGCCCAGGTTTCCTTCTTCAGTCCCCGCAGCGAGGCGGCCTGAGCCTTGCTGCGGCCTTCGGCGAGGGCCTCGGCGAAGTTGGCGAAGAGCACGGTGAACCACAGCCAGAGGGCCACCGCGAGGATGAAGCCGGGGCTGGCCTCGCCATGGCCGCCCAGGGCCTGCAGCCAGAGCCCGGTAGTCAAAACACTTCCGACATAGACGACGAACATCACCGGGTTGCGCCACTGGACCGCCGGGTTGAGTTTCTTGAAGGCGTCGCCTATGGCCGGCAGGGCCAGGCTCGGATCGAACAGGGTGAAGGTCTTGCGGGTCATGGTGATCTCCCCCGACTTAGTGAGCGGCGTTGAGCAGTAGCTGCTCAACAATTGGGCCTAAGGCCAAGGCCGGCACGTAATTCAGCAGGCCCACCAGCAGCACGACACCGATCAGCAGGGCGACGAACAGCGGGCCGTGGGTCGGCATGGTGCCGGCGCCGACGGCGATGCGCTTCTTCGCCGCCAAGGAGCCGGCGATAGCCAGCACCGGCACGATCACGCCGAAGCGGCCGAACCACATCACCACCGCCAGCAGCACGTTGTAGAAGGGCGTGTTGGCGGACAGGCCGGCGAAGGCGCTACCGTTGTTGTTGCCGGCCGAGGTCAGGGCGTAGAGGATTTCCGAGAAGCCGTGGGCCGCCGGGTTGGCCACGCCGGCGATACCGTCCGGCGCCATCACCGCGATGGCGGCACCGGCCAGCACCAGCAGCGGCGTCACCAGGATGGCGATGGAGGTCATCTTCATCTCGTGGATTTCGATCTTCTTGCCCAGGTATTCCGGGGTGCGGCCGATCATCAGGCCGGCGATGAACACTGCCAGGATGGCGAACACCAGCATGCCGTAGAGGCCGGTGCCGACGCCGCCGAACACCACTTCGCCGAGTTGCATGTTGGCCAGGGGTACCAGGCCGCCGAGGGGCGTGAAGGAATCGTGCATCGAGTTCACCGCACCGCAGGAGGCATCGGTGGTGATGGTGGCGAACAGGGCCGAGTCGGCGATGCCGAAGCGGGTTTCCTTGCCTTCCATATTGCCGCCGGGCTGACTGGCGCTGAGGGATTGATCGACGCCCAGGGGTGCCAGCAGCGGGTTGCCCTGTTGCTCGAAATGCATTGCCGGGATGGCCAGGGCGAGGAACAGCAGGGCCATGGAAGCGAACACGGTCCAGCCCTGGCGGCTGTCGCCGACCATGCGACCGAAGGTGATGCACAGGGCGCCGGGGATCAGGAAGATAGCCAGCATCTGGAAGAAGTCCGCCAGGGGCGTCGGGTTCTCAAAGGGGTGGGCGCTGTTGGCGTTGAACAAGCCGCCACCGTTGGTGCCCAGCATCTTGATCGCCTCCTGGGACGCCACCGGCCCCATGGGCAGGCTCTGGGTCTGGGTCGTCGCCGGCTCGGTGACCGGGTTGCCCTTCTCATCCTTCAAAGCTTGGCCGTTGCCGTCCAGCTTCGGATTGTCGTACTTGGTCAGCTCGACGGTGGTCACGTCCTGGTAGGCATCGAAGTTCTGGATTGCCCCCTGGCCCACCAGGAAGACGGCGAACAGCAGGGAGAGCGGCAGCAGGATGTAGAGCGTGACGCGGGTCAGGTCCACCCAGGCATTGCCGATGGTGGCGGCGCTATGCCGCGCCAGGCCGCGGATCAGGGCGATGGCGACGACGATGCCGGTGGCGGCGGAGAAGAAGTTCTGCCCCGCCAGGGCGACCATCTGGGTCAGATAGCTCATGGTCGATTCGCCGCTGTAGCCCTGCCAGTTGGTGTTGGTGACGAAGCTGACCGCGGTGTTGAAGGACGAATCGGGGCTGACGTTGGCCATTGCCTGCGGATTCAGCGGCAGCCAGAATTGCAGGCGCTGCGCGGCATACACTACGAGGACGCCGAGGGCGTTGAACAGGATGATGGCCAGGGCGTAGCGCAGCCAGCCCATCTCTTCTTCGGGACGCACACCGCAGAGACGATAGATCAGCCCCTCGGCCCAGCCGCCGAGGCGCTGGGTCAGCGCGCAACGACCTTCCATCACATTGGCAATAAAAATGCCGAGAGGTTTGACCGCCAGCAGCAGCGCCGCGCAGTAGAGCCCCAGCAGCAACCAGGCATGGTTACTCATGAAAAGTCCTCCGGGTTAAGCAGGGCGGCGACCAGGTAAATCAGCAGACCCACCGCAACGATGCTGCCGAGAATGTAGAGGCCGCTCATTTCGGGCCTCCCAGGCGGGCACAGCCCACGGCCATAGCCGCAATCAACACGGCCAGCAGAGCGATACATCCGATGTAGGCGAAGTCCATGCGTTTTCTCCCAGCGATTCCGATGAAGGGAATGCTAGGGGGTCGCGCCTAAAAATGATGGAAAGCTTGATGGTCGGGATGTAAAAAGCGCGTAAATGGATTTACGGCTTTGCTTCCCTGCTAGGCGGGGCAATCTGACGACATCGGAGCGGATATCTGTTGATTCCCAGCAGAGCGGGCTTTGGTGGAATCGATCCGATGCAGGTGGGACGCCGGTTGTCAGGTCAATTCAGTCCGCTCATGCAGACGACATGCTGTCATGTGCCATCCTGCCCTGCGGCGGGCGGGCGGCTTTGAGCCAAGAAAAACAGCTTGTCGCCGTTGGCGGGTCAATGGTTTTTTTTCAAGCGCGGCAACATCAGCGTTACCGTGGTGCCGCGGCCGGGCGCCGACGTCACCTGGCACTTGCCGCCGATCCGGCAGGCCCTTTCCTTCATGATCTTCAGGCCGATGTGGCGCTCCGGCGCCAGCCCCTGATCGGCGGCCGGATCGAAGCCGATGCCGTTGTCGCTGACTTCGACGGTAACACCGTCCGGGGTGCGCTCCAGGCGGACTGTTACCTGGCTGGCGCGGGCGTGCTTGCGGATGTTGGAGAGGGACTCCTGGACGATGTGCAGCACCTGGAGTTCCTTCTCCGGACCCAGCGGCGCGCCGCTACCGATACGATCGAACTCGGTGCGGATGCCGCTCTGGCTCTCGAATTTTTCCAGCACGGCGAGGATGGCCGAATCCAGGTCCGAGTGATGTAGCTGGGTGCGGAAATGCACCAGCAACTCCCGTACATCTTCATAACTCTCGCGCACACCCTCGCGGATATGGGCGGCGGCGGCGCGGGCCTCGCCGTGCAGGCCGCGGTCCAGCGCATCTTCGAGGATTTGCGACTCGATGTTGAGGAAGGCCAGGCCCTGGGCGATGGAATCGTGCAGCTCCTGGGCAATCAGATTGCGCTCTTCGAGTACCGCCAGTTCCCGTTCGCGGGCGCGCAGGCGCTGGTTTTCCACGGTCATGCCGAGATGCTGGCCGAGGGTTTCGAGCAGGCTGATCTTTTGCCGGCTGAATTGGCGCGGCTCGTCGAAGTAGAGGTTGAACACCCCCAGGGTCTGCTTCTTGTGGCTGATGGTGAACGCGGTGGAGGTGCGAAAGCCTTCGCGGACGCAGGTCTTTAGCGTCATCCCCGGCGGCGGCCGCTGGGTATCGACCATCAGCGAGACGCCTTTCTGCACTGCTTTGCCGCAGAGGCATTGGCCGCAGCTCAGCGACGCTTCGTTGCTGACGAAATCCGGCGACAGCCCGTCGTGGCTCAACAGGATCAGCTCCTCGCTGCCGTTGCAGTACAGGCGCACCGCGCCGGCGGTGGCACCCATCGACTGCTTGATCCTCTGCAGGAAGCCCCGGCAGAGGTCTTCGATGTCGTCCGGTTCGTTGAGGAACGCGGCGGTTTCGTACAGCACCGCCAGTTCCTGGTTTTTCTCGGCCAGGCTGCGGGTCTTGGTCTGAACCCGGCGGGCAATGGTTCGTGGTTGGTAGCTGCGCATTCCGAATGGAGGACAGAAAGGAGATGGGTAACTACGGATAACTACAGCGGCGGCCGGATCGTGCCTGGGATCAAACGGAAGATCAAGCCGCTAGATCAAGCTTTCGCTTGATAGCCGGAAACCCGCACGGGCAGCCGCCGGCGGCTGCCTGGTCGGGTGCTATTTGGCGGTTGCGTCGGGAGCCGTTGCCGCCGGCTGCAGGCGCTCGGCCAGGGCGCGCATGGTTTCCAGGCGCTCGGCGCCGGCCGGGTGGGTGGCGAGGAAGGAACTGCCCTTGGGGGCGTCGGCCAGGCGCTGGTTCATCAGCGACCACAGGCGTACGCCGCCGCTGGCCGCGTAGCCGGCGCTGACGGCGTAGCGCATGCCCTGCTCGTCCGCCTCCCTTTCTTCGTCGCGGTTGAAGGCCCGCGACATCACCGTGCCGCCGACGCTGGTCATGGCATCGGCGAGGGGCACGCCGGCCATGCCGAGCAAGGCGCCGAGCAGGCTGCCGGCGGTTTCCTCCAGCGCACCGCGCTGTTCGCGCTGGTCGCGATGCTTCAGCGCGAGGTGGGCATATTCGTGGCCGAGCAGGGCGGCCACCGCGTCGGCATCCTCCCCCAGCAACTCCACCATCGCCGCGTTGACGGCGACGTAGGCGCCGCCGCCGCCACGGCCGGACATGGCGTTGGGGTAGGGCAGGCCGCTGTCGGTGAGGTAGAGCTTGGCCTTGATGTCCGCGGTTTTTTCGATGGCGCTACGGACGCTGACCAGCATTTGCACGCGGCTCGCCGAGACCATCAGGATGCGTCCGGTGTCGGGCTTGCGGAACTGGATGTAGTCCTGCTCTGACTCGACGGCTTTATCCAAATCCCAGAACGAGGGCAGGATGCGTTGCTGGCCCCAGGCCGCCGGTAGCAGCAGCATCAGCCCGAGCAGGGCCAGCAGCCGGTGCAGGGAGCGGAGCATCGTCGCCATGGCCTGCGTTACACCGGCATGAACTTCAGGTTGAAGGCCCGTTCCAGCAGCCACAGGCCGGCGACGACGACGATCACTAGGGAGCCGCCGTAGAGCACCGCGCGGCGATAGAAGGCGGTGGCGCGCAGGGCGTAGGCGAGGGGCAGGAAGCTGGTGACGATGGCGATCTGGCCGACCTCGACGCCCAGGTTGAAACCCACCAGGGCCAGCACCAGGATGTTCTTCGGCAGGCCCAGGTCCACCAGCACGCTGGCGAAGCCGAAACCGTGGATCAGGCCGAAGAGGAAGGCGGCGATCCAGCGTCGCTCGGCCATCAGCGGGTAGAGGTTGTTGGCCGCCGCCACCACCACCGACAGGGCGATGCAGGATTCCACCAGGCGCGAGGGCAGTTGCACCACGCCCAGGGTGGCGAGGCTCAAGGTGATCGAGTGGGCCAGGGTGAAGGCGGTGACGATCTTCAGCACCTCCCAGAAGGCCGGGCGGAAGCCGGCCACCGGCTGCCAGCGGCGCTCCGGGCGGACCAGCACTGCCGGCAGCAGCAGCGAGAGCAGGAACAGCACGTGGTCGAAGCCGGTCCAGATGTGCCAGACGCCGTCCTTCATGTATTCGCCGAACTGATCGAGCTTGCTGTTGCCGCCGACGCTGAACTGCTGGGTGGCTTTCTCCGGGCTGAAGATGCCGGTGACCGTGGTGGTCGGCAACTCCAGCCGCAAGAGGCCCTTGTGCTGCGGGTCGATGTCGTGGAACAGGCTGTAGCTCGCCGTCAGCAGCGTCACTGGCTTGGCGCACTGGGCGGCGAAGCGCAGCACCGCATAGGCGCCGTCGCTGTGCTTGTCCACCAGTTGCTCGACGACATGGGTGGGGCATTCTTCGCCGCCGGCCGAGAGCTTGAGGCGGGCCAGGGCGTAGGCGGCGATGGCGTCGTGGCGGCTCTTCAACTCGCCCCAGGTGATCTCGCCGTTGTTGTCGCTATCGAGGCCGATGGCGAAGTCCAGGTCGCGCAGGGCGATGTCCCACTGCCCTTCGATACGGTTGTCCACCGGCTTCAGGCTGAGATAACTGTCGCTCGGCTTGTGCGCCTGGGCGGCGGCGCCAGCGATCAGCAGCAGGATGAACAGCAGCCAGCGCTTCATGGCTTGCCTCCGGCGGCCTTCAGCTCGGCGGCGAGGCGCAGCAGGATCACGTCCTCGTGGCGATTGCGCGCCTGCCATTCCAGGGCCGGCGCGGCGGCGGCCGGCTGGCGCGCGGCCAGGGCCGCTTCCATCAGGATGCGGGCGTCGCTGGGTTCCCGCTGCTGCAGGTTCCAGTTTTCCAGGGCCAGCTTCAGCGCAGCCTCGGGGTGCTTGAGGAACACCAGTTCGAAGATCGCTTCGTCCGACAGATGCAGCTTGTCCAGGCGCAGCCGGGCGGCGTCGATCCGCGACTGCAGGGCTGCCTGGTGTTCGGCGGCGGCCGGGTCGCCGAGGGCATGCTCGGCCAGGGCCAGGCGCAGCAGCAGCACGTCGTTGCGGGTCTTGTCCTGGAGTAGTTTGACCACTTCCGCCGGACGCTTCAGGTCGAGCAGGAATTCGGCATAGCCGGTGAGCAGGTACTGGTCCGTGATGCCCAGGGCCAGGGCGGCGCGGTAGCGATCCTCCGCCTCCTG
>DATDMT010000213.1:0-12932 GCA_036518635.1 Rhodocyclaceae bacterium | reverse complement strand
CTACGACGGCGACTTCTTCGCCTGATCCGGGCGGCCGCATAGCCGTCCAAATCAGAAGGCAAATCCCCATTCGCCGGCAAAAAAACTTGCCGATGGCGCGCGTCAGCCTCCGCCTGCGATAGCCGGCAGCGAGCTATGACTTACAACATATGCCCTTCGTTTTTTGACAGCTTGGCGACAGGGATGGGTTGATACAACGCCCCGCGAACGCATGGCGACATGCAAAAAAATAACTGAACGGTGGCCTGCGGGCGCAGTGGCCAAGGGGATATGAATCCGATTTCATCAGGAGCCTCGGGCGCTTGCGCCCAAGGTGGCGCCTTGCTGTCGATCCGTGCCCGCAAGCCCGTTGGATATTCCGTCGATTCCCGGACGAAACGCTGAAGGTAACCCTGCGATCATGAAGCAAGCATTCGTACCAATTCTGGCGCTGGCGCTAAGCGCCGTCCTGCCCACCGCTCACGCCGAGCACCGCCTGTTTCCTACCGACATCCTGGAAAAGGGCGAGGCCGACCTATGGTTCCTGTACAGCCAATACTCCTATTCGCAGTCTTTCGTTTGGGATGTATACCCAGGGCGGCAGAAGTTGGAACGGACAAATGAATACATTGAAGCCCGCTACGGCCTGGGCTCGGACTGGCAAGTTGGCGCCGGCCTGAGCTACAACTCCAGTTACCGTCTTCATACGGACTACGATCTCGGGCAGCACTATCTCAACACCAGAAATGGCGGGCGGGGGAATCCGTACTTTTGGGCTGACTACGGTTTATTCAATAGCAAGGACGGCCGCTTCACTCTCAAAGGGCAGTTCGTGACATCACTGCGAACGGCCGATGACCGCGTAACTGCCTATACCTCGCGACTAACTGCCGGCTGGGAGGCCGGCAGCGGTTTAAAATTGTGGTCGCAATATGGGGAAACACAGTCTCTCGGCGGACATACAACGGGATTGGTAAAAATCGGCGCCCACCAAATTTTCGGGGACCACCTGACCTTCACCGCCGCAGCTCACTACAACGTTAGCGCCGGCCAATCCTCAAACACCAATGTGCGCAGCAACGGCGTAGGCCTCGGGGCATTGGTTGAAGTCGCCCACAACACCTATATAAATCCCAGCATCACGATAGATCGGATCGGGACGGAAACCAGCAGGAGATCGCCGACACGCTGGATCGCCACCGATACAAAATATATCGAAATCGCAGCCTACCACCTGTTTTAAGAGCCGCTTTCACCATCGAACTGGTGTGCTTGAAATCCGTTGGTGACAGTTTGCTGAAAGGGCCTCCCGCATAAAGTCCGCCTCCGCTTAGCAGCCGCCCGGACCTTGTCGCATGCCCTTCTTGTTTGCCCTGTTGTTCTGCCTGGTGCCGCTGGCCCAGGCCTGGGCCGCCGACGGGCTTGCCTTCGCCGATGGCGCGCGAAGCATGGTGGAACGCAACCGCGACATCCAGGCCGCACGGCGCAATCTGGAAGCGGCCGAGGCCGCCCTGCTGGCGGCGGGTGGCCGACCCAATCCGACCCTGTCGCTGAACACCACTGCGATCAGCCCCAAAGACGGCGTCGGCCCCGGGCCCCTGCTGGACAAGCGCGCCGACACGGTGTTGCGGCTGGACCAGTTGATCGAGCGCGGCGACAAGCGCGGCCTGCGCCTAGCCCAGGCGGAGGCCCTACTGCAGGCCGCCCGCGCCGATCTGGCCAACACCGTGCGGCAGCAGCGGGCCGCCTATGGCGCGGCCTACTACGACCTGCTGGCGGCCCAGGAGCAACTGGCGATTGCCGAGGATTCCGCCCACCTGGCCCAGCAGGGGCTGGAGAAGGCCCGGCTGCGCTATCGCAGCGGCGACATCGCCGGCGTGGACCTGGCGCGGATCGAAACCGATGCGCTGCGCACCGATGGCGACCGGCTCAACGCCGAGCGCGACCTCGGCAGCGCGCGACTGGCCTTGGCAACCCTGCTGGCGCGGGAAGGCAGCGTCGACGATCTGCGGGTGCAAGGCCCCTGGCCCGCGCTGGATGCCGGTGCGCCGGCCGCAGTCGATGTGGAACTGCGTGCCGATGTCGTCGCCGCCCGCCATCGCGCCGATGCCGCCGCCGTCGGCCGGCAACTGGCCGAGGCCCTGCGCAAGCGCGACGTCACCGTCGGCCTGCAACTGGAACGCAACTACCCGACCTCGGGCAAGCTCTATGGCGTCGGCATTTCAATACCGCTGTTCACCGGCTACGACTACGAGGGCGAAATCCGCCGCGCCGCCAGCGATGCCGACGCGGCCCTGGAACAAGTGGAACGCAGCCGCGCCGCCGCCCGGGCCGAAATCGCCCGCCAGCGGCGCGATCTGGAGCTGGCCCGGCGCCGCGCCCGACAACTGCATGACGAAATCCTGCCTCTGGCGCAAAAAGCTGCCCGCGGCGTGGAGCTCGCTTACAGCCACGGTGCTGCCTCGCTGCTGGACCTGCTGGACGCCCGGCGAGCGCTGCGCGCCAGCGAACACGACCTGGTGGCCGCCCAAGCCGACCACGCCCGCAGCCTCGCCAACCTGCAGGCCGCCACTGAAACCGGAGCGGAGCAATGACTCGCCGAAAAGCAATCCTCCTGGCCCTGGCCGTCAGCGCCCTGCTCGTCGCCGCCGGCGCCGGCTACCTGGCGCTGCGTGGCCGTAGCGACAAGGCTGCGCCGGCCAAGGCCGCCACCGCCGACAAGGGGCGCCTGGTGTTTGCCGCGGATGCATCCCAGCTCAACTTTGTCCGCCTCGACAATCCCAAGCCCTGGCCGATGCCGGCTTCGGAGCCGCTCAATGCCCGCATCACCGTGGCTGAGGATCTGACCGCGCGGATCACCAGCCCGGTGGCGGGCCGAGTACTCAAGCTGCATGCCGAAATCGGCGACCGGGTGCCCGTCGGTGCGACCCTGGCGACCCTGGACGCGCCGGATTTCGGCGCCGCCGTGTCCGACTTGTTGAAGGCCACTGCCGACGAGCAGCGCAAGGCCCAGGCCGCCCGCCGCGCCGAACAGTTGCTGGAGGCCGACGTGATCGCCCGCCGCGACGCCGAGGGCGCCAGCGCCGATCTGGCCATGGCCCGGGCCGAAAGCCAGCGGGCACGTCAGCGCCTGAAGAATCTCGATCCCTCCGGCCGTAGCGATGGCGGCGTGATGGCGCTGCGCTCGCCCCTGGCCGGCGTCGTGGTGGATCGCCAGATCAACCCGGGCAGCGAAGTCCGCCCGGACAATCCGGCGCCCCTGTTCGTCGTGTCCAATCTGGAAAAACTTTGGCTGCTGGTGGACCTGCCGGAGCGCCTGCTGGGCCAAATCAAGAGCGGCGACAAACTGAGCCTGCGGGTGGACGCCTATCCCGACCAAGCCTTTGCCGCCAGCGTCACCCGCGTCGGCCAGGCCCTGGACCCGGCCACCCGGCGCATTCCGCTGCGTGCCTTGATCGACAACCGCGACGGCCGCCTGCGGCCGGAGATGTATGCCCGCGCATCCCTCATCAGCGACCAGGGCGGCGAGAGTCTCAAGGTGCCCACCGGCGCACTATTCACCCAGGGACTCTACAGCTATGTCTTCGTCTCGCCGGCCCCTGGCCAGTTCGAGCGGCGGCGGGTGGACGTGGCCTACCAGGATGCCGAGTCGGCCTATCTCCGCCCTAGCGGCGAACTCGGCAAGGACAGCAAGATCGTGGTCAAGGGCACCCTGCTACTGGTGTCCGAGCTTTCCGCCGCCGATTGATCGTGGCTTTCCATCCCGAGGCCAAACGCTGAAATGCTCGACCGCCTGATCACCTTCGCCATCCAGCAGCGTCTCTTCGTGCTGGTGATGGTGCTGGCCGTGGCCGGCTTCGGCGTGCGCGCCTTCCTCAACCTGCCGATCGAGGCCTTCCCCGACGTGCAGGATGTCCAGGTCCAGGTGGTGACCCAGTTCCCCGGCCAGTCGCCGGAGGAAGTGGAGCGCAGCATCTCGGTGCCCATCGAGCGCGAGTTGAGCGGCGTGCCGCACATGACCCAGTTGCGCTCGGTGTCGATCACCGGGCTGTCGGTGGTGACCCTGACCTTCGCCGAGGGCACCGAAGACCGCTTCGCCCGCACCCAGGTGCTGGAGAAGCTGCAGAACGTCACCCTGCCGACCGGCATCCAGCCCCAACTGGCGCCGCTGACCACGGCAGTGGGCGAAATCTATCGCTACGTGCTGGATGCGCCGAAGGAGATGTCGGCGGCCGACATCCGCGCCGTCCAGGACTGGGCGATCCGCCCCGAGCTGCGCCGCGTATCCGGCGTGGCCGACGTTAACAGCTTCGGCGGCGCGATCAAGGAGTATCAGGTCAACGTGCGGCCAGAGGCTCTGAAGAAATTCGGCCTGACCCTGGATCAGGTGAGCCAAGCCCTGGCCGCCAATGGCGCCAACGCCGGCGGCGGGCTGATGACCCGTGGCCCGGAGAGCTTCGTGGTACGTACCCAGGGGCTCTATCAGTCCCTCGACGACATCACCGCGGTCGGCATCAGCGCCCGCAACGGCCTTTCCGTCAGCGTCGGCGACGTGGCCACGGTAAGCGTCGGCGAGAAGCCTCTGTCGGGCATCGTCGCCTTCAACGACCGCGACAGCGTGGTCGAAGGCATCGTGGTGATGACCAAGGGCGAGAATCCGGCCAAGGTGATCGCCGCCCTGAAGGAGCGGGTGGCCTATCTGAACGGCGGCAACCATCTGCCGCCCGGCGTCTCGATCCATCCGATCTACGACCGCACCGAACTGATCCAGCACACGGTGCATACCGTGGCGGAGAACCTGCTGGTGGGCGCCCTGCTGGTGGTGGCGATCCTGGTGATCTTTTTGCGTAGCTGGCCGGCCTCCTTGATTGTCGCCGCGATCATTCCGCTGACGCTGTTGTTCGCCTTCATCATGATGGACCTGCGGGGCGTCTCGGCCAACCTGATTTCCCTCGGCGCGGTGGACTTCGGCATCATCATCGACAGCGCGGTGGTGATGGTCGAGGCGCTGATGGTGAAACTGGCGCTGCACCAGGCCGACCACCCGGGCCAGGGCTGGCGCCTCCACACGCTGAAGCACACGGCGGTGGAACTGTCGCGGCCGATCCTGTTCTCCAAGGCCATCATCATTCTCGCCTTCGTCCCGATCTTCACCTTCCAGCGGGTCGAAGGCCGCATCTTCTCGCCGGTGGCCTTCACCCTGTCCTTCGCCCTGCTCGGCGCGGTGCTGCTGACCCTGCTGCTGGTGCCGGCGCTGCTCTCCTTCGGGGTACAGCGCTACGATCTGCGCGAGCGCCACGCCGAATGGCTGCAGCGCCTACAGGAGCGCTACCGCGCCCTGCTCCACGACCTGCTGGCCCATCCGCGCAAGGCTTTCGTCCGTTCCGCCGCCGTGCTGGGCGTGGCCCTGGCGCTGATGACGGTAATCGGCTCGGAATTTCTGCCGCGCCTTGACGAGGGCAACATCTGGCTGACCATCTCGCTGCCGCCGGCCACGGCCCTGGAACAGAGCAAGGAAGTGGAGCGGGCGGTGCGCTCGGTGCTGCTCAAGGCGCCGGAAATCCGCCAGGTGATTTCCCAGGTAGGCCGCCCCGACGACGGCACCGACCCGAAGGGCCCCAACAACATCGAAATCCTCGCCGACCTGAAGCCCCATAGCGAATGGCGCTACGGCGACAAGGAGCAGTTGGTAGAAGCGCTTTCCAACGAATTGAAAGCCATCCCCGGCCTGCCCACCAACTTCTCCCAGGTGATCGAGGACAACGTCGAGGAGGCCCTCTCCGGCGTCAAGGGCGAGATCGCGGTAAAAATCTTCGGCCCCGACCTGGAGGTGCTGGAGGACAAGGCCGACCAGGTGGCCGAAATCCTCGCAAGCATCCGCGGCGCGGCCGATGTGGCGGCGATCCACATCGGCGGCCAAACCGAGCTGGTGATCAGCCCGGACCGGCGCCGCATCGCCCGCTACGGCCTCAATGTCGCCGACGTGAACAACGTGGTGCAGACCGCCTTGGCCGGAAATGCGGTCTCCAGCTTCTTCGAGGGCGAGCGGCGCTTCGACATCACCCTGCGCCTGGCGGCTGCGTCGCGCCGCTCGGTGAGCGACATCGCCGCACTGCAGGTGCCCCTGCCGAACTCCAACGCCACCCTCGACCTGGGCGAGCTAGCGCGAATCGAAACCAAGCAGGGGGCCTCGCGCATCGCCCGGGAAGCGGGCGGTCGCGCCATCTCGATCAAGAGCAACCTGCTCGGCCGTGACCAGGGCAGCTTCGTCCAGGAGGCGCAAAAGGCGGTGGCGCAGCAGGTGGTGCTGCCCAAAGGCTACTTCATCTCCTGGGGCGGCCAGTTCGAAAACCAGCAACGGGCAATGAAGCGTCTCGCGGTGATCGTTCCGGCCAGCCTGCTGGCGATCTTCGCTCTGCTGTTCTGGGCCTTCCGCTCAGTCTCCCGCTCGCTGATGATCATCGCCATCACCCCCTTCACCCTGGTCGGCGGCCTCGCCGGGCTGTTCCTCGCCGGGCTGCACCTGTCGGTCTCGGCGGCGGTCGGCTTCATCGCCGTGGCGGGGATTTCGGTGCAGAATGGCGTGATCATGCTGGAAGAAATCGTCGACCTGCTGCGCCGCGGCCACAACCTGGCCGAGAGCATCATCGAAGGCGCGGTGCGGCGCCTGCGGCCGATCATGATGACCGCCCTGATGGCCGGCCTAGGCCTGCTGCCGGCCGCCCTCTCCCACGGCATCGGCTCCGAGACCCAACGCCCCTTCGCGGTGGTGATCGTCGGCGGTATTCTCTCCGCCACCTTCTTCACCCTCACCCTGCTGCCGGTGCTCTTCTCCAAGACCCAAGGGACCGGCGGCGTGCCCCTGAGCGGCGAAGATCCGGAAGAATGAAAGCCCTCTGATGCGCATCTTGGTGATCGAAGACGATGCGGCAGTCGCGGCCGGCCTCAAGGAAGGCCTGGGCCGACACGGCTTCGCCGTGGATTTGCTGGGTAGCGCGGGCGCGGTCGAGCCGACGCTGAAGCTGGAGACTTTCGATCTGGCGATCGTGGACCTGGGCCTGCCGGACATGGACGGCCTGGACCTGGTGCGGCGCCTGCGGCGCGCCGGCGAGCGCCTGCCGATCGTCATCCTCACCGCCCGCGACACCCTCGACGATTGCGTTCAGGGCCTGGACGCCGGCGCCGACGACTACATGAGCAAACCCTTCCGCCTGCCGGAGCTGGCGGCCCGCATCCGCGCCCTGGTCCGCCGCCACCATGCCGTATCCAGTACCCAGATCAGCCACGGCCCGCTGCAACTGGACCTGGCGACGCGGGAGGCGAGCATCAACGGCGAGCTGCTGGAATTGCGCGGCCGCGAGTGGTCGGTGCTGGAAGCCCTGGTGCTGGCCGCGCCCAAGGTGGTGTCGAAGGAGAAGCTGTTGCAGTCCCTCTCCGGCTGGGACGGCGACCTCAACGCCAATGCGGTGGAGGTCTACGTCTCGCGCCTGCGCACCAAGCTGTCCCCGGCCGGCGTGCAGATCAGCACCGTGCGCGGTTTCGGCTACCGGCTGAATGAACCCGACGCAAGCAACTAAACGCGGATTGCAGCAGCGGCTGCTGCTGTGGATCATCCCGCCCCTGGTGCTGCTGGTGATCGTCAGCGTGCTGTCCGATTTCCAGTTGGCCCGCGACCCCGCTCGCGACGCCTACGATTCGGCCCTGCTCGACGGCGCCCTGGCGGTGGCCGCCCACCTGCGCAGCGACCGGGACGGCCTGCATCTGGAGTTGTCGCAGCAGGCCGAGGGCGTGTTGCGTACCGACGAGAAGGACCGCATTTATTTCGCCGTGTTCGACCGGCGGGGCCAGCGCATCGCCGGCGATCCGGGCCTCGTCTGGCGCAGCGAAAACGGGAGGCAGGCCTACTACCTGGACGACACGGTGGACGGCAAGTCGGTGCGGGTGGTGGTCTATCGCGCCACCGTCGGCGCGGTCGAAGCGCAGGTCCAGGTGGCGGAAACCACCCACAAGCGCGAACTGCTGACGCAGCGGGTGCTGGCGGCGCTAATCGCCCCCAACCTGCTGCTGATCGTCGCCGCGGCGGTCATGATCGCCTTCGGCGTCAATGCCGGCCTGGCCCCGCTGCGGACGCTGCGCAGCCAGATCGAGTCGCGCTCGCCACGGGATTTGCGCCCGCTGCCGCTGGACCGGGTGCCGGCGGAGATCGAACCGTTGGTGGAAAGCCTGAATCGCCTGTTCGCCCTGCTGACCGGGCAGGTGGCCGCCCAGCAGCGCTTCCTCGCCAACGCCGCCCATCAACTGAAGACGCCGCTGTCCGCGCTGCAGACGCAAATCGAGCTGGCCGCATCGGACGGCGATCTCGGCTCGGTCCAGGCGCGCCTGGGCAAGCTGGAAGTGGCGACGTTGCGCCTCGGCCACCTGTTGCAGCAACTGCTGGCCCTGGCCAAGGCGGAGCCGAGCGCCAGCCTCACCGCCCAATACCGCGAGTTGGACCTGAAGACGGTGATCGAAGCCATGGTCGCCGACTACCCGCAACTGGCCATCGACAAGCGGATGGACCTCGGCTTCGAACTGGCATCGGCGACCATCAGGGGCATCCCCTGGCTGATCCACGAACTGGTTGCCAACCTGCTCGACAACGCACTGCGCTATGCCGGAGACGGCGACACGGTGACCGTGCGTTGCGGGCTCGCGGCGGGCCACCCCTTCATCGAAGTTGAAGACAATGGCCCGGGGATTCCCGAAGCGGAACGACAACGGGTTTTCGAACGCTTCTACCGTCCCGCCGGCACCCTGCCGGAGGGTTGCGGCCTGGGCCTGGCCATCGTCCGCGAGATATGCGAAGCCCACGGCGCGACGGTAGCGGTCACCCCGGGCGGCGATGGGCGCGGCGCCTTGTTTCGCGTCGACTTCCCGCCGCAGGCGATGACAGCTTGACGACAGCGACCCTGCGCCATAGTGCCGCCCTGTTGCGGAGGCGCAGGGCAGATGAAGCGGGATTGGCTATGGGCACTACTGATCGCGGCGGCCATGCCGGCCGGCTGCTCCCAGGACTATCTCCTCGTCCAGGCCGCCCCGGCCGCCGCCCGGGGGCAATTGACCGTTGCCGATTCCGGCGATGCCCGGCTGGCCATCGATTGGCAGTCCCACCACTTTGAAGGTCGCGGCCGCATCGAACGCCATCAGGATTTGGCGGCGGAGCGGGCACGGTTGGGTGGCGACACCAAGGGCTACGAGGCGGAATTCGCCGGGCTGAACGACAGCCGCACCGAGCGCCGCCTGCACCTCGTGCTGAACGCTGAAGACGGCAGCGCACTGCGCTGCGAGATTCGCTGGAACGGCCGCCATGCGCCCCAAGGCCGCTGCCGCGACAGTCACGACGCAGACTTGGCGATCAGCTTCAATGCAGGCTAAGCCATCCATCAAGAGACGACAGACGCTTTGAAGCACGTACTTTTCCTCGCCGCCCTGGGCTTCGGCCCCTGCTGCGCGGCGCAAACCGCGCCGCCAGCCGACGCCACGGAAGACAGTCTGGCCCACTGGCAGACCACCTATGTCTGGCAGCGCAAGGCGGCCTTCCCCGCCGCTGGCGATCCCCCCATGAGCCTGGTGTCGCGGCGCGAGCCGCGCAGCTATACCTTGACCGCCACCGGCTACCTGGGCAAGCGCCTGGCGGAGGGGACGGAGATTTACTACAACCCGGAAATGTCGATGAGCCAATCGCTCTCGGAACTGGCCGGGCTGGGCGGACTCTCCAACGGAGAAAATCAGAAGGGCGGCGGGCCAAACCCGATCTTCTACAACGCCCGCTTGTTTGCCCGCCACACCTGGAACCTGGGCGGCGAAAGCGAGCCGGTGGAATCCGCCCTGAACCAGATGGCCGGGGCCGCGGACAAGCAGCGCGTGGTGCTGACCGCGGGCAAGCTGGCGGTCACCGACCTCTTCGATGCCAATCGCTACAACCACGATCCGCGCAGCCAGTTCCTCAACTGGTCGCTGATGACCCACGGCGCCTACGACTACGCCGCCGATTCGCGCGGCTATTCAATCGGCGCGGCACTTGAGTACTACCGCGACGGCTGGGAATTCCGCGCCGGCCGCTTCATGATGCCGATCGAATCCAACGGCCTGCTGCTCGACACCAACCTGTTCAAGCACTACGGCGATCAGGCGGAAGTCAGCCACAATCACCGCATCGGCGATCTGGAAGGCGCGATCCGCCTGCTGGCCTTCCGCAACCGGGCGATCATGGGCGGCTTCCGCGATGCGGTGGCGGCGGCACCCGGCGCTGCCGACCTGAACCGGGTGCGCCGGGACAGGACCAAGACCGGCCTGGCCGTCAACGCGGAACAGCAGTTAAACCAGGACATCGGCATTTTCGCCCGCGCCAGTGGCAACGACGGCGACAGCGAGACCTATGCCTACGCGGAAATCGAGCGCTCGGCCTCGGCCGGAATCTCGGTCAAGGGCCGCGCTTGGCAACGGGCCGAGGACACCTTCGCCGTGGCGGCGGTGGAGAACGGCCTATCCGCCGCCCACCGCGCCTTCCTGGCGAACGCCGGCCAGGGAGTGTTCCTCGGCGGCTGGGCGCAAACCCGCTACTGGCCGGAGCGCATTGTCGAGAGCTACTACAGCTTCGCGCTGAGCAAGGGCGCGACCTTCTCTCTCGACTACCAGCACATCAGCAATCCGGGTTACAACCCGGACCGGGGCCCCGTCGCCATCTACGGCGCCAGGCTGCACTACGAGTATTGAGTTGCGGCGGCCTCAGCCGCCGATGTAGGACATCTCGATGCGCTGCAGGGGCACCACCAGCTTGCCGGCGGCGCGCAGCTCGGAATAGCGATCTTCCCGTGCGGCCCAGAGCTGGGCCAGTTGCGCAGAGATTTCGGCATCGGGCACATCGCTGCGAATCAGTGAACGCAAATCGAAACCGTTGGTGGCGAACAGGCAGGTGTAGAGCTTGCCTTCGGTGGACAGCCGCAGCCGCGTGCAGTCCTTGCAGAAGGCCCGGGTGACCGAGGAGATCACACCGACCTCGCCGCCGCCGTCGGCATAGCGCCAACGCTGCGCCACCTCGCCGGCGGAATGGGGTTCCAGAGGCTCCAGGGGGAATTCGCGGCCGATGATTTCCAGCACTTCGGCGGAGGGCACCACGTCGTCCATGCGCCAGCCGTTAGTGCAGCCGACGTCCATGTACTCAATGAAGCGCAGCACATGGCCCGTGCCGCGGAAATGGCGGCAGAGCGGCAGAATTTCGTCCACATTGACGCCGCGCTTGACCACCACGTTGATCTTCACCGGCCCGAGGCCCGCCGCGGCAGCGGCGTCGATGCCGGCCAGCACCTGATCCACGGGGAAATCCACGTCGTTCATGCGACGAAAAATCCCGTCGTCCAAAGCATCCAGGCTGACCGTGATCCGTTTCAGGCCGGCATCGCGCAACGCAGCGGCCTTTTTCGCCAGCAGCGCACCGTTGGTGGTCAGCGCCAGATCGAGATTGGGAATTTCCGAAAGCGAGGCCACCAGACCTTCCATGCCCTTGCGCAACAACGGCTCGCCGCCGGTCAGGCGAATCTTCTCGACCCCAAGGGCAGTGGTGATGCGCGCCACCCGGGTGATTTCCTCGAAACTGAGCAGGGCCGAACGCTCCAGATAGGGATAGTCCTTGGTGAAGACTTCCTTCGGCATGCAATAGGTGCAGCGGAAATTGCAGCGGTCGGTGATGGAGATACGCAGGTCGCGCAACATCCGGCCGCGACGGTCCGGCGGCATGACTACAGGGGGCGTGGCAAGGGGGAAGCGGTCGTTCATCGCCTGGGGAAAAGAGGCATCCATTGATGGTTCAAGGATAGCACTGCCCCCCGCCATATCCCTTGATTCCGCTCAGGTTCCAAACGGCGGGAAGATTCCCGAAACCGGGAGAGGCTTTCAATTTCATGGCAAGTTTTGGGAAAACGCATGGGGGATTTCCGCGGAAATTTCCCGACTTCGGGCAAGAACACGCCAGGTGTTTGCGCAAAATCAACGGATCGCCGGGGTCGAGCCCCCTACCCTCAGGTAAAGTGAGCCCGAATATTGCATTGCATCATCTAATTTCCCTTCAAAAATAAAGGAGTTCCACAACATGTTCAACCTCAATGGCAAGAAAGGCCTGGTGGTCGGCATCGCCAACAATCAAAGCATCGCCTACGGTTGCGCCAAGGCTTTTCACATGGCCGGCGCCGAATTGGCGGTGACCTACCTGAACCCCAAGGCCGAACCCCACGTGCGCCCCCTGGCCGAGCTGCTCTCCGCACCGATCATCATGCCGATGGACGTGGAAAAGCCCGGCGAGATGGAAGCGGTTTATGAGGCCATCACCGAGAAGTTCGGTCGCCTGGACTTCATCCTCCATTCCATCGCCTTTGCCCCGCTGCAGGACCTGCACGGCCGCGTGGTGGATTGCAGCCGCGAGGGCTTCGCCCGCGCCATGGACATTTCCTGCCACTCCTTCGTGCGCATGGCCAAGCTGGCCGAGCCGCTGATGAAGGACGGCGGTTCGATGCTGACCATGAGTTACTACGGCGCCGATGAAGTGATCCAGAACTACGGCATCATGGGCCCGGTGAAAGCCGCCCTGCAGTCCGCCTCCCGTTACCTGGCCTCCGAACTCGGCCCGAAGGGCATTCGCGTCCACGCCATTTCCCCGGGCCCGCTGCTGACCCGCGCCGCCTCCGGCATCGCCGAGTTCGACAGCCTGATGGAATCGGCCAAGGCCCGCGCGCCGCTGCACAAGCTGGTATCCATCGACGACGTCGGCGCCCTGGCAGCCTACCTGGTCAGCGATCTGTCCAAGTCGATCACCGGCGGCACGATCTACGTGGACGGCGGCTACAACATCACCGGCAACTGACGCGCTTGACGGCGCGCAGGGTATAAACGCCCGCCCCGCCCATCCTCCCCCTCGCGGG
>DATDMT010000212.1:0-2641 GCA_036518635.1 Rhodocyclaceae bacterium | reverse complement strand
TCAACGGCCTGATGCGGCGCGCCTCGGGCCGGCTCAGCATCTGGGAGAGGAAGGCGCTGCCGCCGGTAAATCCGGACGGTAGCGCCTTCAGCAGCAGCCCCTGGTGGTGGCCGCCGACCCTGCTCACCGCTATTGCCTTTGCCTTCCTCTGGGCGGTGGTGCTGCTCTCCTACCTGCTGCCGCCGGCCGAGTTGTACGGCCATCTGTTGAGCCTGGCGCCGACGCGCAACGAGGCCCTGTTCCTTGGCGCCGCGACCACAGTATTGAGTTGCGAATTCCTTTTCGCCCGCCACCTGTTCTGCCGCTTCGGCTGCGCCGTGGGCCTGTTCCAGAGCCTGGCCTGGATGAGCAACCGCAGCGCCATGGTGGTGGGTTTCGAGCGCCCCCGCGCCGCCGATTGCGAAGCCTGCTACGCCAGCGGCGGGCCGGGCTATGCGGCCTGCGAGGGCGCCTGCCCGATGCGCCTCAAGCCCCGTTCGCAGAAGCGCAAGATGTTCGCCTGCACCCAATGCAGCCAATGCGTCGAAGCCTGCGGTACGGTGCAGCAGAGCGCCGGCAAGACCAGCCTGCTGCGCTGGGTGGACAAGGATGCGGCCCGCGCCAACGAAGCCCTGGTGAGCCTCACCGGAAAGCGCGACTGAGGAGGCTGCAATGGAAGAGTACGTCGGCGAACTTTGGCACAAGCTGGTCACCGGGGCGGCGGAACGCGAGTACCCGCAAGCCGCCGTGGCGCTGAACCAGATGGAGAAGACCATAGGCGTGATGTTCCGCGCCCTCGGCGGCGACAGCGGCCTGGCCATCGGTGCCGCGGCGGAAGCCCGCCACGGCGCGCGGCGGCGCTGGCTGCAGCGGATCGCCGGCAGCGGCGAGAAGACCACCCAGGCCAGCCTCGACGACCATGGCCTGCACCTGCCGCCGCGCATCGCGCTGTTTGCCGATGAAGCCCTGAACCGCGACCTCTACCTGTGGCTGGCCGCCCTGGCCGCCCACGACATGGGCAGCAGTGGCGACTGGCTGCTGGACAACCAGAGGGCCACGGTCATCACCCTGGCCCTCTGGCCGGGCCTGGAGGCCCGCTACCGGCGCCTGGTGGAGGCCTGCATTGCCCAGCGCCTGCCCCTGGAGCGCCTGCCCCGCACCGAGGCCGCCCGCGAGGCGGCGATCCGCGCCGCGCTGCATGAGCCGGGCAGCGTCGCCGCCCTGCCGCCGGGCAAGCGCCCGGTGCAGCCGGTGCCGCTGTGGCTCTATGCCTCCCCCAATGCCACGCGCAAGGCCCGCGCCCTGCAACACCAGGAGGCCGGCGGCGACGGCGGCCCGCCGGAGGACGGCGAGCGCAAGCGCCATCGCGCCGAACAGACCGACATGCCGGAACAAAAGCACGGCATGCTGATGATCTTCCGCGCCGAGAGCCTGCTGTCCTGGGCCGAGTACGTGAAGGTCAATCGTTCCCTGGATGACGACGAAGACCCCAGCGCCAGCCGCGCCGCGGAGAACATGGACCAGTTGAGCGTGGCCCAGGACGGCGAGCGGGTCGCCTCCAAGCTGCGCTTCGACCTAGACCTGCCGCCCGCCGGCGAGGACGACCAGTTGGTGGGAGAGGGCCTGCCGCTGCCGGAGTGGGATTACCGCACGCAGCAACTCAGGCCCGACTACTGCCGCCTGCAATACATGGCGGCGCGCCAGGCCGAGCCGACGCCCCTGCCCGAGCGCCTGCGCCGGCCGGCACAACGCCTGCGCGGCCAGTTCGCCGCCCTGGCGCCGCAGCGGCGCTGGCTCAAGGGCCAGCCCGACGGCCCGGAGCAGGACATCGACGCCTTCGTCCGCCTCCACGCTGACCGCCAGGCCGGCCACACCGAAGCCGCCGGCCTCTACCTGGCCCAGGCCCAGCGCGAGCGCGACCTTTCCTGCCTGGTGCTGGCCGATCTGTCACTATCCACCGATGCCTGGATTTCCAACGAGCAGCGCGTCGTCGACGTGGTGCGCGACAGCCTGATGCTGTTTGCCGAAGCCCTCGGCGCCACCGGCGACCGCTTCGCCCTCTACGGCTTCTCGTCGCTGAAGCGCGGCCAGGTGCGCTTCCATGAGATGAAGAGCTTCGCCGCCCGCTACGACGATGCGGCCCGCGGCCGCATCGCGGCGATCCGCCCCGGCTACTACACGCGGATGGGCGCCGCGATCCGCCAATCCACCAAGCTCCTGGAGAAGGAGCCCGCCGGCCAGCGCCTGCTGCTGATCCTCTCCGACGGCAAGCCCCACGACCTGGACCTCTACGAGGGCCGCTACGGCGTCGAGGACACGCGGATGGCGGTAAGCGAAGCGCGCCGCGCCGGACTCAAGCCCTTCTGCGTCACCATTGACCGGGAAGGCGCCGCCTACCTGCCCCACCTGTTCGGCCCCGCCGGCTATACCGTGGTACGGAAGCCCGAGGAACTGCCGAAGCGGCTACCCCTGCTCTACGCCCAGCTCACCGGGCGCTAGACGGGTAAGTATTGACAGCCCGGAAACAACCTGCAGCAAATAAGCAGAAATTCTTTGTTCTGTGTTGACTTCTCGCGTATAGTCTCCCTTCGCAGGTTTTCAAGTAGCGCATTCTTGGCTGTTTCCCGCCCCTTGGTTGGTATCGCTGTCTGTTGCTCCCCTA
>DATDMT010000211.1:0-14125 GCA_036518635.1 Rhodocyclaceae bacterium | reverse complement strand
CTGATGCTGGCCGAGCTGGCAGTGCCGGCCTTCGTCCTGGTGTGGTTCGGCCTCGGCGCGCTGCTGGTGGGCCTGGCACTGGCGATCATCCCCACCCTGGGCACCACCGCCCAACTGTCCCTCTGGTTGATCGCCTCGCTGGCACTGATCGTCCTCTGGTTCAAGGTCTTCAAGCGCGATCAGCATAAGACCCGGATCGGCATGGCCGATGCCGACGTAATCGGCGAGATCGGTCGGCTGGCCAAGGCCGTCGCCCCCTTCGAAAAGGGCGAGGTACGTTTCCAGAAGCCCATCGTTGGCAGCGAGGTCTGGCCCTGCATCGCCGATGAGACCATCGCCGCCGGCGAACGGGTCAAGGTGCTGTCCGTCGAGGGCAGCTTTTTGAAAGTCGCACGCGTCTGATGGAGGAGAACGCCATGGGCCTCGGTCCTTTTGTCATCGCCCTGCTGATCTTCGCCGTGGTCACCCTGATCAAGGGGGTACGCATCGTGCCCCAGGGCGAGGAGTGGGTCGTCGAGCGCCTCGGCAAGTACCAGAGCACGCTGCACCCGGGCCTCAGCATCATCATTCCCTACCTGGACCGGATCGCCTACAAGCTGGTGACCAAGGACATCATCCTCGACGTCCAGGAACAGGAAGTGATCACCCGGGACAACGCGGTGATCTTGACCAACGCCATCGCCTTCATCAAGGTGACCGACCCGATCAAGGCGGTCTATGGCGTGACGGACTTCTCCGAAGCCATCCGCAACATGATCATGACCACGCTGCGCTCGATCATCGGCGAGATGAATCTGGACGAGGCCCTGTCCAACCGCGACAAGATCAAGGCCCGGCTGCGCGAGAGCATCGCCGACGAGGCCGTGGACTGGGGTCTCACCGTCAAGTCGGTGGAAATCCAGGACATCAAGCCCTCCGAGTCGATGCAGCGGGCGATGGAAGCCCAGGCCTCGGCGGAGCGGGAGCGCAAGGCCATGGTGACCAAGGCTGAGGGCACCAAGCAGTCCGCCATCCTTCAGGCTGAAGCCCGGCTGGAAGCCGCCCGACGCGACGCCGAGGCCCAGGTGACCCTGGCCACCGCCAGCGCCGAAGCCATCAAGCGGGTGGCCGTGGCAATCGGCGAACAAGACGCACCGATGCGCTACATGCTTGGCGAAAAGTATCTGGCCGCGATGGGCAAGCTGGCGGATTCCGCCAATGCCAAGACCATCGTGCTGCCCGCGGACCTGCAGGAAGCCATACGCGGCGTCCTCGGCCACCGCAATTAGAAAGCTGCCCGGATGGTGAAATCGGTAGACACAAGGGACTTAAAATCCCTCGGCCCAACGGCTGTGCGGGTTCGAGTCCCGCTCCGGGCACCAAAATGATCGTCCTCAATCTCAACTGCGCAGAAGGCCATCGCTTCGAGGGCTGGTTCGCCTCGTCGGACAGCTTCGAGCAGCAAAACGGGGCAGGGCAGGTGGAGTGCCCGCTTTGCGCATCCCGCCATATCGCCAGGCTGCCCTCCGCACCGCATATCGGTCATGGCAACAGCCCGGCGGCACCACCGGCCGAGTCTCCCCACAAACGCGCCATGCGAATGCTGGCGTCCCTGGCGGAATCCGCCGCAGCCGCGGAAGACGTGGCGGAGCGGTTTCCCGAGGAAGCTCGGCGCATCCACGCCGGCGACGCTCCCGAGCGGGCGATTCGCGGTCAGGCCAGCCTGCGGGAGGCGCTGGAATTGCTGGAGGAGGGGATTCCCGTCCTGCCTACGCTAGGCCCCGGCAAGGACGAGATTCACTGACTACCGGCCTTAGCCAGTCAGTTCAGCCCGGTTGCGAAAGCACTCCAGGGCTTCCGGATTAGCTAGCGCCTCGATGTTCTTCACCGCTTCGCCGTGGACGATATTGCGCACGGCGAGTTCGACGATCTTGCCGCTCTTGGTGCGAGGAATGTCGTCCACCTGGATCACCCGCGCTGGCACGTGGCGTGGCGTGGTGTTGTCGCGAATCTGCCGCTTGATGCGCTCCACTAGGGCATCGTCGAGGTTGCGGCCTGACTGCAAGCGGACGAACAGCACGACACGAACGTCGTTGGGATGTTGCGGCGGCCAGTCCTGGCCGATCACCAGAGCTTCCAGAACTTCCTGCAATTGCTCGACCTGGCGATAGATTTCTGCCGTACCGATGCGCACGCCACCCGGGTTGAGGGTGGCGTCGGAGCGGCCGTGGATCACCAGGCCGCCGTTGGCGGTGATCTCGGCAAAATCGCCATGGCACCAGATGCCGGGGAAACGCTCGAAGTAGGCGGCACGGTACTTGGCGCCATTCAGGTCGTTCCAGAATCCGATCGGCATCGAGGGGAAGGGACGGGTGCAGACCAGTTCCCCCTTTTCGCCGCGGATCGGCTGGCCGTCGCCATCGAACACGTCCACCGCCATGCCCAGGCCACGGCACTGGATTTCGCCGCGATAGACCGGCAACAGCGGATTGCCGAGGACGAAACAGGAAACGATATCGGTGCCGCCGGAGATGCTGGCCAGCAGCAGGTCCGGCTTCACGTCGCGGTAGACGTAGTCAAAGCTCTCCGGCGCCAGCGGGCTGCCAGTGGACAGCATCACCCGCAGTGCCGGCAGCTTGTGCGTCAGCCGCGGTTTGAGGCCGGCCTTGGCAACGGCGTCGATGAATTTGGCCGAGGTGCCGAAGTGGGTCATCGCCTCGTCCTCGGCGTAGTCAAACAGGATGGTGCCGGGCTGACCATCCCTGCCATGAGCGAAAGGCGAGCCATCGTAGAGCAGTAGCGTGGCACCCGAGCCGAGGCCGGACGCCAGCCAGTTCCACATCATCCAGCCGCAGGTGGTGAAGTAGAACAGCCGGTCGCCGGGGCGGACGTCACTATGCAGGCGGTGTTCCTTGACATGCTGGAGCAGGGTGCCGCCGTGGGCGTGGACGATGCACTTGGGCACGCCCGTGGTCCCCGAAGAGAACATGATGAACAAAGGGTGGGCAAAGGGCACCCTGCGGAACTCCAACGGCGCGCCTGCACCGGCGGCGATGGCCCCGGCCCAGGACAGCGCCCCGGATATCGCCCCTATGTCGGCCACGTCCCTCAGATAGGAGACGACCACCACCGCCCGCAGAGACGGCAGCCGCGCGGCCACTTGGGCATTCTTTTCCAGGCAATCCACGGCCTTGCCGTTGTACCAATAGCCGTCGACGCAGACCAAGACCTTCGGCTCGATCTGGCCGAAGCGGTCGAGAACCCCCTGAACCCCAAAGTCAGGCGAGGCCGACGACCAGATCGCCCCAAGTGAGGCTGTCGCCAGCATGGCAATGATGGTTTCCGGCAGATTGGGCAGATAGCCGGCCACCCGATCCCCCTCGCCGACCCCGGATTGCCGCAGGAACTGGGCAAAGGCCGCCACTTCGGCCCGCAACTGGCACCAGTCGATCCGCCGGGCAAGCTTGTCTTCGCCGCGAAACACGATGGCCTCGGCCGTGTCATCGCCATGGCGCAGCATGTTCTCAGCGTAATTGAGTCGGGCATCGGGAAACCACGCCGCACCCGGCATGGCCTGTGGGTTGATCAGCACCGAGCCACTACGGTCGCCTATAACGCCGCCGAGTTCCCAAACTTTGGACCAGAAGATTTCCGGTTCTGAGACTGACCAGGACCACAAAGCATCCCATGAGTCCAATCCGGCCTCGATCATCAGTTGATGCATCGCCGTGGACTGGACATATGCCGGAATCGGCGTCCACAAAGGGGTGCCGCCTTGAGCCTCAGGCATTCCTTACTCCTCTGATTAAACGCAGTTTTTTAACTTCGACTGCTGGAATGGGCGACACATTTCACCCAAGCAGGGCCACTTTACCGGGAAGCGAGGATTCCTAAAAGCCAGGACGTCTCATAAACCTTGCAGTGCTTAAAAGTCTCTGGACCAAGTATTGCTAAAGCACTAGCAGTAGAAAACTTAGGAGCCCTTTGCGCAGGATTGCAAAGGGCACGCAAAACACTCAAATCAATGAAGGAGCGGTCATGGAACTCTTGCTGGTAATTCTCGGTGGTACCGCAACGGTGATGGGTGGCGACTGGGCGGGCCCCACTTATCAGGGTATTGCAACGGTTGTCGCCGGCCTCTGTGCGACCGGCACCGGCCTGACCATGCTCTTGTCGCAACGCGATAGTCGCCGCACCAAGACGCTGACCTCCTGAGTTCTTGTCCGTCGGTTCGGGAGATTCACTCGCCAACGGCGCAGAGAATCTCTCGGATTTGGAAGTATTCCCAGCCACAGTTTCCATCGGTGAGAAACTGCGAGCCGATTTCCATCCTTTGGGAGAGGGGTCGGCTCCCATGTCCCGAAGCTAATCCCTTTTTATGATTTTACATAATATACATTATGCTTCTATTTGTTTGACGTCCGGCACGCAGGTCGGGAATCTACCTGGATCGGCGTGGTTATGGGCAAAACGGTGCCCACCCGATATCCAGCGCTGCCCGACGACCACGCTCACACTACCTCGGAGCCGCTTCAAGAGATACCATTACCGCTTCATAGTTAATGGCAGGATGATTTGCCGGTTGAAGCGGAAGCGAGCATGAATCTCCAAACAAGCAATACAGTTCAGAGTGACGCACAACGTGACAGGCAGGCAGATCTGGAATGGGCCGTCGCCAATACCAAGTCTTGCGGTTCGAAGATGTCCTGCATCAAGCATGGCACCTGCCTTGGCCGCCCTATCTGCAAAGCCAGGGGTGCCATGGGCTACACCGCTGGTTTCGTCGAGCCGACCGAGAGCGCAGAGCAATGCGGTTATTGCGTTCAGACCTATAGCGGGCATGCCTGTTTCTGCCCAACGCGCTGGGCCTTATACCGGGCGCAAATCGCCCCGATCTGACTGACCGACAAACTTTGTTCCCATCCGTCGATAGCGAAGACGGCTTGGTACAGCAATTGCTGACGATTACCTATCGCTTTCTGACTACCCTGTGATTCGGCCTGAGGAAATTCCCTTAGGTTGCTGAACCCGGGCAGTTTTCTGGAGTGCAAGGTTATGACCGAGATGTCCCCGCGCAAGCGCAGCAACTGTATGGCCTGTGATTTACGCCAGGTGATGGTTTGCGCCGATGTCACGGCCACGGAACTGGAAGACTTCCACACCTGGATCGACGACCTGGCAATTCCGCCGGGCGGCACGGTCTTTGGCGCCAACTCAGCGGCCAACGGTGTCTATTGCATCAGGTCGGGCATGGTCAAGCTGACCCGCGTCTCCAGTTCGGGTACCCAACGGATTGTCCGCATCGTCAAACGCGGCGACGTGGTCGGCATGGAGGCGCTGTTTTCCGAATTCTTCGAGCACGCAGCCATCGCCGTGGGCGAAGTGGTCGCTTGCCGCATCCCGATCGCAAATTTCCGCCGGATGGTCGAAGCAAATGGCACGCTTCAGCGCCGACTATTTGAGAAATCCCAACGCGCCCTGCATGAGGCCGAGACCTGGCTGTCCGAGCTGGCCGGCGGCACGGCCCATGCCCGTGAGCGCTTGGCCCGGCTACTGTTGCGGATGCGCGAAGGCAACACCAACCGCATCCATCGTTTCAATCTGGAAGATATTGGCGGCATGCTTGGCATCACCATCGAAACCGCCAGCCGAGTGCTGTCCGACTTCAATCGCCAAGGCTTGATTACCAAGCAGACGGCCGGTAAGGAAAAGCGGTTTTACAGCGCCGACATCGCCGCCCTGGAAAAGATCGCCAAGGGCGATCCAGCGGAACAGATCGCCCACATGGCGCATCGCACGGTTCGGTTTGGCACCTGACGACCGCCGGCTGCTCGGGCCTCAGGCCCTTAACGGGTAGTTGCGGCTTCGCCGTTGGGGGCTACGGAAGCCAGCAGTTCCATGATTTGGGTATTGCCGCCCTTCTGCGCCAAGTCGCTAGCGGAATTGCCCTGGGGATCCTTGTAACTCCTCTCGGCCTTCGCTTCGAGCAGGGCCTTCACCACCTCGGCGTGGCCGTTGGCAGCAGCCAGCATCAGCGCGGTCTGTCCATTCTGAGCGCGACGATTTGGGTCGGCGCCCTGAGCCAGTAATAGTTTCGCCACTTCGTCGCGCCCTTGGTAGGCCGCGTAATGCAGCGCGTTCCAGCCGGGCTGGTTAATGTCGGCGCCGGCCGTCAGCAGTTGCTTGACCATCGGCAGATCGCCGCGATAGGCAGCAAACATCAGGGCGCTGTCGCCGAAGGTATTTTTCTTCTGGGTGTTGGCACGATGGCCGAGGAGGAATTCCAGCAGCCGGCCATTCCCGGCGCGGGCCGCGATGATCAGCAGGGTGTTGCCGTCCCGGTCCGTCGAATTGACGTCCATGCCCTTGCCGATGAGTTCCATCACGGCGTCGGTATCGCCCATCTCGGCGGACTTCATCAGCTCGTCGTACACGCCGGCAGAGGCCGTAGCCGCGCCGGCCAGCAAGCCGATCAATAGAAAGGGCCGTAGCCAGTCAGTGAGTTTTCGCATGGCTGAATAGACGGAAGAAATTGCGAGTGGTTTCCTCGGCAAGCACTTCGTAGGAAAGATTTTTTTCCTTGGCCACGGCTTCGGCGACGTAGCGCACATAGGCCGGCTGATTGCTCTTGCCGCGATAGGGCACCGGCGCCAGATAGGGCGAATCGGTTTCCACCAGCAGGCGATCGAGCGGCACCAGGCGGGCGACGGCGCGCAGCATCTCGGCATTCTTGAAGGTGACGATGCCCGATAGGGAGATGTGAAATCCCAGGTCGAGGGCGTGGCGGGCGATCTCCTCGCTCTCGGTAAAACAGTGGAAGACGCCCCCGACTTCACCGCCCTGCTCTTCCCGCAGCACCCGCAAGGTGTCTTCCGCCGCAGCGCGGGTATGGATGATCAGGGGCTTGCCGCAACGCCGGGCGGCCCGGATATGGGTGCGAAAGCGGTCCCGCTGCCACTCCAGATCGCCGGTCAGGCGGTAGTAATCGAGGCCGGTTTCGCCGATGGCCACCGCCTTGGGATGGGCGGCCAGTTCCACCAGTTCGTCCTCCGTCGGCTCGCGCCCTTCCTCCTCGGTATCGGGATGGACGCCGACGCCGGCGAACAGGTTGGGATGGGCCTCGGTCAAGGCCAAGACGGCGGGCAGGCGTTCCAGGGTCACCCCGGCGATCAGGGCCCAGCCCACGCCCTGCTCCGCCATGGCGGCCAACACCCGGGCGATGTCCTGGTGCAGTTCGGGAAAGTCCAGGTGGCAGTGGGAATCAACGAGCAAAGGGGTCATGGCATCAACGGGTGGCGACCGCCTGCAGATAGCGGGCGGCGATGTCTTCCAGGAACAATTGGGGGTTCAGGGGATGGCGCGCCGTGGCGCGGATTTTCAGCAATTCGCCATGGAAGCGATGCAGCCGCGCCGGATCACATTGGGCCGCAATTCGGCCCAGCGGGTTCCCATGCCCGGGCAAATAGCGCGGTGCGGCACCGAGGCGGACGCGCATCAGGTCGTAGAGCCATTTTTGCAGGGTGTCCACCAGGGCTTCCGCATCGATCCGGGCGTGGCTTTTCATCAGCGCATCCCACTGGGCGGCGGTGCCCACCGGATCCGCCGGGCTTTGCAGGGAGGCCAGCACTTTTTCGACGCCTTCCTGGCTGCCGTCGGCCCCCATCGCCATGGCTTTGATGGGTGCACCACCGGCCAGGCTCAGCAGCGATTCGCCCTTCTGGACGCCCTGTTCGCGCAACCAGGCCAGGGCTGGCACGGTGTCAGGCAAGCCGAAACTTATCTTGCGGCAGCGGCTGCGGAGGGTTGGCAGGAGCCTGGGTGAGTTTGAAGAAACCAATAAAAAATAAACATTTGAAGGTGGTTCTTCAAGCACTTTAAGAAGTGCATTGGCGGCGGCGGGGTTCATCGTATCGGCCGGATCGATGATCACGACCCGCCGCCCCTGGCGGTGGCTGCCGACAAAAATGAAGTCTTCCAGGCCGCGAATCTGGCCGATCTTGATCTGGGTCGCAACCTTGACCGCCTTGCTGGCCTTGGCGGGTTTGGCGCCCTCTTCCGGCTCATCGGCTTCGTCCGACTCCAGGGTCACGCGCCGGAAATCCGGGTGATTGCCGCCGGCCAGCCAGCGGCAGGCATCACAGGCGCCGCAGGCCTCGGTTCCACGCGGTTCTTCGCAGAGCAGACGGGCCGCCATGGCATCGGCGAAACGCCCCTTGCCGACGCCTTCTGGCCCCATCAGCAACAGGGCGTGATGGAGCTTCTCCGGCTGTTGCCAGAGACTATTCCAAAGAGGGATCGTCCATGGATATATTTTATTAACAGACACTTGAAATCTTAACCTCAAGTATTTTCTGTATTTCGGCGATGCTCTTGGCCGCGTCGATTCGGCAAAACCGTTGCGGGTATTCCTCGGCGCGGCGCTGGTAGCCGGCATGAACCCGCTCGAAAAAAGCCTGCTGTTCCAGCTCGAACCGGTCCGGTGCCGTGCCGGTGCCGTTGCGCCGTTCGCGGGCAATGGCTGGGTCGAGTTCGAAGAGAAAGGTCAGGTCCGGCTGGAGTTGGCTATCGCCCTCGCCCTGTACCCAAGTCTCGATCTGCTGCAGCCGCGCCCAGGGCATCTGGCGGCCGCCGCCCTGGTAGGCGAAGGAGGCGTCGCTGAAGCGGTCCGACAACACCCAGTCGCCGCGGGCCAGGGCCGGCTCGATCACCTGGGCGATGTGTTCACGCCGGGCGGCGAACATCAGCAGCACCTCGGTTTCCGGATGCATCGGCTCGGACAGCAGCAGGGCGCGCAGCTTCTCGCCCAGGGGGGTGCCGCCCGGCTCCCGGGTGACGACCACGGTCTTGCCGCGCCGTTGTAGCTCGCCGACCAGCCAGGCGTGATGCGTGCTCTTACCGGCGCCGTCGATGCCCTCCAGCGTAATGAACTTGCCCCGCTGCGCCATCAGAATCCTTTGCGTTTCAGAAAGCGGGCCACGGCCCGGTTGTGTTCGTCGAGGGTACGGGAAAACTCGCTGCTGCCGTCGCCCCGGGCGACGAAATAGAGATGATCAGTGGCCGCCGGATGCAAGGCTGCCCGCAGGGAGGCCAGGCCGGGCATAGCAATCGGGCTGGGCGGCAAGCCGCCGCGGGTGTAGGTGTTCCAGGGAGTATCGGTATGCAGGTCGTCCCGCCGCAGATTGCCGTCGAAACGCTCGCCCATGCCGTAGATCACGGTGGGGTCGGTCTGCAGCAGCATGCCGCTGCGCAGGCGGTTCACGAATACCGAGGCGATCTTGGCCCGGTCCGCGGGCGCGCCGGTTTCCTTCTCGACGATGGAGGCCATGATTAGTGCTTCATAGGGCCCGGCATAGGGCAGTCCGGTCGCCCGTCCCTCCCATTCCTGGGCCAGATGGCGCTCCAGGGCCTGATGGGCGCGGCGCAGCACGTCCAGATCGCTGGATTGCTTGGCAAACAGGTAGGTATCGGGGAAGAACAGGCCTTCCGCGTAGGGCGCGGCAATGCCCAGCCGGGCCAGCAATTCCTTTTCGGACAGCGCAGCGCTGTCATGGCGCAGATCCGGGTTGCCGTCCAGGGCGGCCCGTAGCTGGCGGAAGCTACGCCCATCCACCAGCACCAACTCGCCCTGGGTGACATCGCCGCGGGTCAGTTTTTCCAGTAGCTGCCAAGCAGTAATGCCTTGCGAAACCTCATAACTGCCGGCCTTGATGCCGGTGGAACGACCGAGAGAACGCCCCAGCAGGGTAAAGGCCAGGGGGAAGAAATCGATGCCCTGCTCCGCCATCAGCCGGGAGGCTGCACTCAAGCCAACACCCTGGGGAATGCTGAACTCCAGGGGTGAGCTGCGCAGGGTCAGGGGCTGGGTGGCGAACCATGCGAGGGAGCCGATTCCGGCGGCGGCTGCGAGCAGCAGCAGAAGGATCAAACGCTTGAGAAAACCCATGGAAAATCACGCAAAGTTCAGGCCCTATAATAGCCCAACCACCCCCACTCCTTGCCCCAGAAAAGCCATGAACAATAACTGGAATGACCTGCTGACGGCCGTCGGCGCGCGCAACGGCTTTGCCGATTTCGGCGACCCTGCGGCCGAACTCGCCGCTGCCGCCAATGCCACCATCGTGGCTCCCCTGACCGATCTCGGCTGCCTCAGCGCCGTTGGCGAGGATAGCGCCAACTACCTGCACAACCTGATGACCAATGACGTCAAGAACATCACCCCCGGTGTGCTGCGCCGGGCCGGCTTTTGCACCCCGAAAGGCCGCCTGCTGGCCGACTTCATGATCTGGCGCGAAGGCGAGGAAACCCTGTTGCAACTGCCGGCCGAAATCCTGCCGGCGATGCTGAAAAAACTCAGCATGTTTATCCTGCGTTCGAAGGTGAAATTGACCGATGCCAGCGACGACAAGGTGCTGCTGGGCCTCTCCGGCCCCGATGCCGCCGCTCTGGTGGCCGAGGTGGCCGGCGCCGCGCCGCAGCCCATGGCGACTGTGGCCTTTGTCGGCGGTTCTGCCCTGGGCCTGGGCGCCCAGCGCTTCCAACTGGTGGTGAACGCGGATCAGGCCGCGGCGGTGTGGTCCCGCCTCAGCGCCAAGGCCCGCCCGGTGGGCCTGGATGCCTGGCGTTGGCTGGAAATCGCCGCCGGTTCGCCGCGAGTGGTAGCCGCCACCCAGGAAGCCTTCATTCCGCAGATGATCAATTACATTCCGCTGGGCGGCGTGGCCTTCAACAAGGGCTGCTACCCGGGCCAGGAGATCGTTGCGCGCACCCAGTACCTGGGCAAGGTCAAGCGCCACATGTTCCGGGCGCATCTTTCCGCCGGCACTGTGGAGGCCGGCGCCAGCGTCTATGCCCCGGAAACCGGTGAGCAGGCCTGCGGCACGGTGGTCAGCGCAGCACCTTCCCCCCTCGGCGGTATCGAACTATTGGCGGTGATCCAGACCTCCTGCCGAGAAACTGGAGAAGTCCATCTGGGCGCGCCGGATGGTCCCCGCCCCGAGTTCCTCGACCTACCCTACAGCATCGAATAGGGTAATCGGGCCCGGCGATGTGCCTCGTTCTCCTCGCCTGGCAGGCCCATCCCGACTTCCCCCTGGTGGTCGCCGCCAACCGCGACGAGTTCCACCAGCGGCCCACGGCCCCGGCGGATTTCTGGGCAGATGCGCCCGCAGTTCTGGCCGGACGCGATCTGACTGCTGGCGGCACTTGGATGGGAATGACCCGGTCGGGGCGCTTCGCCGCCCTGACCAACTTCCGCGACCCGGGCAAGCACCGGGACAATGCGCCGTCCCGTGGCAAGTTGGTGAGTGGCTTCCTCGAAAGCACCGAGGCCCCGCTGCCCTGGCTGCAAGGCCTGGCAGGGGCCGGCGTGCGCTACAACGGATTCAATCTGCTGGTGGGCGATGGCAGGACCCTAGCCTGCTACAGCAATGTCAGCGGCGAAATTGAATCATTGCACCCCGGCGTGTACGGCCTTTCCAATGAGTTGCTGGATTCCCCCTGGCCCAAGGTGAGCGCTGCCAAATCTGCCCTGAGCTGGGCGCTGGCGGCGCTGCCCGAGGATGGCCCGCTGCTGGAACTGCTGCGAGACGACCGTACCTATCCGGATGAACAGCTACCGCGCACTGGCGTCGATATCACCCTTGAACGCATGCTCTCCGCCGCCTTCATCCGCAACCCGCGCTACGGCACGCGCAGTTCGACGGTGCTGCTAGTGCAGCGCGACGGCGTGGTCAATTTCGACGAGCAGAGTTGGGCGCCGGATGGCAGCGCCGGCGGGCGCCAGCGCTTCAGGTTCAGCCTTTGCGCACCATGAGTTGGTGCGGAATCCCGGCTTCAAGAAACTCGGCACCGACGGCATCAAAACCGAAACGCTGATAGAAGCCCGCCGCCTTGGTCTGGGCGTGCAGCGCCAGATGCCCCATGGCAGCGCTGGCCGCCTGATCCAGCAGCGCTTCGAACAAGGCGCGGCCGACACCTTTGCCACGCCACTCGGGCACCACCGCCAACCGGCCGATGTGACCATCCGGCAGCAGCCGGCCGGTACCGATCGGGCGCCCGGCCGCATCCCGCGCCAGGACGTGAGTGGACAGGGGATCGTGCTCATCCAGTTCCATATCGGCCGGCACGCCCTGTTCAACCACGAATACCTGTACCCGCAAGGCCAGGGCCTCGGCGGCCAGGGTCGTCCAGTGCCCGGTTTCGAGCTCGAACTCGACAATATCCACCGGCGTATAGACGGGCACCAGATCGAACAACTCAACGATGTCGCGGTTGCGCATCCGCACACAGCCGTGGGAGCCGGGGACACCCATTTCCGTCGCATCCGGGGTGCCGTGCAGATAGACGTAGCGGCGCATGGTATCCACCGCCCCCAGGCGATTGAAGCCGGGTTCGCGACCTGAAAGCCAGAGAATCCGGGTGAGTATCCAGTCGCGGCTGGGATGGGCCTCACCAAGGGCCGGCGTCCAAAGTTCGCCGGTAGGCCGGCGGCGGACGAACACAGTGTTCTCGGCTTGGCCGGCGCCGATCTTGGCGCGGATCAGATGTTTGCCTCGCGGCGTGCGATAGCTGCCGTTCTGCTCTCCCGCGCCGTTCTTGGCGGTGGACACTGGGTATTGGCGCAGCAAGCGGCCGCGCTGGTCGCGCAGTTCCAGGGTTTGCGCCGGCAGGCTGATACGGATTCGCTGGTTCACGCGATCATCGTCTTGTTGCGGCGGGCAGCAAAGAAGTTCGACAGGAGTTGCCCGCACTCCTCAGCCAGCAGGCCTCCGCTGACGTGAGCGTGATGGTTCAGGCGCGCCTCCTCGTAGAGATTCACCACGCTACCGGCCGCGCCGGTCTTGGGATCGCAAGCGCCGAAATACACCCGGGCGATGCGCGCGTGCATGATCGCGCCGCTACACATTACGCAAGGCTCCAGCGTGACGTAGAGGTCGCAATGGGGTAGGCGGTAGTTGCCCAGGTTTTGTGCGGCATCGCGCAACGCCATCACCTCGGCATGGGCAGTGGGATCGTGCCGGCCGATCGGCTGGTTGAAGCCGCGGCCGACAATTTCGCCATCCTTCACCACCACCGCGCCGACCGGCACTTCACCGAGACTGGCTGCCTGTCGCGCCAGTTCCAGCGCGGCTTGCATAAAACGTTCATCCATAGGCAGCCGTTGTTTGACTCAGGGCATCAGCTCGTTGAGCAGCTTGTCCACTTCGTTTTGGGACAAGCGGTTGTCTTCGGTGCTGCCGCCGCCTTCAACCACGATGATGGCGCCAACCAGGGCCTTCATCGCTTTGCGGATGGCCTGACCGGCCAAATCTTGGAATTCCTGGGCGACGATGATGTTGGTCAGATGACCACCGATCACCTTCATGCCTTCGTCCAGTTGCTTGCGGCTCCAGTCGCGGGACAGGGAGTCGTCCATGCTCTTCAGCACCAGCTTGGCAGCCTCGGCCTCCTGCAGGGACTTGTTGGCCGCATCCATGGTCATCCGCTCGACGCTGCCGAGAATGCTGGCTACGGTCTTCGGCCGATCGCCGGAGGATTTACCGAGATCCCGCGCCGCCTTGTTGAGTTCCTTGGCGAGAGATTTCAACTCGTTCAACACTTCGCCGGTAGCGATGCCTGATTTCGCCTTAGTGCGCCGCGGAGCGGCGGGTTTGGCCGGTGCCTTCTTGGCGGCGGCCTTAGCGACCGTCTTGACCGGCTTTTTTACCGCCGCAGCCGGCTTCTTGGCCACCGGCTTTTTGGTGCTAGGTTTCGCGACAGCTTTCTTCATTGTGACTCCCCCTGATTATCTGTTCGTGCGAACCTTGGAGAGTAACAGCAGAGCCAAGGGCTGGGTGCACTGAGCGTTGCGAGAAAGCATTCAAATCGGGTAGCCCGAAAAGAAAAAAGCCCGGGCTGCGCCGGGCTTTTTCTACTGCGAATATGTTGGGGTGGCTGATGGGACTCGAACCCACGACGACAGGAATCACAATCCTGGACTCTACCAACTGAGCTACAGCCACCGCCGTTGAAACTTGTATAACTACTTACTGGCCCGCCCGAAGGGACTCGAACCCCTAACCCCCGGCTTAGAAGGCCGGTGCTCTATCCGGTTGAGCTACGGGCGGTCATCGAGCGGGTTCCGGGGCGAGCTGGTCGGGGTGGAGGG
>DATDMT010000210.1:0-6245 GCA_036518635.1 Rhodocyclaceae bacterium | reverse complement strand
CGCGCCGCACCATTGCGCTGTAAGGCTTTAGTCAGACCTTATTAATACACTCCTAAAATGTTCAGTAGTGTAGTGTCGTAGCTTGTCCCGCATGGGGCTTTGCCACGGTGTTTCAACAACTGTGCAGGCGATGACGTCGGGCTCTCCGGCCCGGCATCGGGTTACAACATGAGGAGGAGTCATATGCAAGAAGATTTGGTCAAAAAACTTAGAAGCCACCCCGCATTCAGTCAATTGAAATCCAAGCGCGCCACGTTCGGCTGGATTCTTACTGTCTTGATGTTCATCGCCTATTACGGCTACATCTTGTTGATTGCTTACGATCCGAAATTGCTCGCGCAGAAGCTGGCGGCTGGCGGCGTGACCTCTATCGGCATTCCCCTCGGCCTTGGTGTGATCGTGTTCACCATCGTCATTACCTGGGTCTATGTAAGCCGCGCCAACTCCGAGTTCGACGCGCTGACCGAAACCCTTGCCAAGGAGGCCAACAAGTGATGGCAAAAACTACCCGTACCCTGATTGGCCTAGCCGCGTTCCTCGTGGCTGGCGCTGCACTGGCCGCCGGTGCTGACCTGGGCCAGACTCAGCAGCAGGCAACCAACTGGACCGCCATCGCGATGTTCGGCGCCTTCGTTGGTTTCACCCTCTGGATCACCAAGTGGGCTGCCAGCAAAACCAAGTCTGCGGCTGACTTCTACACCGCCGGCGGTGGCATCACCGGTTTCCAGAATGGCCTGGCGATCGCCGGCGACTACATGTCTGCCGCATCTTTCCTAGGTATTTCCGGCCTGGTGTACGCCAACGGCTTCGACGGCCTGATCTTCTCGATCGGCTGGCTGGTGGGTTGGCCGGTGATCACCTTCCTGATGGCGGAGCGCCTGCGTAACCTCGGCAAGTTCACCTTCGCCGACGTCGCCTCCTACCGCTTCGCCCAGACCCCGACCCGCACTTTCGCGGCCATCGGCTCCCTGGTGGTGGTGGCCTTCTACATGATTGCCCAGATGGTGGGTGCCGGCCAGTTGATCAAGGTGCTGTTCGGCCTCGAATACATCTACGCCGAAATCCTGGTGGGCAGCATCATGATGATGTACGTGCTGTTCGGCGGCATGACCGCGACGACCTGGGTGCAGATCATCAAGGCGGTGATGCTGCTCTCCGGCGCCACCTTCATGGCTATGGCGGTGCTGTTCCAGTTCGGTTTCAGCCCGGAAGCCCTGTTCGCCAAGGCCGTTGAGGTCAAGACCGCTGCTGCTGCGACCGGCCTGATTGCCGAAGCCGTCAAGGGCGGCGCTGACCCTGCTGCTGCTGCTGCTGGCGTTGATATGGCTAAGGCTGCAGCCAAGGGCGGCGGCATCATGGCCCCCGGCGGCCTGATCAAGGATCCGATCTCCGCGATTTCCGTGGGCCTGGCCCTGATGTTCGGTACCGCTGGTCTGCCCCACATCCTGATGCGCTTCTTCACTGTGCCCAATGCCAAGGAAGCTCGCAAGTCCGTGGCCTGGGCGACCACCTGGATCGGCTACTTCTACATCCTGACCTTCATCATCGGTTTCGGCGCCATCGTTCTCGTCGGCACCAACCCGGAGTTCTCGGTCGGCGGTGACCTCACCAAGGGCCTAAAGGGCGGCGGCAACATGGCAGCCATCCACTTGGCTAACGCCGTCGGCGGCAACGTCTTCCTCGGCTTCATCTCCGCCGTGGCCTTCGCCACGATTCTGGCGGTGGTGGCTGGCCTGACCCTGTCCGGTGCTTCCGCCGTGTCCCATGACCTGTACGCCTCCGTCTGGCGCCATGGCAATGTGGATAGCGCGACCGAAATGCGCGTTTCCAAGATCACCACGGTGATCCTGGGCATCGTCGCGGTCGTGTTGGGCATTACCTTCGAGAAGCAGAACGTCGCCTTCATGGTGATGCTGGCCTTCGCCATCGCCTGCTCGGCCAACTTCCCGGTGCTGTTCATGTCCGTGCTGTGGAAGAACTGCACCACCAAGGGCAGTGTGGCTGGCGGTACCGTGGGTCTGCTGCTGTCGGTGGGTCTGACCGTGGCCTCCCCGGCCGTGTGGGAAGCCACCCTCGGCAACCCCAAGGGCAGCGCCTGGTTCCCCTATTCCTCTCCCGCCATCTTCTCCATGACCGCCGCCTTCGTGGTGATCTGGATCGTCTCGCTGCTCGACAACAGCGAACAGGCGAAGAAGGAACGTGGTTTGTTTGAAGCTCAGGAAACCCGCTCTGAAACGGGTATCGGAGCATCTGCGGCTTCTGCCCACTAAGCAGTCTCCGCAATAAAGAGAAGCCCCGGGGTTACCGCCCCGGGGTTTTTTTTATGGAAATTTTGGAAAAGCTAGGTGGCGAGATGCTGCCTAGGCTGCTCGCTCAGAGCTTGTAGTCCAGGGTCAGCTTGTCCTGCAGCTTCTTCGCCTGCTTGAAGGCGATCTTCAGCACGTTGCGGTCCAGCTCGTTCAGGTTGTCGGGATCGATGCGGTTTTCCGCCCCCTCGCCGGCACCGTTGCGCTGATGGCGCAGGCGCAATTCCTGGATGAAGTGGAAGCCATCGATCATCGCGCTGACATCTTCCCTTCCCAGCTTGCCGTTGCGTTGCAGTGCGCGCAGTCGCTCGGTGGTCGAGGTTTCCGCCACGTCGCTGGCCAGGGCCAGGATTCGTGCGGCGTCGACGAAGGGGCGCGAGCCGAAGCCCTTGAGGTCCAGCGTGTGCGGGAACTCCTTGTTGTCATCGAAGACGAAATCGCGAATCACGCCCACCGGCGGTTTGGCTCGCACCGCGTTGTCTGCCATCAGGCGCTGGAAGGTGGATTCGTTGGGGATCGTCGTCAGCAGCCAGCGCCGTAGTTCATCGGCGACCTCATCGGCGCCGTAGATGGCGCGGAAGTCGAAGTAGATGGTGGCGTTGAGCAGCGCGTCCGGGTTGCTGCAGCGCATCCAGTCGCTGAAGCGGTGCTTCCACTCCTGCAGGGAGAGGCACAGCTCCGGGTTGCCGGCCATGATGTTGCCCTTGCAGAGGGTGAAGCCGCAGGCGTCGAGGCGCCGGTTAACCTCCTGGGCGAAGGGCAGGAAGGCTAGTCGAATGGCTTCCGCATCCTCCTTCTTGGCCTCGAAGATGATGCCGTTGTCCTGGTCGGTGGACAGGGTCTGCTCGTAGCGGCCTTCGGAGCCGAAGGCCACCCAGCACCATTCCACCTTGGGCAGTTGATGCTCGAAGCGGGTCAGCTCCAGCACCCGTACCGCCAAGTGGTCGTTGAGGCTGGAGATGGTCTCGGTCAGTTGTTCGGCACCATGGCCCTCGGTCACCATCTGCCGGGCGAAACGGCGCACGTCGGCAGCGGCGGCGAGCAGCGTTTCCATGTCGCGGGCGTTGCGGATCGCGCCGCTGATCGCCTTGATGCCGCCGCGCTGCAGGTCGAGGATGTCGCCCTGCGACACCACGCCCTTGAGGCGGCCGCTGGCGTCCACCACGATGACGTGGTGGGCGCCTTGCCGCGCCATCAGCATCTCGGCCTGATAGGCCGACTGGCGCCAGTGCAGCATCGGCAGGTTGGTGTCGGCGATCATCGACGCCACCATCGCGTGGGGATCGAAGCCCTTGGTCGCCACTTCGCGCAGTAGGTCGCGCAGGGTGAAGATGCCGATCGGCCGGCTGCTTTCCGGCTCGAGGATCACCACCGAGCCGACGTTGTTTTCAGCCATCATTTCGACGACCTCCTGCAACGGCGTTTCGGGCATGGCGGTGACCGGCTTGCGACGGACAAAGGCGGCTAGCTGGCTGTGCAGATTGAGGCGGGCGGAGGCGCGATCGTTCATGGTCGGCTCAATACTTGATGCGGGCGAAATAGGTTTTTTCCGCGGCGTCGAGGGCTTGCCGCAGCGTGGTGATGCCGGCCTCGCGCAGCAGCGGCAACAGCCGCAGGAAAACTTCGGCGGTGACCAGCGCATCGCCCAGGGCGTTGTGGCGCTGGTTGATGGCGATGCCGAGGCGCTCGGCGATGGCTTCCAGCTTGTGGCTGTCCTGGCCGGGGTGCACCACCGCCGAGAGCAGCAGGGTATCCAGCACCGGCTGGCTGAAGGCGATGCCGGTGCTGGCCTCCTTCAGTTGCAGGAAGCGCATGTCGAAGGCGGCGTTGTGGGCCACCAGCACGGTCTCGGCGCAGAACTCGTGGAAGGCCGGCAGCACGGCGTCGATGGTCGGCTGGTCGCGCAGCATATCCTCGCTGATGCCGTGGATGGCGATGCCTTCGGGGCTCAAGCTGCGCCGCGGGTCCACCAGTTGGTCGAACAATTCCTGGCGCAGCAGGCGGTTGTTGACGATGCGCACGGCGCCGATCTGGATAATCTCGTCGCCGGCCGAGGGCTCGAGGCCGGTGGTCTCGGTATCGAACACCGAGTAGGCCAGCTCCGCCAGCGGCCGATCCAGGTCGATGCTGGTGTCGCTGAAGGAGAACAGGTCGAAGTCGTAATACTCGGGGCGGCTCTGGGTTGGCTGGGGGCCGCCGATCGCGGCGCCCGGGGGAGTGGCCAGGGGAATCGCGAGGCGGAACAAGGCCGGCTGGGTCGTCGTCTCGCGCTGGTTCCAGATTTCGCCGCCGTGGCGTTCCAGCACATCGCGCAGGCTCAGGGGTAGCACTTCGCTGGCGACCCGCATCGGCTCCATTTCCCAGTTGTAGAGGGCCTCGGGGGTGACCTGAAAGCCGTGCCAGGCAAGATCGACGAAGGCCAGCCGGTTGTCTGCCGAAAGGCGGAAGCGCAGTTCATGCAGCGGATGGTGTTCCTGTAGGCGCCCCGCCAAGGAGGTGATGGCCTGCACCAGGGAGAAGGTGTCGGCGCGGACCCAGAGCTGGTCGTCAATGCCGTCAACGCTGGTGGCGAGGCCGAGCTTGTCGGCGATGCGCTTGCGGGCGGCGCTGATCACGTCGCTGCCGAGTACGTCCTCCAGCGGCCAGCGGGTCTTCAGCGCATCGGAAAACTCGCTGGTGGTCTGATCCAGGCGCTGGCTCATGGCGCCGGTCTCGTCGGCCACCACCTGCAACAGGCGGCCGCGCATCTCTGACTCCATGTCCGGATGGGCCAGCAGGGTCTCGGCGGCGGCGCGGACATTGCCCAAGGCGCCGCGATTGCCGTCGGCCAGGGTGTGCAGCACCTGATCGCGGGCCAGTTCCTGCTCCAGTGAGCGGGTGATGTCTTCCACGGTCAGCACGTAGCCGGTGATGCGCGGCGGCTGGCCTTCCTCGCCGCTCAGCACCGGTGCGGTCTGGGCGCGCAACAACTGGCCGCTGCGGCTGGTGGTGACGAAGTTGGCCATCGGTTCCGAGGCGCCGCGGTCGAGGCGGCTCTGGATGCTCTCCAGGGCGTGGGCCACCTGGGCCTTGTCGAGGATCGAATAGATCGAGCGGCCGAGGCCGATCAGGGTGCCCTGGTTCATTGCCGTCGGGCCCTTGGCCAGGGCAGTGAACAGCAGTCGGGCGCGGCTGTTGTAGAGCAGGATGCGGCCGTCGAGATTGCAGACGATGACCCCCAGGGCCAGTTGCGACATCAGTGCGGCGAGGCGGTTGCGGTCGGCCTCGACCGAGTTCTTGGCTTCGGTGATGCGCTGTTCGACATCCTCCAGCAGTGCGTCGCGCTGGATCGCCAGTTCGTTGGCGGCACGGGCGAGGGCGACCACCTCCGGCGGGCCTTCCGGCACCACGCGGAAATTGCGGTTGGCGCCGAGCATCAACTGCAGGTGCTCCGCCATCTGGCGCAGGCCGCGCACGTACTGGCGGAACAACTGGCGCAGCACCTGGACGCCGAGGACGAAGCCGAAGGCCGTCATGAAAATGCCGATCGGCAGCCGCGGCTGCAGGACGTGGATCAACTGGGCGCGCTCGGTCGCGCTCAGGTCGGTGAGCAGGATGCCGACGGTGAGCATGAAGGGCCCGGTCATCAGCAGACCGAGGACGAAGATGGCGAGCAGGAAACGGGTGCGGGCGTTCATGGATTAGCGTGAAAGCGTTTGACGATGGGCTAGGTGATTTCGAGCGCAGCGAGCCGATGAGTAGCCTCCCCCGCGAGGAGGAGGATGGGAGGGGCGGGTGTAGTTGCCTTGCGCGTTTCCATGGATGGCGGGTACTCAAGGAAAGCGTCAGCCAAGGTGTTCCCGGATCAGCGCCATCAGGTCGCGGGTGGAGAAGGGCTTGGTGACATAGGCGTTGGCACCCAGGGCCATGCCCTTGGCAACCTCCATGTCGCGGCCCTTG
>DATDMT010000209.1:0-5464 GCA_036518635.1 Rhodocyclaceae bacterium | reverse complement strand
AAGGCGGAAGGATTCCGCCAGCTCGGGCGTGATTTCCTGGATTTCGACGCCGATCCAGCCGCGGGTGACGGTGCCGTTCTTGATGATCTGATCCAGCACCGTGCGCGCCAGGGATACCGGGATTGCAAAGCCGATGCCCATCGAGCCGCCGCTCTGGGAGTAGATCGCGGTGTTGATGCCGATCAGGTTGCCCGTGCTGTCCACCAAGGCGCCGCCGGAGTTGCCGGGGTTGATGGCGGCGTCGGTCTGGATGAAGTTTTCGAAGGTGTTGATCCCCAGATGCGTCCGGCCGAGGGCTGAGACGATGCCGGAAGTCACGGTCTGGCCGACGCCGAAGGGGTTGCCGATCGCCAGCACCACGTCGCCGACGCGCAGGGCGTCGCCGCCGGCGAAGGTGATCACGGGCAGCTTTTCCGGGGCGGCGACCTTGACCACGGCGAGGTCGGATTCCGGGTCGGTGCCGATCACCCGCGCCTTCAGCTTGCGCCCGTCGTTCAAGGCCACCTGGATTTCATCGGCGCCGTCCACCACGTGGTTGTTGGTCAGGATGTAACCTTCGGCGCTGACGATCACACCGCTGCCGAGGCCGGCGCGGCGCTGGGTTTCCTCGCCGTCCTGATCGCCGAAGAAATGGCGGAAAAAGGGGTCGTCAAGGAAGGGGTTGCGCGGCGCCTTGATCTCCTGCGAGGTGTAGATGTGCACCACCGCCGGCACCGCGCGGCGTGCCGCCTCGGCATAGGAGGCAACGTTGCGCGGGCCGCCCTCGTCGCCCGCCTCCTGAATTGCAACCACGCCGCCACTGCCGCCATGGGGCAGCCATTCGGGCTTCAGGGTTTGCACCACGAACAGGGTCGCCACGACGATGGTGACAGTCTGTGCGAAGATCAGCCAGAGTCGCTTCATTGGTATCGGGAGAAGGTCATATGCAGCGGGATGAATTGCGCGCTTATCTGGATGGTTTGCTCGAAACGGCGCGGTTTCGCGATTATTGCCCAAACGGTCTGCAGGTGGAAGGCAGGCCGGTGGTACGCCGCCTGGTGGTCGGCGTCACCGCCAGCCAAGCGCTGCTGGACGCGGCCCTGGCCTGCGAGGCCGATGCGGTGCTGGTCCATCATGGTTACTTCTGGCGCGGCGAGGACGGCCGCATCGTCGGCCTGCGCAAGTCGCGGCTGGCGACCTTGCTGAAGAATGACCTGAATTTATTCGGTTATCACCTGCCGCTGGATGCCCACGCCGAGTTAGGCAACAACGCGCAACTGGCGTTGAAGGCTGGCTGGCGTATCGAAGGGCGGTTTGCCGAGCAGGATATCGGCTTTTTCGGCAGCCCGGCGACACCCATGACCGCCGCCGATCTGGCCAGCGGGTTGGAGTCGGTTCTCGGTCGCGTGCCATTGTTGATCGGCGATGCCGCCCGTCCGGTGCGCCGTATCGCCTGGTGTACCGGCGGTGCCCAGGGCTATTTCGAACAGGCCATCGACACTGGGGCCGATGTTTATGTCAGCGGCGAGATTTCCGAACAGACCGTGCATGTGGCGCGGGAATCCGGCATTCCCTACATCGCCGCGGGCCATCACGCCACCGAACGTTACGGTGTTCAGGCGGTGGCCGCCCATCTGAGCGACAAGTTCGGCATCGATTGTCGCTACATCGAGGTCGATAACCCGGTTTAGCGCTTCAGTTTGTCTTTGAAGGCGGCCCGCAGCTTGGCGACTTTGGGGGCGACCACGGCGGCGCAGTAGGCCTGATATGGGTTGTTCTCGAAGTAGTCCTGGTGGTAGCCCTCGGCGGGCCAGAAGGTGGGGGCCGGCAGCACCTCGGTAACGATCGGTGCGTCCCACTGATTGTCTTTCCCCAGCTCGGCAATCAGCTCCCGTGCAGTGCGGGCCTGGGCCTCGGAGTGGGTGAAGATGGCCGAGCGGTACTGGCTGCCGATGTCATGGCCCTGGCGGTTCGGCGTGGTTGGGTCATGGGCGGTGAAAAAGGCCAGGAGCAGGGTGCGGTAGTCGATCCGCGCCGGGTCGAATTCGAAGCGCACCACTTCGACATGGCCCGTATCGCCCTCGCAGACTGCCCGATAGTCGGGGTTGTCGAGGTGGCCGCCGCAATAGCCGGAAACGGCCGAGACGACGCCGTCGAGTTGCTTGACCGCCGCTTCGATGCACCAGAAGCAGCCACCGCCCAGGGTTGCGATCTCGTTCATGGCCTTCTCCTGCGAGTCTGCTGACGCCGATGTTTTGCCACCATATCATGCGATAGGCAAGCGCTCGGGCTATCATCTCGCCCACCGCCCGTCGCATATTCGGAGCACCCATGTCCCAGTCCCTGTTTGACAAACACCTTGCGATCTTTCGTCAGGCGGTGGCCGCCGTCGAGAGCCGGGTGTACTGGAGCCCCTTCCCGGAGAACCCCGCCGCCTTCGGCGAGGGGGCGGTGGAGGAGGGCTATGCGGCCTTCGAGGCCTACCGTGATGCTTCCTTCTACCTGGACCAGCCCGGCGTCGTCGGCCGTGCCGGCAACGAAGTCTCGCCCTACGGCATTCCGCTGACCATCGCCTATCCCCAATGCAATCCGGATGCGCTAATTCTCGGCGGCAAGATGGCGATGAGCTCATGGATGAAGGCCGGCCCCGAGGATCGCATCGGCGTCTGCCTGGAAATCCTGTTCCGCCTGCGCGCCCACAGCATGGAGTTGGCCCACGCGGTGATGCATACCACCGGCCAGCCCTTCAACCTGGCATTCCAGGTGTCGGTGGCCCAGGCCATGGATCGCGGCCTTGAGGCCCTGGCCTGTTCCTGGCGCGAGATGAAGCAGGTGCCGAGCCGGGTGTTGTGGGAAAAGCCCCACGGCAAGAACCCGCCGCTGCGCCTGGACAAGCAATTCATGGTGGTGCCGCGGGGCGTGGGCCTGGTCATTGGCAGCGCCGTATCGCCCACCTGGAGCGCCTTCCCGGCCATTTTTGCGAACCTGGCGACGGGCAACCCGGTGATCGTCAAGCCGCATCATGAAGTCATTCTGCCGCTGGCCATCGTCGTCGCCGTGGCGCGCATGGTGCTCAAGGAATCCGGCTTCGATCCCAATCTGGTGAGCCTGTTGGTGGATGAAGAGGCCGGCGCCGCGGCCCGTATCGTCTCGCTCAAGCCGGAAGTCCGCATCATCGATTACACCGGCCATAGCGCCATGGGCGAATGGCTGGAGGAGAACGCCCGCCAGGCCGTGGTGTTCTCGCAGAAGTCCAGCCTCAACTGTGTGGTGGTGGACTCCACCGACGACTACAAGGGCCTGCTGCGCAACCTGGCGCTGAGCATGTGCTTGTATTCGGGGCAGATCGCGGCGGCACCGCGGCTGATTTTCGTCTCCCGCGAGGGCGTGCGTACGCCCGACGGCGTTCAGTCTTCGGAACAGTTCGGTCGCGACCTGGCCCAGACCATCGGTCATCTGATGGAAGACCCTCAGCGGGCCATGGAGCTGCTGGGCTGCCTGCAGTCGCCGGATACCCAGGCCAGGATCGACGAGGCCCGGGAGGCCGGCGAAGTTCTGCGCGACTCCTCGGTCGTGGCGACCGACCGCTGGCTGAATGCCCGCTGCGCGACCCCATTGCTGTTGCGTGCCACGGTTGGCGACGAGGATCGCTATGCCCAGCATCGCTTCGGCCCGATCTACTGGGTGGTGGAAACCATGACCACGGCGGAAAGCCTGGCGGCGGCCGAGCGGGCCATGAATTCGAAGGGCGGCCTGGCCCTTGCGGTGCATTCCACCAGCCCCCATGTCCAGGAGATGGGCCAGGAGATGGCCGCCCGGGTGGGGGTTTCGCTGCACGTAAATCTTACCGGGGCGGCGCTGATGAGCCTGCCGGCGCCGTACTCGGATTTCCACGGTTCGGGCGTCAATCCCGCGGCAAATTGTTGCTTCACTGACTCGGCCTTCATCGCCCAGCGCTTTTTCCTGATCCACTCGCAGCGGATCGCCGGCTGACGCTAGGCTGTCAGCTTTTGGTAGGTTAGTTGAAGTAAAATTCATAATTCAGTCCCCCCTCACAAAGGGGTGCCGGTCAAGCCGCGCTTTACGCGGAGGCGACAAGATCGCTGCCGCGCCAAGGACTGAACCGTCAAGCAACTCTCCAACGCACCTCACAGCAAGGAAGACGCATGAAGATCCATGAGTACCAGGGCAAGGAAATCCTGAGGAAGTTCGGTGTCGCGACCCCCCGCGGCATTCCGTGTTTCTCGGTCGATGAAGCCGTCAAGGCTGCCGAAGAACTCGGCGGCAAGATTTGGGTGGTCAAGGCACAGATTCACGCCGGTGGCCGTGGCAAGGGCGGTGGCGTCAAGCTGGCCCGCTCCCTGGACGAAGTGCGTCAGCACGCCAAGGACATCCTCGGCATGCAGTTGGTGACCCACCAGACTGGCCCCGAAGGCCAGAAGGTCAATCGCCTGCTGATCGAAGACGGCGCCGACATCAAGAAGGAATACTACGTCGCTGCGCTGACCGATCGCGCCACCCAGAAGGTGGCGATGATGGCTTCCTCCGAAGGCGGCATGGACATCGAGGAAGTTGCCCACAGCACTCCCGAGAAGATCATCAAGGTGTTCGTCGATCCGGCCACCGGCCTGACCGACGCGCAAGCCACCGAACTGGCCAAGGGCATCGGCGTTCCCGAAGGCTCCATCGCCATGTGCGTGGACACCCTGAAGAAGCTGTACACCTGCTACATGGAAACCGATGCTTCCCTGGCGGAAATCAACCCGCTGATCCTGGAAGGCAACGGCGGCATCAAGGCCCTGGATGCCAAGTTCAACTTCGATCCCAACGCCCTGTTTCGTCATCCCGAGATCGTCGCCTATCGCGATCTGGATGAGGAAGACGCCGACGAAATCGAAGCCTCCAAGTTCGATCTGGCCTACATCTCCCTCGACGGCAACATCGGTTGTCTGGTGAATGGTGCCGGCCTGGCCATGGCCACCATGGACACCATCAAACTGTTCGGCGCCGAGCCGGCCAACTTCCTTGACGTGGGCGGCGGTGCCACCACCGAGAAGGTCACCGAAGCCTTCAAGATCATGCTCAAGAATCCCAAGGTCAAGGGCATTCTGGTCAACATCTTCGGCGGCATCATGAAGTGCGACACCATCGCCAACGGCGTGGTTACCGCGGCCCGCGAGACCCATCTGGCCGTGCCCCTGGTGGTGCGCATGAAGGGCACCAACGAAGACCTGGGCAAGCAGATCCTGAAGGATTCGGGTCTGCCCATCATCTCTGCCGACAGCATGGCAGAGGCCGCCCAGAAGATCGTCGCCGCCGTCAAGTAAGGGGAAGCAGAATGTCGATTTACATCAACAAGGACACCAAGGTCATCACCCAGGGCATCACTGGCAAGACCGGCCAGTTCCACACCGAGAAGTGCCAGGAATACGCCAACGGCAAGAACTGTTTCGTTGCCGGCGTGAACCCGAAGAAGGCCGGCGAG
>DATDMT010000208.1:0-2941 GCA_036518635.1 Rhodocyclaceae bacterium | reverse complement strand
GACCCGACCCAGCGGCCGCCAGGCTGACCAGTTGCGCGATCTGCGCATCACCCGCAACTACACCTGCCACGCCGAAGGCAGCGTCCTGGTGGAGTTCGGCAACACCAAGGTGCTGTGCACCGCCAGCGTCGAGGAGAAGGTGCCCGGCTTCCTGCGCGGCAAGGGCCAGGGCTGGGTCACCGCCGAATACGGCATGCTGCCCCGCTCCACCCACACCCGCACCGACCGCGAAGCGGCCAAGGGTAAGCAATCCGGCCGCACCCAGGAAATCCAGCGCCTGATCGGCCGCTCCCTGCGCGCCGTCACCGATCTCAAGCTGCTCGGCGAACGCCAGGTGGTGCTCGACTGCGACGTGCTCCAGGCCGACGGCGGTACCCGCTGCGCCTCGATCACCGGCGCCTGCGTGGCCCTCCACGACGCCCTCTCCGGCGTGGTGGCGAAGGGCCTGCTGGCGGCCCACCCGATGAAGGATTTCGTTGCCGCGGTCTCCGTCGGCATCGTCGGCGGCGTGCCGGTGCTGGACCTGGACTATCCGGAAGACGTCGATTGCGACACCGACATGAACGTGGTGATCACCGGCCAGGGCGGCATCGTCGAAGTGCAAGGCACCGCCGAGGGCGAACCTTTCAGCCGCGCCGAGCTGGATGCCCTGCTGGAACTGGCGGCAGCCGGCATCACGCAGATCGTCGCTGCGCAGAAGGCGGCCGTCGGCGCATGAACAAGCTGGTCCTCGCCTCCAACAACGCCGGCAAGCTGAAGGAATTCGCCCAACTGCTGGCGCCCCTCGGCATCGAGGTGCTGCCCCAGTCGGCCTTCAATGTCGGTGAAGCGGAAGAGCCTCACGTCACCTTCGTCGAGAACGCCCTGGCCAAGGCCCGTCACTGTTCCCTCGCCACCGGCCTGCCGGCCCTGGCCGACGATTCCGGCCTGTGTGTCGCCGCCCTCGGCGGCGCGCCGGGGGTGAAGTCGGCGCGCTATGCCGGCGAACCCAAGTCCGATGCGCGCAACAACGAAAAGCTGATCGCCGACCTGCAAGGCGTTGCCGACCGCCGCGCCCACTTCACCTGCCTGCTGGTACTGGTGCGTCACGCCGATGATCCGCAGCCGCTGATCGCCGAAGGCGAATGGCACGGCGAGATCATCGCCGCGCCCCGCGGCGCGGAGGGCTTCGGCTACGACCCGCTGTTCTTCGTCCCCGAGTTGGGCCAAACCGCTGCCGAGCTGAGCCACGCCGAAAAGAACGCCCGCTCCCATCGCGGCCAGGCCGTGGCCCGGCTGGTGGAGCGCCTGCGCGCGGGGCAATGAAGCGCGTCATTCCCATCGCGGCGGAGTCGACGGTGCCCTCGGGCCTGGCGGCGCCACCGCCGCTCGCCCTCTACGTGCACATCCCCTGGTGCGTGCGCAAATGCCCCTACTGCGACTTCAACTCCCACGAGGCGAAGCAGCAGATTCCCGAAGAGGCCTACATCGCCGCGCTGGTCGCCGATCTGGAATCGGCCCTGCCGCAAATCTGGAACCGGCCGGTGCGCAGCATCTTCTTCGGCGGCGGCACGCCCAGCCTGCTTTCCGTCGCGGCGGTGGATACGCTGCTCGGCGCCATCCGCGCCCGGGTGCCGCTCAGCGCCGAGGCCGAGATCACCCTCGAGGCCAACCCGGGCACGGTGGAGGCGGACAAGTTCGCCGGCTTCCGCGCCACCGGGGTGAACCGGGTGTCGCTGGGCATTCAGAGCTTCGACGACGCCAAGCTGCAGGCCCTCGGCCGCATCCATTCGGCGGACGAGGCGCGCCGCGCCATCGAGCTGGCGCAGCGCCATTTCCCGCGGGTGAATCTCGACATCATGTATGCCCTGCCGCAGCAGACCCTGGAGCAGGCGCGCCACGATCTGGAGCAGGCCGTCGCCTGCGGTACCGACCATCTCTCGGCCTACCACCTGACCCTGGAACCGAACACGCCCTTCCACCACGCGCCGCCCGATCTGCCCGACGACGACCTGGCCGCCGACATGCAGGACATGGTGGAAGAGACCCTCGCCGGCGCCGGCTTCGAGCACTACGAAACCTCGGCCTATGCCCGCCCCGGCCAGCAGTGCCAGCACAACCTGAATTACTGGACCTTCGGCGATTACCTGGGGATCGGCGCCGGCGCTCACGGTAAGCTCAGCTCGGCCTTCGAGGTGGTCCGTGAGATGCGCCGCAAGCATCCGCGCGATTACCTCGAAGGCGCCGCCCGCGGCGATTTCGTTCAGGAACGGCGGGTGGTCGGCAGCGACGAGCTGCCCTTCGAATTCCTGATGAATGCGCTGCGCTTGAGCGACGGCTTCGACAGCGGCCTGTTCCGCGAGCGTACCGGCCTGGCGCTGCCGACGATCCATCGCCAGCTACTGGCGGCGCAGCGCGACGGCCTGCTGGAGGTGAGTCCGGAGCGGATCGCGCCGACCGCCCAGGGCCGGCGCTTTCTCAACCGGCTGCTGCGTAGCTTTCTGCCGGAATGAGGCTGGCGCTGACGACCCGGTTGCGGCCGTCGTTCTTCGCCCGGTAGAGGGCCCGGTCGGCCTGCAGCAGCAGGTCGTGCAGCGACATGTCGGGTGTGGTGCTGGCGCTGCCGATGCTCACCGTGTACTCGGGCACGGTGGCGCCGCCGGCGGCGGCATATTGGCGGATGCGCTCGGCCACTTGCGCCGCCACCGTTGCATCCGCCTGCGGCAGGACGGTGAGGAATTCTTCGCCGCCGTAGCGGCCGAGCAGATCGAAACGGCGCAACTGGGCCTTGGCCCCGGCGGCGAAATGCACCAGGGTCAGGTCGCCGGCCAGGTGGCCGTGGCGGTCGTTGATGCCCTTGAAGTGATCCAGGTCGATCAGCAGCACGGACAGCGGATGGCCGTAGCGCTGCGCCCGATCCAGCTCGATCTCCAGCCGGTCCATGATGCAGCCGCGGTTGAGG
>DATDMT010000207.1:0-2357 GCA_036518635.1 Rhodocyclaceae bacterium | reverse complement strand
AAGCCGATGACGCTGCGATCATTCATTTCAGAATCCGATCCGGGCTGCGCGGTTGGTGAAGAACACGCCGCTGGGGCTCTCGCTGTCCAGCACCTGCAGCGGCTTGTGGTTGGCGGTGTCGTAGACCGTCACCCGGTTGTCATCGCGAGCGGAAATCCAGACGTTCTCGCCGCGGGGGGTGAATTCCATGTGCAGCACCACCTTGCCCGGCTCCAGGGTGTCGCTGACCTTGTTCGCCAGGGTGTCGATCACCTGGACCCAGCCGTTGTCGGGGAAGGCGAAATTCACCCACACCTCGCGCCCGTCGGGCCGCGCCATGACGAACACCGGCTGGCTCTTGACCGGAATCCGTGCCACCTCCTGCCAACTGCGGGCATCCACCACCAGCACCTCGTGGCGGCCGATGGCGGGCAGGTAGGCGCGGCCGTTGGCCATGGACCAGCCGCGCAGGTGCGGCATCTTGTACACCGGCAAGGGTTCCTCGCCGCGGCCGTAACCGGCCAGCACCTTCTTCACGCCGGCTTCCGGCTGCCAGGTGTCGAGCAGGGCCAGACCGTCCTCACCGAACAGTCCGGCGATGTAGTAGCGCCCGTCCGGCGTCACCAGGCCGTCGTAGGGCTGCTTGCCGGCGGGGAAGGCCTGGGTCTTTGGATGCTGGGGATCGGAGAGATCGGTGATGCGGATTTCATTGGCGTCGAACAGCGCGTAGGCAAAACGCTGTCCCGGTAAATCGGCCAGGCCGACCACCTTGGAACGCTTGCCCTCGCTGCCATAGGCGGCGGGCACGTCGGCCACCAGTTCCAGGGTCGCGGCGTCGAAGGCCTTGATCCCGCCCGGCTCGTAGTTCTGCGCCACTACCAGGCGGCCATCCTGGGAAATCGCACCGCCGATGGAATTACCGGCCTGGCTGATGCGCTTGACCAGCTTCGCTGTCAGCAAATCCACCTTCGACAGGCCGCCGTCGCGGCCGAAGACATAGGCATAGCGCTGGTCGCGGGAGAAGACGATGGAGGCGTGGGACAGGTCGCCCAGGCCCTGCACTCGAGCCAACAGGGCGCGCTGCGTGGTATCGACGATCTGCACGCTGCCGCTGGCGCGTTCGATGATCACGCCGAGGTCGCCGCTACCGCGCAGGGCCGGCTCGGCCTGGGCCGTGCCGAAGGAGAGTGTCAGCAACAGCAGAAAGATGAATTTCATCGTTTCATTCCGTTGGGAAACCGGACAACAGGCGCTGCACGATCCAACCCGCCTCGGCTTCGTTGATGATCCCGGCGAAGGGCGGCATCGGCGTACCCGGCCGGCCGTGGATGATGGTGGCGGCCAGGCTGGCCGCCGGCTTGCCGGCCAGGGCAGGGGCGGTCAGCGCCGGGCCGAGGCCGCCTTTCAGGGTCAGGCCATGGCAGGAGCCGCAGTCCTGACGCACCATGTGCACCAGGGCCTTCTGCCGCGCGCCGTCCGGCTCTGCGGCGGCGCGGGAAGACAATGGCAGGAGCAGGGCAATGCCGCAGAGCATAAGAAAAACGGGGGCCGCGCCCCCGTTTCGCAGCGCGGGCGAAAGCCGGCTCAAGCGGCGCCCTTGAGCACCCATTCCAGCACCGACTTCAGATCGGCGTCCGACAGCTTGTCGGTGCCGTTGGGCGGCATCGGCACCTGCCCCCAAACGCCGGTACCGCCGTGGCGCACCTTGTCGGTGAGCTTGGCGAGGGCATCCTTCTGATCCTTGTACTTGGCGGAAATATCCTTAAAGGCCGGCCCCACCATCTTCTTGTCCTTGGTGTGGCAACCCATGCAGCCGCCCTTCTGGGCAAGCGCTTCGCTGGCGAAGGCCGCCGGGCTGGCGATCAATGCAGCGGCCGCAAACATACCGATTACGAGCTTCATTGCGTCATTCCTCCTCTACGGTTTCGGGCGGGGCCGCAGCCCCGCCCTCTCCGATTAGTAGATGTCGTGCTGGGTGTTATGCACGTTGAACTTGCCGGTCGGGGTGATCAGGCGCGGATCCTTGATCACCGCCTTCAGCTTGCGGGTCTTGTCGTCCACCACCACGATCGCCGACTGCTGGTTCTTGGCAGACCAGACGGAGAACCAGACTTCGTCGCCAGCCTTGTTGTACTCCGGCTGCACCACGCGCTTGGCACCTTCGCCGAGGCCGGACCACTCGCCGATCGGCAGCATGGTATAGCCCTTGTCGAGATTGGCGATGTCATACACGGCAATGGACTGGCTGATCTTGGGATCGGGGTTCAGCGCGGTATCGACCCACAGGTTCTTCGACTTCGGATGGGTCTTGATGAAGAGCGAACCACCGCCCTGCCCCTTCAGCGATGCCACCACCTTCCATGCCTTGTCCTTGTGCT
>DATDMT010000206.1:0-13321 GCA_036518635.1 Rhodocyclaceae bacterium | reverse complement strand
AAGGCAAGGGCAAGAAGCAGCCCAAGACCGCGGCCAACGAGTGCAAGGGCCCGAAGAGCAAGAAGGTCATCGACTGCCTGCAGCCTGACCGTCGCGTCGAAATCGAAGTGATCGGCACCAAGCAGTAAGCCTGTCGCTCCGCCCAAAGGCCCTGCCCTGCAGGGCCTTTTCTTTTGGTACTCGCCCATCGCCATGACCTACACCAACGCCGATCCCCAGGAACTCGCCAAGTTCAGCGATCTCGCCCACCGTTGGTGGGATCCGAATTCCGAGTTCAAGCCACTGCACGACATCAATCCCCTGCGCCTGGCCTGGATCGACCGGCACTGCGCCCTGGCCGGCAAGCAGGTGCTGGATGTGGGCTGCGGCGGCGGCCTGCTGTCGGAAGGCATGGCGGCGCTGGGCGCCCGCGTCAGTGGCATCGACCTGTCGGAGAAGGCCCTTGGCGTCGCCCGCCTACACCTCTATGAAAGCGGCCAGCAGGTGGACTACCGGCACATCGCCGTCGAACAACTGGCGGCGGAGACCCCCGCCGGCTATGAGGTTGTCACCTGCCTGGAAATGCTGGAGCACGTGCCCGATCCGGCCAGCATCGTCAAAGCCTGCGCCCAACTGGTCAAGCCGGGGGGCCAGGTGTTCCTGTCCACCCTCAATCGCAATCCCAAGTCCTACCTGTTTGCCGTGGTGGGCGCCGAATACATCCTCAACATGCTGCCCCGGGGCACCCACGACTACGCCAAGTTCATTCGTCCCGCTGAGCTGGTGCGGCTGTGCCGCGAAGCCGGGCTGGAGACCGAGGAACTGATCGGCATGAGCTACAACCCCTTCAGCCAGACCTATACCCTTGGCAACGACACCAGCGTGAACTACCTGTTGCGCGCCCGCCGCCCATGATCCGGGCCGTCCTCTTCGATCTCGACGGCACCCTGGCGGACACCGCCCCCGATCTCGGCGGCGCGCTGAATCGCCTGCTTGAGGAAGAGGGCCGCGCCGTCCTGCCCCACGAAGCCCTGCGCCCCCACGTCTCCGGCGGCGCCCGCGCCCTGCTCCGCGCCGGCTTCGGCCTCAGCCCGGATGACGCACGCTATCCGGCCATGCAGCAACGCTTCCTGGCCCACTATGAGGCCCACATCTGCGTCGGCACCCGCCTCTTCCCCGGCATGGCCGAGGTGTTGGAGCAACTCGACAACCTGGGCCTGCCCTGGGGCATCGTCACCAACAAGATTGCCCGCTACACCCTGCCCGTGGTGGCCGGCCTCGGCCTGGCCGAACGCAGCGCCTGCGTCGTCAGCGGCGATTCCGCCGCCCGCCCCAAGCCCGCCCCCGATTCCCTTCTGCTGGCTTGCCAACAGGCCGGCGTAACGCCCGGTGAGGCGATCTACGTCGGCGACGACCTGCGCGACATCCAGGCCGGGAAAGCCGCCGGCATGGGCACCATCGCCGCCGCCTGGGGCTACCTCGGTGACGGCCCGGACATCGCCGAGTGGAACGGCGACCACATCATCCAGCGCCCGCAGGAAATTCTCGCCCTGCTCGACGAAATCGATTTTCTTTAACGGAATTCGCTGCGCGTAGACGTGACGACGGGGACCGAAGTCCCCGCCGGCTTTTCTTTGGTTACAAGGCTCAAGCAGCCTCGGCATAGGCCTTAAGCGGCCAGTGCGAAACGCTCATCGTTGGCGTTTGGAGATTTGCGCGGATTACGTCCGTCGCCTTTCGGGCCGCCTGCTAATCTTCTCTCACCCCGTCGAGACCAGTACACCCCCCCAGTGGTGGAGGTGGCGGGAATCGAACCCGCGTCCGAAGCGCTTCCGACTCACCGGAATTACGACCGTGCGCTCATTATGGAGGCGGCCCTCGCAAAAGACAACTCATCGCACCGAACGCCAGGCTTACAGCGCGACGATCAAGGTCAGCAGCAAGGCCCAGGCGGCCAAGCCGGCGCCGATCACCGCGTAGACGATGGACGCGGCCGTCACGTCCTCGCGGGTATGGCACAAGGCGTGAATGCCCTGATAGATCAGCCCGCAGGAGAGAACAAGAGCGGCCAGCGCCACCAGCGCATTGAAGACCGGATTGGGCACCAGCAGACTCAGGGACGAAACCCACAGCGGAATCGGCGCTATGGCCGCCAGCAGATAGGCGTCGTGGTTATCGATGCTCAAGTTGCCGGTCTCCGCCACCTGCTTGATGAACCAGCCCATCCAGGCGAAGGTGAGCATTTCCGCAGCAAAGAAGACGGCCGCGATGGCGCCCCAAGGCTTGCTGGCGAAGCCGGCGACAAAGCTGTCGCCATAATGGTTGCCGGCGTAATACAACAGGGCCGGCGGCAGCAGGGACAGAGGCAACACCACATAGGCGAACACGGCCTGGACCGTGGGGTGGATTTTCACCAGTTGGGGCCAGCCTTCTTCGGCCGAAAAGGCCATCTTGGGCAAACGCAGCAAATCCATGATCATCCCCTTCAAAAGGTTGAGCTACACGGACCACGAGACAACAATATCATCTCGTGATATATATTGATTAGATGGAGGATCAGTCCATGTCAAGAGCGAAGGCGGAAAAACCGGCGGCGGTGCCCCTGGCAAAAGCCGACTATGTGCGGCTGTCGCATTTTCGTTATCGCCTACGCCGCTTCCTGCGCGTCAGTGAAACCCTTTGTCAGCAATACGGCCTGACCGCCCTGCAGTACCAGGCCCTGCTCCACCTCCGAGGCCATCCCGAGCGCGACTGGGCGACCATCGGCGAAGTCGCCGAATGCCTGCAAGCCAAGCACCACGGCGTGGTCGCGCTGGTCGACCGTTGCGAAAAAATGGGCCTGGTGCAGCGCATCGCCGGCACCGGCGACCGCCGCGTCGTCGAGGTCCACCTGTTGCCCAAGGGCATGACCCTGCTGGAAAAGCTGGCCGGCCTGCACCAGTCCGAAGTCCGTCTGTTGCAGGAAGAGTTCGCGCTCCCCGGCTGGTAGGCCATGCCCGACAAAACACCCACCCTAAAAGAGGTATTTGATTTATTGCTTATACCTCCCTGGCCCGCTACCATAACCGGCACTCACAATACTTCTTTAAGCGGCCATCACTCCGCGTCGCGCCCCACCCCATGAACAGCCCCAACGGCAAACGCATCATTCCCATCACGCCCGTCTTCGCCTCCGAGCCCAAGGTCTACCCGCGCTGGGTGGACGGCCTCTTCCAGCGCTGGCGCTGGGTCTTCGTCTGGCTCACCCAGGCGGTGTTCTACGGCCTCTGCTGGCTGCCCTGGAACGGCCGCCAGGCGGTGCTGTTCGATCTGGAAACGCGGCGCTTTTATCTGTTCGACTTCATCCTCTGGCCCCAGGACACCATCTACCTGGCGGTGCTGCTGGTGCTCTCGGCCCTCGCCCTGTTCCTCTTCTCGGCGGCGGCGGGACGGCTGTGGTGCGGCTATTCCTGTCCGCAGACGGTCTATACGGAAATCTTCCTCTGGATCGAAAACCGCATCGAAGGCGACCGCCCCCAGCGCATCAAGCTCGACGCCGCCCCGTGGACGCCGCGCAAGATCGCGCTGAAGAGCGCCAAACATGGCGCCTGGGCCGCCCTCGGGCTGTGGACCGGCGTCACCTTCGTCGGCTACTTCACGCCGATCCACAGCCTGGTGCATGAAACCGCAACCCTGAGCCTCGGTTCTTGGGAAGGCTTCTGGATCCTCTTCTACGGCGCCGCTACCTACGGCAATGCCGGCTTCCTGCGCGAGCAGATGTGCAAGTACATCTGCCCCTACGCCCGCTTCCAGTTCGTCATGTTCGATCCGGACACGCTGATCATCGCCTACGACACGGTGCGCGGCGATCCTCGCGGCGGCCGCTCGCGCGGCACGGCGCCGGCCGACGTCGGCCTCGGCGACTGTATCGACTGCGGCATCTGCGTCCAGGTCTGCCCCACCGGCATCGACATCCGCGACGGCCTGCAAAGCGAATGCATCGGCTGCGCCGCCTGCATCGACGCCTGCGACCAGGTGATGGACAAGATGAGCTATCCCCGCGGCCTGATCCGCTACTCGACGGAAAACGCCGTCCAACAACGCTTCAGCCGCGCCGAGATCATCAAGCGCGCCTTCCGCCCACGGGTGCTGATCTACTCGACGGTCTTCCTGCTGCTGACCGGCATCACCGTCTGGTCTCTGGCGACGCGCAACACCCTGAAGGTCGACATCTCCCGCGATCGCGCCGCCCTGGCGCGGGAAGTCGAAGGCGGCGAAATCGAGAACGTGTTCCGCCTGCAACTGACCAACGCCAGCGAACAGCCGCGCAACTACAAGGTCGTCGTCGAAGGTCTGAAGGGCATCCACCTCAATCCGGAGCGGCAGATCAAGGTCGCCGCCGCCGCCATCGACGATGCCACCATCAGCGTCCGCGTCGAAGCCGGCGCGGTGCCCACCGGCTCGCACCCGATCCGCTTCGTCATCACCGATGCCAACGACCCCAAGATCAGCGCGGTGGAAAAGGCAAAGTTCTGGATGCCTTGACGATGAAGCTCTTCGATCATCCCCTGTGGCTGGCGGGCTTCCGCCCCTTCTTCGCCCTCGCCTGCCTTTCCGGGTTGAGCCTGCCGCTGCTCTGGGTGCTGATCTACGGCGGCACCCTGGTCGCCCCCGGCGGCCCGGTCAGTGGCCTGCAGTGGCACGCCCACGAAATGTTCTTCGGCTTCGGCTGGGCCATCCTCGGCGGCTTCCTGCTGACTTCCACCAAGAACTGGGTGCAGGTGCGCGGCTACCACGGTGCGGCGCTGTGCTACCTGGCCTGCACCTGGGGCTTCGAGCGCATCGGTATGGCCCTCGGCGGCAGTTGGCCGCCGCTGCTGTTCCAACTGTCCAACAATCTCTTCCTCGGCTCCATCGTCGCGATGGTGCTGTACACCCTGATCCGCTATCGGCAGCAGGATGCCTACCGGGACAACGCCTTCTTCCTGGTGCTGCTGCCGTTGTTCCTGATCGCCAAGCACCTGCTGCTCAGCGCCGATCATTACCAGGCCGGCTGGACCATGGCCCTCGGCCTGTTCCGCCTGGCCTTCCTGGTGATGCTGGAGCGCACCCTGAGCCAGTTCATGAAGGGCGTGTTCCAGGTCAGCATCCTGCGCTACCCGCCCCTGGACATGGCGATCAAGCTGCTGGGCCTGGCCCTGGTGTTCGTCCCGGCCCTGCCGCCAACGCTGGCCGCTGCCCTCGCCCTGCTGCTGGCGGCGCTGCTGCTCGGCCGCTTCGCCTACTGGCAACCGCTGCGGGGCCTGTCGCGGATCGACATCGGCGTCATGTACCTGGGTTATCTGGCCATCGTCGCCCAACTGCTGCTCAGTGCCCTGGAACCCTGGTTGCACCCGGCCTGGATCGGCGCCCTGCCGCTGCACGTGTTCACCTTCGGCGCCATGGGCCTGATCGTGCCGGCGATGATCGTTCGCATCTCCCGCGGCCACACCGGCCGCAAGGTGGTCTTCGAAGCCGCCGACAAAGCCGCGCTTCACCTGATGCTGCTGGGCTTCGCTGCCCGCATCCTGCTACCGCAGCTCGACCCGGCCCACTACCTGCGCTGGCTGCACCTGGCGGCGGGCGCCTGGTTCGGCTGCTTCGCGATCCTCGCCTGGCGCTACATTCCGATGCTGCTGCAGGCGCGGATCGACGGCAAGGAACACTAACCGAGAAGGAGAGCCATCATGTTGGTGAACAAGGCAACCGAACGCGAATGGGCCGCCACCGATTTCCCCGGCATCGAGCGCAGCCTGTTCCGCAACAACGACAGCGGCGGCCGCACTTCCGTAGTCCGCCTCGCCAAGGGTGCCCACTTCCCCCGTCACACCCACCAGGGCGGCGAAGAAGTCCTGGTGCTGGCCGGCGAAGTCAGTATCGGCGGCACTACCCTGGCGGTCGGCGACTACCTGTACACCAGCCCCGGCGAGGAACACGACGTGCTGGCCCTCTCCGACGCGACGATCTTCGTCTCCTCGCAAAAACCCACGCCACTGATCACGGCCTGACGGCGCTGCCATGCCGCGCCAGACCGTCCCCAGCTACTGCGCCCTCTGCATCTCGCGCTGCGGCTGCCTGGCCACGGTGGAGGATGGCCGCCTGATCAGCGTCGCCGCCGACCCGCAGCACCCCACCGGCGGCGCCCTGTGCATCAAGGCCAAGGCCGCGCCGGAGCTGGTGGCTCATCCAGAACGCCTGACCACCCCGCTGCTGCGCACCAAGCCCAAGGGCGCGGCCGATCCAGGCTGGCGCGCCATCGGCTGGGACGAAGCCCTGGCCCTGGCCGGCGAGCGACTACATGCCGCCGGGCCGCAAGGAACGGCCTTTGCCGTCGCCACCCCGAGCGGCACCGCCATCGCCGACAGCTTCGGCTGGATTCATCGTCTGGCCCATGCCTGGGGCAGCCCCAACCTGGTGTTCGCCACCGAGAACTGCAACTGGCACCGGGACTTCAGCCCGGCCCTGACCTGGGGTGCCGGCCTCGGCATGCCCGACTACGCCGCCACCGCCACCATCCTACTGTGGGGCTGCAACCCGGCCGCCACCTGGCTGGCCCATGCCGATCGGATACGCGATGCGCAACGGCGCGGCGCCAAGCTGATCGTGATCGACCCGCGCCAGAGCGGCTTGGGCAAGGGCGCCGATCTCTGGCTCGGGCTGCGCCCCGGTACTGACGCAGCGCTGGCCCTGGGCCTGATCCATCTGCTGCTGGCATCCGGCGGTGCCGATCTGGAGTTCCTGCGGCGGCACTCCGATGCCTTCGATCCGGCGCCCGATGGCCGCGGCTCGGTGTTGGAACATCTTGAAAAACATGTCGCCGCCTGGCCCCCCCAGCGCGTCGCCGCCGTCACCGGCCTCAGCGAAGACGCGCTGTATCGGACCGCCGAGCTGCTGGCCAAGGCCAAACCAGTATCTCTCTACACGTGGACCGGCAGTTGCCAACAGGAACAGGCCAGCGCCGCCACCCGCGCCATCAACCTGCTCTATGCCCTGACCGGCAGCCTGGGCCAGCCCGGCGGCAACCGCTGGTTCCCCAAGCCGCGGCTGAACGATATCGCCGCCTTCGATGCGGTCAGCGCAGAAACCCGCCGGCAGACCCTGGGCCTGGCCGAGCGACCGCTGGGTCCGCCCTCCCGCGGCTGGATCACCAGCCGCGACCTGTTCCACGCCATCGTCCACGAACAGCCCTATCCGATCCGTGCCCTGGTGGCCTTTGGCGGCAACTTCCTGGTCTCCAAACCGGCCACCCGCCACACGGATGAGGCCTTGGCCAAACTGGATTTCTTCGTCCAGACCGAGCTGTTCGAAACCCCTTCCGCCCGCTGGGCCGACCTACTGCTGCCGGCCGCCTCCTGCTGGGAACGGGAAGGCCTGCAGGCCGGCTTCATGGTGGACGCCGCCGCCGAGGCCCATATCCAACTGCGCCCGGCCCTGGTCGAACCGCCGGGCGAGGCCCGCAGCGACACCGCCATCGTCTTCGGCCTGGCCCATGCCCTGGGTCTCGACACCCAATTCTTCGACGGCGATGCGGAAGCCGGCCTGGCCCACATCCTCGTCCCCAGTGGCCTCGACGCCGCGACGCTGCGGCTGAACCCGCGCGGCATCGCCGCGCCGCACATCGGCACCGAGCCAGCGCCACCGAGCATCACCCTCTGGTCGCCAGCCCTGGCCGCTGCCGGCGCCGGCGGCTTCCCTGCCTGGCAGGTGCCGGAAGCCGACCCGGCCCACCCCTTCAGTCTCACCTGCGGCAAGACCGTGGCCTATTGCCACAGCCAGTTCCGCCAGATCGACAGCCTACGCCGCCGCCAGCCGGAACCCCTGGTCGAAATCGCCCCCGATGTGGCAGCCGCCCGCAACATCCAGACCGGCGACGCGGTCAGCGTGCGTACCGCCGATGGGGAGGTGCACTATCGCGCCGAGATCAATCCCAAGCTGGCAGCGAACACGCTCTGGGCCCACTACGGCTGGTGGCACGCCGAGCAGCCGATCAACTACAACGCGGCGATGAACGGCGAATGTTTCGACGCCGTTTCGGGCAGCAACGCCCTGCGCGGCATCGCCTGCGACGTGCAAAAAATGTCCTGAAGCCACCGCAATCCGCGGGAACCTTTTTGCCGGCCCTTACCTCCGATTGGCAAAGGGGCTTTAGTCGGCGCTCCACGCCGAGTAGGAGGGTGATCGTGTTCGACCAGGCCTTGCTGTCCTATCTGCTAGCCATGGCGGTGGCGCTTTCCGGCTATCCGGAAATGGCGGTTGAGGATTTGCCGGCGATCCAGCAATTGCCGCCAAACGCCCTGCATGCCGCGGCCTGTGACGACGGCGCGGCGCCCTGCGAAAACCTGGCGGCCCTGTTCGACAGCCAGAACCAGAGGATCCTGATCAGCAATCGGCTGGACCCCGCGGACCCGGCCGACAATTCATTTCTGGTGCACGAATTCGTCCATGTCCTGCAGTACCGCCAACTGGGCGAGAGCTATAGCGAGGGTTGCGAAGCGACCCTGGCGGCCGAACGCGAAGCCTATCGGGTGCAGAACGCCTATCTGCGCCGCGCCGGGCGCCTCGAACGCTACGGCGACCGGCTGACCTTCATGGCCTGCGCCGCCCGCCAGCCCAGCGACCCGACCACCGTGGTGTTTGAGCCCGGGGGACACAGGCCGTCGGACAACGATATTTTCGATGCCTTCATGGCGACCCTGCGTCGACCGCCCAGCAGCGCCCAGATGTTGTTGCCGGTTTCGGCCGATCCCACCTGGCTGCAGCCCGGCTATCTGCACCAAATGCCGCCCGGCAGAAACGAATGGCAGTTGCTGCAGGCGCTTCTGCAGGCCGTCGCCGCTGCGACCGAGAATCCGTAAGCGGCGGGCGAGTTGCCTGAAACCTGGGCAACTAGACATTCTCCGCCGCCATGCAGGCCTTCGCCGCCCCGCGGCCGTCATTCCCTGCGCCCCAGAAAAATGTTTTCCTGCTGCCGATAGAACGGCCCCGGTGCGCCATCAAGGGAAAATAGCACCAACGCATAATCAGGGTTTACCCCAACGAGGTTCAGCAACCCACCCGATTCATTTGATCCCGATCAATCCTTACAGTCGCTTACATGGCCGATAGGCTCGGCCTTGGTTTTTACTCAGGAGCATTTTTGCATGTGGCATACCGACAATAATCCTTGGAACGGCCTCCAAATTTCCAACAAGAGCCTGGATCTACAAGCCCTCGTGCCAACCATCGCCCTGGCAGGAACCCACTTGCAGCAACGACAATCGGCGCACCGCCGCCTGATCCCAGACGCAACCCAACCCAGTCCTGCACATTCCGGTACATAGGCGGAACGTCAAGAAGCTCAATCCCCGACGCCTTGCGTCGAGGAGCAGAGGAGGAGAAAAATGATGGACGTACTCGTACTCGATAACGACGCCGAGCGGCGGCGACGATTTGTGGATGCGCTGGACTGGTTGGGTTGCTCCAGCGGGGTTTTCGAAGCCGATGCCTTGGCCACGGCCAATACATGGATCACCACTGCAAATTGCCGGGTCGCCCTGATTGGCCCCGAGTTAGCTGAAGGCACCATGACAGCCATCGACCACCTGCGACGACGTCTAGACGAAGCCCAAATCGTGGCCTACCAAGCCTTCGACCACCGCGATCGATCCCTGCGCCAGAGTTTTCGCATAGCGGGCGCGAATTACGTTTTCGACAGCCGTATGTCGTCGTGGAAAATCGCCCTGCTGCTGCGCCCCTTGATGCAGAAAATGGAATGCGGCCTGGTCTCAGGCTTGGCTGCGATTCCAGCGCGGCAGCGGATGCAACTACAGCAGGAAGCCTGATAGCGCGCTGCCGCCTATCCACGCCGTAGCAGCGCCGCCACATCCTCGGCCGGTTGCGGCCGTCCCAGCAGGAAGCCCTGGATTGCATCGCAGCCCAGTTCAATCAAGGTCTGCAACTGTCGTTCGGTTTCCACGCCTTCGGCCAGGGCGCGCATTTCCAGCGAGTGGGCCATCAGCACAATGGTACGAGCGATCTCCAGGTCGTGCAGATTGCTGACGTCGTCCAGTCCATCGACAAAAGAGCGGTCAATCTTCAGGGTGGTAATCGGCAAACGCGACAGACGGGAAAGCGAGGAATAGCCGGTACCGAAGTCGTCGAGACTGCTCAACACACCAAGTCCCTTGAGTTGCAGCAGGGTTGCCGCCACCGCCTCGGGGCTATGACCCATGGCGCTTTCCGTGACCTCGACGGTCACTGCGTCAGCAGGTAGCCCGAATTCATCCAGCAAACGCATCAAGGAATCGCCCAGGCTTTGGGTGCGCATATGCAAGGGCGAAACGTTGAGCGAGATTGGCGGCGGCCGCAGCCCCTGATGGCGCCATTCGACAATCAGGCGCAGGGTGGTGCGGAACAGCCATTCGGTCAGCGGCAGAATCAGCCCAGCTTCTTCTGCGAGGGGAATGAAGCGGTCCGGCGGAATATTTCCGAGGGAAGGAGAGCGCCAACGCAGCAAGGCCTCAAAACCGATCAGCTTGCGATCCGGCAGGCTGAATTGGGGCTGGAAGAACACCGCCAGCTCCGTATCGGCATCCAGGGCCTGGCGCAGGCCATTAATCAGGTTCAAACGCTCGGCCGGCGCCCGGCGAGTTTCCACCGACGAAAAACAATAGGTGTTGCGCCCCATTTGCTTGGCCCGATACATGGCGGCATCCGCGCTTTGCAGCAGCACCCCGACTTCATCGCCATCTTCGGGATAGATGGCGATGCCAATGCTGGCCGACACGTAAAGCTCATTGGCCTTCATCCGAAAGGGCTGGCAGAGGGCATCGCGGCATCGCTCCACCAGCACTTCAGCCTCACCGTCGTGCAAATCCTCCGCCAGGATGACGAACTCGTCGCCACCCAGACGCGCCACCGTATCCTGTTCCCTTACCGCCTTGCGTAGGCGCTCGGCGACGCCCTTCAGCAGCAGATCGCCGCTTTCGTGGCCAAGGCTGTCGTTGATGTCCTTGAAGTTGTCGAGATCGATGAACACCACGGCGAAGCGCAGATTGCTGCGATGGGCGCGGGATACCGCACGCCCGGCACGATCGTTGAACAGGGCACGGTTGGGCAGGCCGGTCAGCACATCATGCAGCGCTTGGAATTCCAGCTTGCGACGCGCCTCCTGCAAGGATGAGATGTCCGAGAAGATCGCCACATAGTTGGTCAACACGCCGCTCTCGTCGCGAATGGCATTGATGGTCAGCCACTCCGCATAAATCTCGCCATCCTTGCGCCTATTTTCGATCTCGCCCTGCCAGACCCCATTGCGACTGAGCTGTTCCCACATGGCGCGATAGAACCCCGCATCGTGCCGCCCGCTCTTGAGGATGCTCGGCGACTTGCCGATCACCTCATCCGGGGTGTAGCCGGTGATCTGGGTGAAGGCGCCATTGACGGTGACGATGGATTGCTCGGCATCGGTGACCACCACCGCCTCGGCAGCGCCGTTGATTACCCGCGCCGCCAGGCGTAACTGCTCGTCGGCCCGGCGCTTTTCGGTGATGTCCGTGGCTTGGACACAGACCGCATACACCTCGCCCGAGATATCGATCAGAGGGAAGCGGTAGAAATGCAGCCAACGCAGCCCCTGTGCGGTTTCCACGTTCTCCTGGGCTTCAACCAGTTCGCGCCGCCGCAGGACGATCAGTTCCTCCTCGCGGAAACGCCTGGCCAGGGGCTCGGGCAACACCTTGGCATCGGTCTTGCCGATCATCTTGCTGGCGGCGAGACCAAAGCAAGCAGCAAAATTTTCATTGACGTAGAGGTAGCGCCCGGCCACATCCTTGGTCGCCACCAGGGACGGCGTATGGTCCATGACCGAGCGCATCCGCGTTTCGCTCTCCTGCAACAGGCTGGTCGCCCGGAACAGTTCGGTCTGGTCATGGAAGCTGGTGATCGCCCCGGCCGGCTGACCGTCGACACCGAAGTTGAGGGAAATGCGCATCACGAACTCATGGCCATCGCAGGACAAGCGCCGTTCCCGTGGCTGGCGCTGGGCAATCGCAGTCGCCACTTCGCCATCGATGGGGTCCATCCCCGGGGGCCTGACCAGGCAAGACAATGAGGCGCCAAGCAAACCACGATGCATTTTGAACATCGCTTCCGCAGCCGCATTGAAGCGCGTCAGATTGCCCTTCTGATCCGTCACCAGGATGGGCATGCCGACATTGTCCTGGATGCACTCCAGGTCCGAATTGGTCTTGACCAGCTCGACGGATTTGACCTGCAGTTCCTCGTTGATGGTCAGCAGCTCTTCATTGGTGGACTGCAGCTCCTCGTTGGCGGCCTCCAGTTCTTCGTTGGTTGCCTGGAGTTCCTCGTTCGCCGCCTGGACTTCCTCGTTAAGGGCCTGCATTTCCTCGTTGGAGGTTTCCAATTCCTCCACCAGGGTTTGCAGATGTTCGCGAGTGGCGATCAGTTCGTCTTCGAGTTCCTGATTGCTTGCATCGCCTTCCACGATGGGCTTGCTCACTTCCACAAGTTGCTCGGTGGGACAGAAAGCCACCAGAAACAAGCGCTCGGCGCTATCCAGCGAGAGCGGGTGCACCGCCAGGCGGATGATCGGGCCGCTACGCCCGCGCAAAGGCAGGCGGCGGCGCCCTTCGATGGCAATGTTTTTCTGCCCCGCCGCCCGCAGCAGACTTTGGGCTTCCACCTTGAGTTCACGAACCAGGAGATTGCCTAGATCGAGGGAAATCCGGCCGGCGGGAATTTGCAGATAGTCGGTGGCGTCGCCGAGTACGTGCTGAATCTGCAACTGGGCATTCACCACGACACTGGGCGGGGCGAATATTTGATTGACGGCCTTGAGAATGGCCTGTTCCCGATTCACGCCTATCCGCCCATTGCCGCGCGCCGCCATGCTCTCGATCGGATTCGGCAAATTCGTGCCGCTTGCCGCGGGTACCGCTCTGTTGCCATCGCTGCGGCGACGGAAGATCCGTGCCTCCTTGTGATCCGGCAGGAACAGCAAATCCTGCTGGGCAACACTTTCCGACTTGCCAAGGAACAAGCGCCCGTCCGGCAGCAGGGCATAGTGGAACAGGGAAAGAATCCGCGCCTGCAATCCCGGCTGCAAATAGATCAGCACATTGCGGCAGCTCACCAGATCAAGCCGGAGAAAGGGTGGATCCAGCACCAAATCCTGGCGGGCAAAGATCACCACGTCACGAATCGTCTTGACGATCTCATAGCGGTCGTCGACCGAGCGGAAATAGCGCTGTATCAGTTCCGGCCGCAGGTCGGAGACCGAAGTCGCCGAGTAAGCCCCACGCCGTGCCACCTGCATGGCGTTCAT
>DATDMT010000205.1:0-17861 GCA_036518635.1 Rhodocyclaceae bacterium | reverse complement strand
ATTCCATTGGCCGCCCAGCCAATGCACCGCGTCGATGATGGCGTCCACGTACTCCTGGTCTTCCTTCTCCGGATTGGTGTCGTCGAAGCGCAGGTGGCAGACGCCGCCGTAGTCGCGGGCCAGGCCGAAGTTCAAGAGGATCGACTTGGCGTGGCCGAAGTGCAGGTAGCCGTTGGGCTCCGGCGGAAAGCGGGTGCGAATCTTCGCCGGGTCGGGGGTGCCTGCCTGCTGCTCCGGGCCGGAGCCGGGATGGCCGCTCCAGCGGCGGGAGGCGTGGGTGCCGGCGGCCAGGTCGGCCTCGACGATGTGACGCAGGAAATTGGCGGGTTTGATTTCGCTTTCGACTTCGGCCATGGCGGCGGGGACACAGGTAGATTTTGAATGCCCCGATTTTACAGGGCCGCACTGTCCCGGCGGGGCATAATCGCCCCATGGAATTCGAACATCTGGTGGAGATCAACGATCCGGGCAATCCCCTGATCGAGGCCCTCAGCCGGGACCAGGTCTGGTCGGGGCTGATGCATCGCGTCGAGGATGCGCGTCCCTTTCTGCCCGGTCTCGATGACTGCGTCATCCTGGCGCGGCACGCCGACGGCGTCGAGCGCAGCCTGCGCTTCGGCCAGGCCGAAATCCGCGACAGCGTGCGCTACCTCGCCGGCTTCTGGGTCAGTTTCGAGACCCCTGCCGCCGACGACCACGGCGGCGGCCTGCTGACCATCCGCATCGAGGAACCGGCCGCCGGCCACCTGTTCCTCCGCTTCACCTACCGTACCGTCTTCGCCACCGGCCACGAGCAGGAGGATGCGGCCTTCAGCGACTACCTGCGCCAGGCCTACGAGGCTGCGGACATCGACACGGTGCGCATCATCCGCCTGCTGGCGGCCGACATCCCCCACTGATTAGTTGCAGAAGGGCAGGTCTAGGGCCTGTAGCACTTCGCCGTTCTTCCCGTCCTGGATGAAGGCGACGATGCCGGCGTGGCGCAGGTCCACGTCCTTGCCGGGCGTCAGCGGCCGTTCCGTGTGCAAGCGGCCGTTCGCGTCCAGCGCCAGGGGGCCGATCCAGTCGCGCACTACCCGATCATGCTTGAGCCGCTCGCCGCGGTTTTCGCCGGCGGCGACGCTGGAAGTCAGGCCGTTTTCATACAGGGCCAGATGGGCCTGCAGTCCGGGGCGGGGCTTGGGGCTGGCGGCATCGAGGCGCAGGGTCCAGCGGCCGTTGCCGGCGGCGACCAGTTCCAGTTGTATCCGGGCGGCGGCGGGCCGCATCTGCTGGGTGGCGATGGTGCTGGCGAAGCTGATGGCGTCTGACCAGGCGCGGAAGTCGCGGCCGTTCAGCATCACCTGCGGGGTGTAGACCAGGCGGCTGCCGGCCGCTGCCACCTGGTCGCGCTGGCGCTGGCTGTAGCGCGGCGCGGCGAAGCGATCCCGCCAGCCGAGGTAATCCCAGTAGTCCACGTGAAAGGCCAGGCTGACGCCGCCGCCTTGTTGCGCCTGGAGGGCGGACAGCCAACGGTCCGCGGGCGGGCAACTGCTGCAGCCTTCCGAGGTGTACAGCTCGACCAGGGCGGTCTGGGTGGCGCCGCTTTGGGCGCTGCAGGCCTGGGCCGACGGCGTGCCGGTCAGGGGGGCGATGAGTGCGGCGCAAAGCGCGATGCCGCGTTGGGGTGTGAGCGGGAACATGGCCGGCCTCCGCAAAAAGACTCGTTGTGAGTCTTGGTCGGCGCGGTGCGGCGAACCTTACGGCGAATCGACGTGGGTGCTGTTGCCGGCGGCTAGCATCAGACGGTTGCGCCCTTGCCGCTTGGCGTCGTAGAGGGCGGCATCGGCGGCGCGATAGAGGGCTTCGAAATCGCTGTGCACGTCGGGGTTGAAACGCGCCAGGCCGCCGCTGACGGTGATCCAGGGGCCCACCGGCGAGGCCGGATGGGGCAGGGCGCGGGCGGCCAGGGCACGGGCCAGTTCCTCGAACAGGCGGCGGGCGGCGTCCTCTTCTGTGTCGGCCAGCAGCAGGGCGAACTCTTCGCCGCCGATCCGCGCCGGCACGTCGCCGGCGCGCCGGGTGCAGGCCTGCAGCAGGTCGGCGAGGGCCATCAGGCACTGGTCGCCGGCAGCGTGGCCGAGATGGTCGTTGTAGGCCTTGAAATGGTCCACGTCGAGCATGATCAGGCACAGGGGCGAACCGCTGCGGCGGGCGCGGTTGAATTCGTTGTGCTTGATCTCGTCGAAGGCGCGTCGGTTGGGCAGGCCGGTGAGCGAGTCGGTGCGGCTCATCCGCGCCAGCTCCTCATTGGCCAGTTCCAGTCGCCCCTGGGCGGAGGCCAGGTCGGCCAGGGTCTGCTCCTGGGCCAGGGCGCTGGCGACGATCTGCGCCAGCAGCTCGAAGGATTTGGCTTCCTTCTGCAGGTCGCGCCGGCGGTCGACACAGACCGCGAAGACCAGCAGGCCGAGGGACTCGTCCCGCGCCAGCAGCGGCACGGCCACCAGCGCGCCGATGTCGGCGCGGGATAGGGCGGCACTTTCGTCGGCGGAGAGATTGGCGTTGCGGCCCTGTTCCGCGAGGATCGCGGTGCGGGCCGCGAGGCGCTGGCGGACCCAGCGGGCGAGGGCGGCGCGCACGGCGGCCGGCCGCTCGCCGAACTGGCCGAAGCGGCTGCTGCCGCCGTAGCCGTCCACTTCCAAGGTGTCGCCGTCGCCGGCGCGCAGCAGGCCGACGAAATCGAGTTGGGCGTACTGGGCGATGTCGGCCAGGGAGCGGCGCACCTCGGGCAGGATTTGGTCCCGCGGCAGGCTGATCAGCCGGGTGGACATCATCAGCACCCGGTATTCCAGGCCGTCGAGATAGTTGAGGGCGGATTCGCGGGTCGCCGCCAGTTCCGCCAGGCGGTCGCGGCTGGCCGCCAGTTCCTCGCGCAGGGTGCGCTGTTCCGCCAGGTGGCTGGCGATCGTTCGCTGCATGCCGTCGACGGCACCGGCCAGGTCGTGCAGTTCCTGGCTGCGCCCGGCGGTCCGCGCTGCCAGCTCGAGCGGGGCTTCCTCCGGGCGGTAGCGGGTCAGCGCGTCCGCCAGTTCCGCCAGGGGCTCGGTGGCTTCGGCCTTCATGCCGCGGTAGAGGGCGACGGCGCCGAGGGCCAGCAGCACGGCCTGGATCGACAGCAACTGGGTCAGGTGGTCGACGATCGCGCGCCAGATCACGCCGCGGCTGGCGGCGATCTCCAGGGTGCCGACCAGGGTGCCGTCGCGGCCCAGGGGCACGCTGTAGGCGCTGAGGCGGTCGTGGTCGGCGCCGGTCGGGCCGTCATAGTGGTAGCGCTGGCCGGTGAAGGTGGTCACCGCCACATGGGAGACGCCGTCGATGCGGGTGAGGGCCTGCAACTGGGCTTCCAGTTGCGGGGTGTCCACCAGCCAGACCGATTCGGCGATGGGCCGGGCGAAGGCCTTCTCGATCTGGCCGATCAGGGTTTCCAGCCGCTCCCGTTCGTCCAGATAGGCGCTGGCGGCCAGCACCGCGGAGGCGAGCAGCAGCGACAACAGCGTGATGCCAACGATGCGGCGGGCGACGCGGTGCGGCAGGGAGTTGCCGGAAAGGATCATTTGAGCAGGGGCTGCAGCGAGAAGCGGTAGTCCTTCAGCTTCGGGTTATGCACCCGGCTGAAGCTGCGGAAATCGATCGGCTCGAACCGGGATTCGCCGAACAATTCGACGAAGCGTTTGGCTTGGCCGGCATCCAGCATCATGAACAGGGGCTCGGTCCGCTCCAGGGGGCCGACCTGGGCGAAATCCTTGCCGTGGTGGTAGTCGTAGAGCATCACCATGGCCCAGCCGCCAGTGGTGAAATGGCCGCTGGCGAGGGCCGCGAGCCGGCCCGAGGCGCGGGCTTCCATGGCTTCCAGCGAGTTGTTGAGGCCGCTCAGCAGCACGTCCTTGCCCGGCTCCAGCTTGCGCTGGACGGCCGCGTCCATCGCGCCGAAGGCCATCTGGTCGTTGGCGGCCCAGATCAGGCGCGCTTCGGGGTAGCGCTGGAACAGCACCTCGGCCTGTTCGCGGCCGCGCGCTCGGCTCCATTCGCCGTAGGTGAGCTGGCGCAGGCTGATTTCCGGGTGGGCCTGCAAGGCGCGGTGCAGGCCCGCTTCGCGCTCGATGCCGGCGGCGGTGGCGCGGTCGCCGCCGAGGGCGAACATCTCCAGCTTGGCCTGCTTGGGGAATTGCCGCTTGCCCGCTTCGATCAGTTGCTCGGCCATGCGATAGCCGGCGTCCTCGTTGTTCGGCACCAGGCTGCCGATCCAGTGGGGCAGGCGCTGGCGCGGCTTGCCGAGGGCGGCTTCCTGCTCCGGGCTGAGGTTGTTGTTGATCAGGAACACCTTGATGCCGCTGGCGGCGGTGAGCTGCAGGATTTCGCCGGCCACCAGTTTTTCGTTCACCGTCACCAGGTAGTCGGGGCGCTGTGGCCGCGCCGCGATCTGGCGCGCCAGATCAATGGTCTTGGCCGGGTCGCGCTCGGCGTAGAGCACCTCGAGCTGGATGCCGAGGTCGTCGGCGGCGGCTTGCATGAAGCGGCTGACGCTGACCCAGAATTTTTCGTCGGACTTGCCAGGGTTTACGAAAGCGACCGACATCGCCAGGGCGGAAGCGGCGTAGAACCAGGCGGCAAATAGCAGGCTGAAGCGGAACAGGGGTTTCATTGGTGTAGGGGCGGGCGGGAGCGCGGCCATTGTAGAGGCGAACCGGCGTCCGGTGTCTGCGGGGTGCAAGCCATCGGCACGGTAAAATTCGGCGATGAATCCCCGTCAGGAACGCATTGCCCAGCGCCTCGCCGCGCGGCCGACCATCGCCTACGACGACGCCCTGCCGGTGAATGCCAAGCGGGCGGAGATCGCCGAGGCCATCCAGAAACACCAAGTCGTGGTGATCTGCGGCGAGACCGGCTCCGGCAAGACCACCCAGTTGCCGAAGATTTGCCTCGAACTGGGCCGCGGTTGTGCCGGATTGATCGGCCACACCCAGCCGCGGCGGATCGCCGCCCGGGCCACGGCGACGCGCATCGCCCAGGAGCTGAAAAGCGAGTTGGGGCGCTACGTCGGTTTCAAAATCCGCTTCACCGACAAGGCCTCGCCGGAGACCTACATCAAGCTGATGACCGACGGCATCCTGCTGGCGGAAACCCAGGGCGACCCGCTGCTCAAGGCCTACGACACGATCATCATCGACGAAGCCCACGAGCGCAGTCTGAACATCGACTTCATGTTGGGCTTCCTGCGCCAGTTGCTGCCCAAGCGGCCGGACCTGAAGGTGATCATCACTTCGGCGACCCTGGATGCGGAGCGCTTTTCCAAACATTTCGGCGGTGCGCCGGTGATCGAGGTATCGGGGCGTTTGTTCCCCATTGAGACCCGCTACCGGCCCTTCGACGAGGATCGTGATCGCGATCTGAACGACGCTATCGTGGACGCGGTGAGCGAGGCCCACCGCGAGGGGCCGGGGGACGTGCTGGTGTTTCTCCCTGGCGAGCGGGAAATCCGCGAGGCGGCGGAGGCGCTGCGCAAGCATCACCCGCCGGGCCTGGAAGTGCTGCCCCTGTTCGCCCGCCAGTCGGCCCAGGAACAGGCGCGGGTGTTCGCTTCCCACCAGGGGCGGCGCGTGGTGCTGGCGACCAATGTGGCCGAGACCTCGCTGACCGTGCCGGGCATCCGCTACGTGGTGGATTCGGGCCTGGCCCGGGTCAAGCGCTATTCCCACCGAAACAAGGTGGAGCAGTTGCAGGTGGAGCCGGTGGCCCAGTCGGCGGCCAAGCAGCGGGCCGGGCGCTGCGGCCGGGTGTCGGCGGGCATCTGTTTCCGCCTCTACGCCGAGGACGATTTCAACAAGCGCCTGGCCCATACCGAGCCGGAAATCCTGCGCTCCTCCCTGGCCGGGGTGATCCTGCGGATGAAGTCGCTGAACCTGGGCGACGTGGAGGACTTCCCTTTCCTCGAAGCGCCCCTGCCGCGGATGGTGGCGGACGGTTACCAGTTGCTGGCGGAGCTGGGTGCGATCAACGAAACGACCAAGCAACTGACCCCGGTGGGGCGCGAGCTGGCCAAGCTGCCCCTGGACCCCAAGGTGGGGCGGATGATTCTGGCCGCCCGCGAATACGGCTGCCTGCGCGAGATGCTGGTGATCGCCTCGGCCCTGTCGGTGCAGGACCCAAGAGAACGGCCGCAGGAAGCGGCCGGCAGCGCCGACCAGGCCCATGCCAAGTGGAAGGACGAGAAGTCCGAGTTCCTCTCCTGGCTCAAGCTGTGGAAGGCCGCCGACGAGGTGTGGAAGCACGAGACCTCGAACAAGCAGCGCCAGTGGTGCCGCAAGGAATTCGTCTCCTGGCTGCGGCTGCGGGAGTGGCGCGATGTGTACGGCCAGCTCACCACCCTGTGCCACGAGCACGGCTGGAAGGAGAACCAGCTCGACGCTACCTACGAGTCGGTGCACAAGGCGCTGCTGACCGGCCTGCTGGGCCACATCGGCCTGAAGAGCGAGGACGAGCAGAACTACCTGGGCGCCCGCGGCATCAAGTTCTTCATCCATCCCGGTTCGGCCCTGGTGAAAAAGGCCGGGCGCTGGATCGTCGCCGCCGAGCTGGTGGAGACCTCGCGCCTGTTCGCCCGCTGCGTCGCCCGGATCGAGCCGGAATGGCTGGAGGAGGTGGGTAGCCACCTGATTCGCAGTCATGTCTTCGACCCCCATTGGGAAAAGGGCCCGGGCCAGGTGGTGGCCTGGGAGCGGGTGACCCTGCACGGCCTCTTGATTCACGCCCGGCGCCGGGTGAATTACGGGCCGATGGACGCCAAGCTGTCCCGCGAGATCCTGATTCGCCAGGCCCTGGTGCTGGGCGACGTGCACGAGGACTGGCTGAAGAAGTGGAAATTCCTTCAGCATAACCAGAAGCTGATGCGGGAGATCGAGCACCTGGAGCACAAGGCGCGACGGCCCGACGTGCTGGTGGACGAGGAACTGATTCACGCCTTTTTCGATGCCATCGTCCCCGAAGGCGTTACCTCCCTGGCGGCCTTCGACCACTGGCGGCGCGAAGCCGAGCAGAAGGAGCCGAAGCTGCTGTTCCTGGTCAAGGAGCAGTTGATGCGCCACGAGGCGGCGGGTATCACCACCGACGCCTTCCCTTCCCATTTCGGCTATCGTGGCCAGGGCTTCAAGCTCACCTACAAGCATGACCCCGGCGCCGCCGACGATGGCGTGACCATGTCCCTGCCGCTGCCGGCCTTGAACCAGTTGCCGGCCAATCGCTGCGAGTGGCTGGTGCCGGGCCTGCTGAAGGAAAAGGTGGTGGCCTTGCTGAAGACCCTGCCGCAGAAATACCGGCATCGCCTGCAGCCCCTGGACGGTTTTGCCGAGGGTTTCTGCGAAGAGAAGCAGGACACCGATGAGCCCTTGGTGAAGGCCCTGACCCGCAGCGTCGAGGAAACCCTGGCGATGAAGCTGCCCCTGGATGCCTTCCGCCCCGGCGAGCTGCGGCCCCACCTGCTGATGAATTTCCGCCTGCTCGACGAGCATGGCGGTACCCTGGGCTTTTCCCGCTCCCTGCCCGAGTTGCGCGCCCAGTACGGCAACCGGGTGGAGCAGAGCTTCGCCCAGGCCGAGGTCAAGGCCGAGGATGTGGAAGGCGAGCTGAAGGGCCTGACCGGCTGGAGTTTCGAGGCCCTGCCGGAGCTGCTTGAAGTCAAGATGGGCGGGCGCACGGTGATCGGCTTCCCCGGCCTCACCGACGACGGCGACAGCGTGTCCCTGCGTGCCTATGACACCGAGGACAAGGCCGCCATCGCCCACCGCGCCGGCCTGCGCCGGTTGTTCGCCCTGGCCCTGAAGGACCAGGTGAAGTTCATCGAAAAGAACCTGCCGGGCCTGCGCGACATGGCCCTGCTGTTCATGAGCATGGGCACCGAGAAGGAGTTGAAGGACCAGCTAGTGGCAGCGACATTGGAGCGCACCTGTATGAACGAACCCTGGCCAGCCAATCGCGCCGAATTCGAGGCGCGGGTGGCCCAGGCCAAGGGCAAGATCAGCCTGGTCGGGCAGGAGATCGCCCGCCTGGTGGGTGGCTTGCTGAGCGAATACACGGCCCTGCAAAAGCGCATCGCCGGTATGAACAAGGCCTTCCCCGCAGCCTGTGCCGACATCACCGCGCAACTGGCGACGCTGTTGGCCAAGGGCTTCATTCTCAGTACGCCCTGGGAGCGCCTGGCCCACTACCCGCGCTACCTCAAGGCTGCCGGCCTGCGCCTGGACAAGGCTCGCGCCAATCCTGCCCGCGACACCCAGTTGATGGCCGACTGGCAGGGCCTCTACAAGCCTTTCGAGCGGGAACGCATCGCCCAGCGCGGCGTCGCCGATCCCTTCTTCGAGGACTTCCGCTGGTTGCTGGAGGAGTTGCGCGTGGCACTATTTGCGCAAGAGTTGCGGACGCCGTCGCCGGTCTCGGTGAAGCGGCTGCAGAAGATGTGGGACGGACGGCCACGATAGGAGAAAGACATGGGCTTCGGCGCCATCATCATCGGTGACGAGATCATCCGCGGCAAACGCCAGGACCGGCACTTCGCCAGCCTGGTGGAGATGCTGAAAAAACGCGGGCTGGTGCTGGACTGGTCCCTCTACATCGGCGATAACCGGCAGCGGCTGATCGAGACCCTGCGCCAATCGATGGCCGGCGGCGACGTGGTGTTCGGCTTCGGCGGGATCGGCGCGACGCCGGACGACCACACCCGCCAGGCCGCAGCCGCTGCTGCCGGCATGCCGCTGGAACTGCATCCGGATGCCGAGCGTGAAATTCGTGAACGCTTCGCCGAACTGGGCCGCGAAGTGACGCCCAACCATCTGGAGATGGGCGTCTATCCCCAGGGCAGCCGGATCATCCCGAATCCCTTCAATCGCATCCCCGGCTTCTCCTACGGCGACCATCATTTCGTTCCCGGCTTTCCGCAAATGGCCTGGCCGATGGTGGAATGGGTGCTCGACACCTACTACGCCGAGCGCTTCCATCAGGTGGACGAGATCGAACAGGCGATCCTGGTGTGGAAGGGCATCGAGGGCACGATGATTCCGCTGATGCAGCGGATCGAGCGCGATTACCCGGGGGTGACGGTGTTCAGCCTGCCCAATCTGGGCGACGACACCGTCGTCCGCCACGTCGAACTCGGCGCCCGCGGCGAGGCTGCCAAGGTGGCGGCGGCGATGGCCGAAATCCGCGCCGAGATGCCTGTCTTCGGCTACGAGTTCTCCGAAAAGACCTGAGGCTTCTCGTTCTCTAGGGGCGAAAAAAAACCCCAGTCAATGACTGGGGTTTGAAGCCAACCCCATTGCGGGGCTGGAGGAGGAGACAAACTAAAACTTAGGCAGCCTTCTTGGCCTTGGGGGCGGAGGAGCCCACAGCCTTGACGGTGGCGCTGGTGGCAGCGGCAACGTTGGCTTCGGCGATTTCGGCGACTTGCTTGGCAGCCTTGTTGATGCTGTCGTAGGCGCTGTTGGCGGCAGCCAGAGCGGACTTGACGGCGGCAACGGCCACGTCGGAACCGGCGGGGGCGCTCTTGGCGGCCTTGTCCAGCACGGCGCTGACGTTCTTGTTGATTTCAGCGTATTGACCTTCGAAGACCTTGGTCAGTTCTTCTTGGGTTTGGGTGGCGATTTCGTACACGCTACGGGAATAGGCAACGGCCTTTTCCAGGGAGGGCTGAGCCAGGGTGCTTTGCAGGGCGACCAGCTCTTGGATGTCCTTGGCGCCCATCAGGGTCTTGGCGGTGGACACGGCATCTTCCAGCACGGTGCGGGCGGTGTTCAGGTTCAGGGCAGCCAGACGCTCGGCGGAAGCGAAAGCGGTGTTGGCCAGGGTCAGCAGGCTTTCAACATTGGCTTTGTTGGCGGAAGCGATTTGCTCGGGGACGGCGTAGGACATGGTTTTCTCCAATTCAGATAAGAGGCGAATGAGGTTTGGTATTCCTGATCGCACTTCCCAGTCGAATCGTTCTCCCGGTAGCGCGATGTTGCACTGCATCACGGTTCCAATTATAGGGAGGAAGAACCCGTTGTCAATACTTTTTTGACGCGCTGCACAAAAAAATCTTTATTGGATTTTATCCGTTAAAAATCAGTGCCTTGCTTGTTCGTCCTGGGCGGTCCGGAGGGTCGGTGGTGGCTCTGCCGCAAGGGCGGGCGCATTCCCGTCCGACGCGTTTTTCTACTTGGCAGCGTCCTGTGTGCGCGGTTGGATTACGGCCGATACGCGCCCCTTGGGCTGGCCGTTGGCCTGGCGGCCGCCATTGACCAGATAGGTCTCGGTCTTGGCGTCGTAGGCGATGAAGGGGCCGCGGACTTCGTCCTGGCCGCTCTTGACGTGGGCGCGGACGTAGAACTCGGCCTTGTCGGCGTGGGCGTCGTATTCGATGCGCTCGGCTTCGCCGTCCACGTATTCGTCGCGGCCTTCGCGTTTCTGGCGGAAGCGGGCGAGGCCATCAACGCCGCCGGAGGCGGTGCCCTTCTGGTTGCCTGCGGCGTCTTCGGTTACCACCAGCTTGGCCGACTTGATGACCAGGGTGCCCTGGGTCAGGATGACGTTGCCTTCGAAGTGATGCTCCTTCTTGGCCTCATCCACGGTGACCCGGTCGGCTTCCAGATTGATCGGCTTTTCCCGGTCGGCACGTTCGGCATGGGCGGAATGGGCGAGCAGGAGGGCGATGATCAGCAGGCCAGGGGCAGGGCGGAATGGGAGTCGCAGGGTCATTTGTTTTCTTTCTTGAACTCGCCGTGTATGCGCCCGGAGAGTCGGGAAATGTGTTGTTTGCCGTCGTAGTCGAGGGCGTTGCCGTGGATCGCCACTTTTCCCCGGGTGATGGTGACCGGGGCATTGCCGATCACATGGTCGTCGTCGGGAAACACGGTCAGCGCCTGGCTTTGGATCAGCGTCGCCGGCGTCGCCTGTGCTCCGGGACGGAATACTTTGACGTCGCCGGTCAACTGTACTTCCTTGCCGTCCTTGAGTAGGCGCGCTGCCCGGGAGCTGACCTTGGTGGCCAATTGGTTGTAGTAGGTCAGTTCGGGCTTGACGACGTCGGTGCTGTTGTCGTCGGGGTAATGGGTCATCGACTCGGCGGTCAAGGAATTGACCAGATCGCCCTTGCGGTCGAAGCGCTGGACGCTGAAGCGCTCGACGATGAAGTCGGGGTCGTGGCGGTTGTTGGCGCGGTGAATCTGCTCCTGGGCGGTGGTGGTGCGGTCCAGCCAATAGGTCAGGCCGGCGAGGGCGCCCATCAACACCAGGGGGAATGCGGCGGAGGCGCCGTATCTCATGATCGCGGAGCGCCGGGACGAGGCATCACAGCACTTTGGCGCGGAACAGGTCGTGCATGTTGAGGGCGCCGGCCAGCGCGCCCTGCGAGTCCACCACGATCAACTGGTTGATGCGGCGTGACTCCATCAGTTCCACCGCCTCCACCGCCAGGCGCTCGGGGCCGATGGTGCAGGGGGCGGCGGTCATCACCTTGCTGACCGCAACGTCGCGCAGATCGCCGAAGCGCTCCAGGGCGCGGCGCAAATCGCCGTCGGTGAAAATGCCGAAGGCCTGGCCCGCTGCGGACGCCACCACCACCATGCCGAGGCCGCCGCGGGACATCGCCAGCAGGGCTTCGGGCACCGGCATTGCCGCATCGACCATCGGCACTTCCGTCGCCGGGCGCATGACATCAGCAACGTGGGTGAGCAATTTGCGGCCGAGGGCGCCGCCGGGGTGGGAGCGGGCAAAGTCGTCGGCACCGAAGCCGCGGGCATCGAGCAGAGCCACCGCCAGGGCGTCGCCGAGGGCGAGGGCCACGGTGGTGCTGGCGGTCGGCGCCAGGTTCAGCGAACAGGCTTCTTCCTTGACCGAACCGTCGAGGTGGAGGTCGGCCTCGCGGGCCAGCGAAGACTCGGCGTTGCCGGTGATGGCGATCAGCTTGCCGCCCTGGCGCTTGACCGCCGGGACGATGGTCAGCAGCTCCTCGTTCTCGCCGGAGTTCGAGATGGCGATCAGCACGTCCTCGCGGGCGATCATGCCCAGGTCGCCATGCACCGCTTCGGCGGCATGCACGAAATAGGCGGGGGTGCCGGTGCTGGCCAGGGTCGCGGCGATCTTGCGGCCGACGTGGCCGGACTTGCCGATGCCGCTGACGATGACCCGGCCGGGACAGGCCAGGATCATTTCCACAGCGCGGATGAAGTCGCCATTCAAGCGCGCTTCCAGGGCCAACACTGCCTCGGCTTCGATGCGCAGCACGCGTCGCGCCATGGCTAAGGTGTGTTGCTGGGAAAGGGCTTGGGTCATGGGAATGGCGCGGTTATGATGGGGACGGATTATACCGAAGCACCGCATACCGCCCGGCTGCCGCACCGCGACTATTCATGGATTCCGCCCTTCAGCTCGTCTTGTTTCTTCTTGCTGCCGCTGTTCTCGCGGTAGTCGCGTTTCGTTCCATCAACCTACCGCCGGTGCTTGGCTACTTAGTGGTCGGCGCCTTGATCGGCCCCCATGCCTTGAACCTGGTGCCGCAAAGCCAGGTGACCGGCCATCTGGCGGAGTTCGGCGTGGTGTTCCTGATGTTCACCATCGGCCTCGAATTCTCCCTGCCCAAGCTGTATGCGATGAAGCGCATCGTCTTCGGCCTCGGTGCCGCCCAGGTGGTGGCGACCGTAGCCGTCGCCATGATCGCGGCAAAGGGCTTTGGCCTGGGGTGGGGGGCGGGCTTTGCCATGGGTGGCGTGGTTGCCATGTCGTCCACCGCGGTGCTGTCGAGATTGTTGTCGGAACGCCTGGAACTGGATTCGCGCCACGGCCGCGAGGTGATCGGCGTGCTGCTGTTCCAGGATTTGGCGGTGGTGCCGCTGATCATCCTGATCCCGGCCCTGGGCCAGCCTGCCGGCGTGCTGATGGAGACCCTGGCCTGGGCCCTGGTCAAGGCAGTGGTGATGCTCAGCGTGGTGATCTTCCTCGGTCAGCGCCTGATGCGCGGCTGGTTTTTCATGGTGGCGCGGCGCAAGTCGGCCGAACTGTTCGTGTTGAACGTGCTGCTGATTACTCTGGCGCTGGCCTGGCTGTCCGATGCGGCCGGCTTGTCCCTGGCCCTGGGCGCCTTCCTCGCCGGCATGTTGATTTCCGAAACCGAGTACCGCTACGAGGTGGAAGAGGACATCAAGCCTTTCCGCGACGTGCTGCTGGGGCTGTTCTTCATCACCATCGGGATGTTCCTCGACCTGCGCCTGGTGGCCGACCAATGGCTATGGGTGGGGGCGGTTCTACTGCTGCTGCTGGCCGGCAAGCTGGCGCTGGCCGGCGGGCTGTCGCGCCTGCTCGGAGCGCCGCCCGGCACGGCCTTGCGCACCGGCCTGTGGTTGTGCGCCGGCGGCGAATTCGGCTTCGTGCTGCTGTCTGAAATACGCGAAGCCCATCTGGCAGCGACGGAGCCCATGCAGATCGTGCTGGCGGCCTTGGTGCTGTCACTGTTGCTGGCGCCGCTGATCGTCCAGGTTTCCGATCGTTTGGTGATGCGCTTCGTTGCGTCGGAATGGCTGATGCGCTCGATGCAGCTAACCCAGATCGCCGCCCGCTCGATGAACTCGAATAAGCACGCCATCCTCTGCGGCTACGGCCGCACCGGCCAGCACCTGTCGCGCTTCCTCGAGCAGGAAGGCATCTCCACCATGGCCCTGGACCTCGATCCCGAGCGGGTGAACGAGGCCGCCCTGGCCGGCGAGCCGGTCAACTACGGCGATTGCTCCCGCCGCGAAACCTTGGTGGCCGCGGGCATCGCCCGCGCCCACATCCTGGTCATCACCTTCGGCGACCGCCAGGCGGCCCAGCGCGTGCTGCACCACGTCCGCGCGCTGCGCCCAGACCTGCCAGTGATTGCTCGCGCCGCCGAGGATCAGGACGTGGAGCGCCTGACCAAGGCCGGCGCCACCGAAGTGGTGCCCGAAGCCCTGGAATCCAGCGTCATGCTCGCCACCCATGCCTTGGCCCTGCTCGGCGTGCCGATGTCCCGCGTGGTCCGCCGCCTGCGGGAAATGCGCGAGCAGCACTATGTCCTGCTGCGCGGCTTCTTCCATGGCGCTACCGACGCCAGCGATCACCTCAGCGACGATGAGCAGCCGCGGCTACACGCCGTCACCCTGCCCGACGGCGCCTATGCCGTTGGCCGTACCTTGACCGAACTGAGCCTGGATGAATTGCGCTGCAGCGTTTCCGGCGTCCGCCGCACCGGCGCCCGCAAGGCCAATCCCGATCCCGCAGACAAACTGCTCAGCGGCGACGTGCTGGTGCTGTTGGGGATTCCGGCCGCCCTAGCGGCGGGGGAGGAGCGTTTGTTGCGCGGTAAATAAATAAAGCCCGCCGAAGCGGGCTTTATTTATTTTATTTAAGTGGGGATTTTAGAATGCTAGGCAGACGATGTACGGCGTGCCATCAACGATTGTGGTCGTTGAAACTGCAGACAACGCTGTGCCGCTATACGGGCCAGCAGCTACGCGCATAGAACCTTTGGCGGTGTCTCCGTCGTCCATAGTTACATCCAACTGCTTGGCAAATTTTCCCTGAATGCCTTCAGAGCACACAAAGTATGAGCCAGTCATGCCAGTGATCGGCGCAGTAGACTGAACGCCAATTCGGCCGCCGTCAGCGTTAGTTGGAGCGTCTGCAGAAGGGGTTGTGAAAGCCGTTGGGCCTGCGGCCAGACCAGCGAGGCGAACCTGCTGCCAGAAGGCAACAGTTTCATCCGTTGCCGTGGTGGAGTTGTAATTCCCATTCAGGGCTCCATTGCCCAATGTCGCACCAGTCGGCGCCAACAGGGTAACGCCCGCAGAGGTTGCTGCGCCACCAAGGTGGGTCGTGTAGTTGGGATCGTCCCCGGGCAACGCCTTGTACTTGTCCTGATAGCCGTAGATGAATAGCGGCACGGACTTGAAGTCTTGGGCGAAGTTCTTGACTTTCGCGCTGTTGATGAGTTCCTGACCCTTCAGTACGCCACCCAGCAGCAGGCCGATAATGACCAGCACGATGGCGATTTCGACAAGGGTGAAACCTGACTGTTTTCGGGGCATTGCGGTCTCCAGTTTTATGGTTACGTGTGAATCTAAAAGCATCTGTTGTGCCATAGGACTTTTGTATTGATTTACAGGGTATTTCAACGATTAAGTCACATCCCGCTGTCCAGATTTCGACGGGTGTGTCGAAAGCTTTGACAGGCTTGGGGCGGCGCAGCCTGGTATCCCATTAGAATCTCTTGCCAATGACCTCCTCCGATACCTCCGCGGCCCGCCCGTTTCCTGCGTTAACACGCATCCTGGCCTCACGCCGGCCCTGGGTCCTGCTGATTCTCTTGGCATTTTTGCACCTGGCGCTGTTCCAGGGGGTGGTCTCCCCTCTGGGGCGCACCCTGCTGTTGGCCCACGTCGGGCTGTTTCTCTTGTGGCAGCCCTTCGTCCGGGCCGAGTCGCAACTGGCCAGCCCGGCGGCGGGCGCGATCATCCTGCTGATCGGCGCCGGGCTGATCTGGGTTTCCTGGTGGGTGATGGTGCTCTGGGTGATGTTGCTGGCGGGTACCGTAGGTGGCCAGGTCTTCCTTTATTCGGCGCGTTCGCCGCGCCTGTTCCACCTGATCGCGCTGGCCTACCTGATTGCCGTGCTGCTGGTGTTCGTCGTGCCGCAGGCCGTGCCGCGGCTCAGCGCCGGTGGGCCGGTGTTGCAGTTGGCCGAATATGGCCTGCCCGTGCTGTTTTTGGCGATGGCCCTATTGCCGGGCTCCCACGGCAAGGAAGCCGGGCCGGGGCTGATTGATCTGGCCTATAGCGCCTTGTTGATCCTGCTGCTGGCGGTGCTGGTCCTGGGTAGCGTATCGCTGATGGCCTTGCATGGCACAGACTACATTTCCGCCTTGCTGACCACGATACTGACCATGGCGGCCATGCTGTTCCTGCTGAGCTGGGTGTGGAATCCGCGGGCGGGTTTCGCCGGCCTGGGGTCGATCGCCTCGCGTTACATGCTGTCTCTGGGTTTGCCCTTCGAACAGTGGCTGCATTCCCTGGCGGCGTTGGCCGGTCGTGAGGAAGATCCCTTCCACTTTCTCCAGCAGGCTTGTTGCGACATGCTCGGCCATATGCCCGGCATCGTCGGTGGCGAATGGCATGCGGAAGGGCAGCATGGTCGCTTCGGTGTGGAGGGCGAGGTCAGCCGCACCTTCGCCAAGGCCGGGATCGTGCTGACCCTGCATGCGCGCCACGACATTTCCCCCGTGCTGGTGTGGCACTTCGGTCTGGTAACCCAGTTGCTAGGCGAATTCTTCCGCACCAAGCAGCGGGATCGGCGCTTGCGTGACATGGCCTATGTCCAGGCAGTACATGAGACCGGCGCACGCCTGACTCACGACGTAAAAAACCTGCTGCAATCGTTGAATGCCCTGGTGTTCGCTGCCCAGGCTCGGGGTAAAGAGGAACCGCAGGCCTTGCAGGAAATGTTTTCGCGGCAGCTCCCTCTGGTGGCGCAACGCCTGCAGCAGACCTTGGACAAGCTGACCCATCCGGTGAAGGACTCCAGCGATCCGGTTCCCATGGCCGACTGGTGGGGCGCGCTGCAACAGCGTTATACGGAGCGTGACATCGGCTTCAAGGGCGCGGCGATTGACGGGTTCACCGTGCCGGGTGCCCTGTTCACCAATGCCGCCGAAAACCTGTTGCAGAATGCGCTGGAGAAGCGCGCCCTGGAACCCGGGATCGAGATTTCCATCGAGGTGGGGCAGCAGGACGGCATCCCCGGGCTGAAGGTTTGCGATTCCGGTTCGCCGGTTCCGGCGAACATTGCTGCCAATCTCGGTTTCCGCCCCGTTACCTCGGAAAGCGGGCTGGGGATCGGTCTGTATCAGGCCAGCAATGCGGCGCGGCTGGCCGGCTATCAGCTCAAGCTGATCAGCAATCAAGCGGGAAAGGTCTGTTTCTGCCTCTGCGGCGCTTAGCTCTGCGCCTTGCGACCGATCAGGCGATACACGGTCATATCGCCCTTGCCCTTGAGGTAGATGGTCTGCGGCTCGTGGAAATCGTAGTGATCGCGTAGCCGCTTGTAGGTCATCGGGTCGCACTGGATCATGCCCGGCACGCCCTCGGTGGTGATGCGGCTGGCGATATTCACCGTGTCGCCCCACAGGTCGTAGATGAACTTCTTCTTGCCGACGACGCCGGCCACCACCGGACCGCTACCGATGCCGACCCGGATATCCAGCCGCGATGCGTTGACGGTGAAATCCCGTTGCAGCAGGTCACGCATGTCCATCGCCAGGTCGGCCATCGCAGCGCTGTAGTTATCTGCGCAGTCGGTCAATCCGCCGGCCACCATATAGGCATCGCCGATGGTCTTGATCTTTTCCAGGCCGTGTTTCTCCGCCAAGTCGTCGAAGGCGGAAAAAATCCGGTTGAGCATGGTGAACACCTGCGAGGGCGACATGCCCGAGGCCACCTGGGTGAAATTCACAATGTCGGCGAACATCACCGTGACATCGGCAAAGCCGTCGGCGATGGTCTGGTTGGATTCCTTCAAGCGCCTAGCAATCGGGGCCGGCAGAATGTTCAGCAACAGGCGCTCGGCTCGCTCCTGCTCGCCTTGCAGGGCTGCGTGCGCTTCCTGCAAATGGGCCTTGGCCTTGAACTGCTCCTCGATCGAGTGCTTTAGCAGCAGGTAGATCAGGGTCGAGACGGAGATGAAGTTGAGGGCGAAGAAGACGATGCTGGTCCGCGTCGGCACCAGCTTGTGAGCCGGCACCATGTCCGCCAGATACCAGTCGAAGAAGGCCGACAGGCAGATCATGAAGG
>DATDMT010000204.1:0-6926 GCA_036518635.1 Rhodocyclaceae bacterium | reverse complement strand
GGCCACGGCGCCCAGGCCGCGCGGCTGCTCGGTGCCGTTCACCCAGACTTCGAAGGGCAGGGCGCGGCCCATGTCGTTCTCGATCTGGCCGACGAACAGGGCGTATTCGCCGTGGGGCGTTTCGATCATGTAGGACCAGGCGGAGTTGCCGTCGGTCATCCGCGGTCGGCCGGGCCAGCGCAGGGAAGCCAGCACCGGGGCGGGCAGGGCGCCGATGGACAGGCGGCGGTTGGCGCTATCCAGGGTCACGTCCTGGGGCTGCTTTTGCTCGGTGGTGGGGGCCACGGAGAGCACGGAACCCAGCACGCTGTTGGGACGGTAGGTGGCCAGGCCCTTCAGGCCCGACTTCCAGGCCGCCATGTAGAGGTCTTCGAAGTCGGCGTAGGGGTAGTCGGCGGGGACGTTCACCGTCTTCGAGATGGAGGTGTCCACATAGGGGGCCACCGCGGCGACCATTTCCTCATGGGCCTGGGCGGAGATTTCCAGGGCGGTGACGAAGTAGTCGGGCAGCTTGTTGGTGTCGCCGCCCATGTGCTTGTAGAGGCGCCAGGCGTAGTCCTCGACCGCGTACTCCTTGTGGGTACCGTCGGCCATGCGCTTCTTGCGAGTGTAGGTCCAGGAGAAGGGCGGCTCGATGCCGTTGGAGGCGTTGTCGGCGAAGGCCAGGGAGATGGTGCCGGTGGGGGCGATGGACAGCAGGTGGGAATTGCGGATGCCGTGCTTGCGGATCTGGTCCTTGACGTCCTGGGGCAGGCGCGAAGCGAAGTTGCCGCCAGACAGATACAGATCGGCGTTGAACAGCGGGAAAGCGCCCCGTTCCTTGGCCAGCTCGACGGAGGCCAGGTAGGCCTTGTCGCGCATGAACTCGGAAATCTTGGTGGCCATGGCGCGGGCGTCCGGCGTGTCGTACTTCAGGCGCAGCATGATCAGGGTGTCGCCCAGGCCGGTGAAGCCGAGGCCGACGCGGCGCTTGGAGGCGGCTTCGGCAGCCTGTTGCTCCAGCGGCCAGTGGGTGGCTTCGAGGACGTCGTCCAGCATCCGCACCGAAGTCTCGACCACCTTGGCGAAGCCGGCGAAGTCGAAGCTGGCCTGTTCGGTGAAGGCGGCCTCGACGAACAGGGTCAGGTTGATCGAGCCCAGGCAGCAGCAGCCGTAGGGCGGCAGCGGCTGTTCGGCGCAGGGGTTGGTGGCCTCGATGGTCTCGCAGTAGTAGAGGTTGTTGTCCCGGTTCATTCGGTCGAGGAACAGAATCCCCGGCTCGGCGTGGTCGTAGGTGGAACGCATCACCTGATCCCACAGGTCCCGGGCGGGCACCTTGCGGTACACCCAGAGGCCGTCTTCGCGCTGGTAGGCGCCGGCTTCCAGGACTTCGGCGCTGGGCGCGGCGCGGTGGGTCAGGTCCACGGTGCCATCGGCTTCGACGGCCTTCATGAACTCGTCGGTGACGCCCACCGAGATGTTGAAGTTGGTCAGGTCGCCCTTGTCCTTGGCGTGGATGAAGTCCTCGATGTCCGGGTGGTCGCAGCGCATCACGCCCATCTGGGCGCCGCGGCGGGAGCCGGCGGATTCGACGGTCTCGCAGGAGCGGTCGAAGACGCGCATGAAGGAGATGGGGCCGGAGGCGCGGGACTGGGTGCCCTTGACCAGGGCGCCGATCGGGCGAATCGAGGAGAAGTCGTAACCCACGCCGCCGCCGCGACGCATGGTTTCCGCGGCCTGGGCCAGGGCGGTGTAGATGCCGGGGCGGCCGTCCACGGTCTCGCCGACGGAATCGCCCACCGGCTGGACGAAGCAGTTGATCAGGGTGGCGCAGAGGTCGGTGCCGGCGGCGGAGTTGATCCGGCCGGCGGGGACGAAGCCGTGTTCCTGGGCTTCGATGAAGCGGGTTTCCCAGTAGGCGCGGGTCTCGTCCGGCTCGTGGGCGGCCAGGGCGCGGGCGACTCGGGCGCGCACCTCATGGACGTTGCGCTCATTGCCCTTGGCATATTTCTCGATCAGCACCTCGCCCGAAATTTCCTGGGGCAGGGGCAGGCCGAGTTGGCCGACGGGGGTTTCTTGCAGGTGGTACTCCTCGGAGCTGCGGATGTCAGTCGTCATATTTTTTTATCCTGAGAAGTGTTTTAGGAATGAAGCAAATCTGTAGTCTGGGCGGCAAGGATAGCGATGGTTTTTCGTACTGAAAAGGAAAAAATTTTGACCATCGGTAAATCAATCACTTGCACAACATCTAGTGGGTCGAGTGTTGATCGCGTACTAGATATAGTAGGTGTGCCCCCGGGGCGGCTAAGGAGAAAAAGCCCCGGATTCAGGGGCTTAATCGTCGCCTTGCAGGTGCCTTCTCAGGCACGAAATCGAGCGAATTCGCGTGGACCCGCGAGGATGGCGGATCGGCCCGGCGGGCCTTTCAACTTTGGTTATAGACCTGCGAAATGCCCCACGCCGATATTGCTTTGCAGCATGGATTCGTCAGGTGCAACACCCGGGTTTCGGGTGTGGTTCCCGGCGGTCGGCCGGGCTTACAGTTCGCGCAAATCCTGCACCGGGGAGGTGCCGAAGTCGGCGCTGAGGAGGTGGCTCACCAGGCGTTCGGCGCAGGCGGCCGGAGAGCTGAGCTGGCCCTCCCGCTTCAGGGCGAGAAACCGGTCGCGCAATGGGAAGGCCTGGGTGTCGCAGGCGCGCACCTCGGCTTGCATGTCGGTGTCGATCACCCCGGGGGCCAGGCTGACGATGGACAGCCCCGGCAGGGCGTCGGCGGCGACGGCGCGGGCGTGCATGTCGAGGGCGGCCTTGGTGGCGCAATAGACGCTCCAGCCGGCATAGGGGCTGCGCGCCGCGCCGCTGGAGATGTGCAGCAGGCGGCGCTCGGCCAGCGGCAGGGCGGCGAAGGCATCGGCCAGCATCAGCGGCGCCGCCACGTTCAAGGCCACTGCCCGGGCGATGGCCGTCGCACCCTGGTGGCCGGGGGCGGCCACCGGTTGCACGGTGCCGGCGTTGTTGATCAGCAGGCCCCGGTGGCAGCCGGAGAGGAATTCCGCCATCCGTCCGCCATCGCACCAGGCGGCGAGAGCCGCGTCGTCGGCGAGATCGAGGGCCGCCTCCTGCAGCAGTTGCGGATAGGCGGCGGCCAGGGCCGGGTTGCCCTGGCGGGCCAGGCCCAGCACCGCGATGCCGCGGGCCAGCAGGTTTTCGGCAATGGCGGCGCCGAGGCCGCGGGAGTGGCCGCTGATGACGGCGCGGGTGGGGGAGGTCATGGCTGGCGGCGACTCGGATTGGGCAGGGGGCTGACCGTCCCGCTGTGGCGGACCGGCTGCAGGGTGATGTGATCGATTTCGAAGTCTTTCTGGAGCAGCGTTTGCAGGCGCGGCAGCACGCTGTCCCAGTCTTCCAGGCGGTGTAGCACCACATGGGCGGAGAGGGCGGTACGTGAGGACGACAGCGGCCAGATGTGCAGGTCGTGCACCGAATGCACGCCCGGATCGGCGGCCATGCGCTGGCCCACCTCAGGCAGCGAGATTTCATCCGGCACGCCGTCGAGCAGGGCGTGCAGCGCTTCCCGCGCCAGACGCAGGCTGGAGCCGACGATCAGGGCGCAGATCAGCATCGATAGCAGCGGGTCGATCGGCGTCCAGCCGGTGCGGGAAATGATCAGGCCGGCCGCCAGGGCTGCCACCGAGCCGAGCAGGTCGCCCAGCACATGCAGCAGGGCGCCGCGGGTATTCAGGTTCTGCTCGCCGCGGGACAGCAGCCAGGCGACGCCAAGATTGATCACCAGGCCGATGGCGGCGACGATGGTCACCGTCTCGCCGGCCACCGGGCGCGGCTCCAGCAGGCGCAGTACTGCGCTGACGCCGATCCACAGCACCACGGCGAGCATGAAGCCGGCGTTGAGAAAACCGGCCAGCACCTCGCCGCGGGCGAGGCCGTAGGAATGGCGCTGGGATGGTGGCTTCTTCGCTAGCCAGGCGGCTAGGGCCGCCAGGGCCAGGGAGAAGCTGTCGGTGACCATGTGGCCGGCATCCCCCAGCAGGGCCAGGGAGCCGGCGCGGAGGCCGGCGACGGCTTCGACCAGGGCGAAGCCCAGGGTCAGCAGCAGCGCCATCTGCAGCGTGCTGCCGGTGGCGCCGTGGCCGTGATGATGATGGTGGTGATCATGTCCATGCCCATGACCGCAGCCATGGTCGTGGTGATGAACATGGCCGGATGCGGCATGGGGAACGGACAAGGGCTTACTCCAATAGGTCGGCGGTGTGGCGGGCGATCATCCATTCCTCGTTGGTCGGCAGCACCAGCACATCGATCTTGCTGGCGGGGCTGCTGACGCGAATGGCGTGGTCCTGATTCGCCTCCAGGTCCAATGCTACCCCGAGCCAGCCCAGGCCGGCGCAGACCCGCTCACGCACCGGGCCGGCGTGTTCGCCGATGCCGCCGGTGAACACCAGGGCATCGAGTCCGCCGAGAGCCGCGGAAAGGGAGCCGATCTCCCGCAGGATGCGGTAGCAGAACAATTCCACCGCCTCGGCGGCTTCCGGCGCCGGGGATTCCAGCAAGGTCCGCATGTCCTGAGAGATGCCGGAGACGCCGAGCAGGCCCGACTCCTTGTAGAGCAGCTTGGTCAGGGCCTTGACGTCCATGCCGTGATTTTCCATCAGATAGAGCATCACGCCGGGGTCCAGATTGCCGGTGCGGGTGCCCATCATCAGGCCGTCCACGGCGGTGAAGCCCATGGTCGAGGCGACGCTGCGGCCGTTGTCGATGGCGCACATCGAGGCGCCGTTACCGAGGTGGGCGACGATGATCTTGCCCTTGGCCTTTTCGCCGAGATGGCGCGGCAGCACATCGCTGATGTACTCGTAGGAGAGACCGTGGAAGCCGTAGCGGCGGACGCCTTCGGCGCTGATCTTGCGCGGCAGGGCGAAGCGCTGGGCGACGTCGGGCTGGCTGCGATGGAAGGCGGTGTCGAAGCAGGCCACCTGGGGAATGCCCGGCAGGCAGGTCTGCATCGCGTCGATGCCATCCAGGTTGTGCGGCTGGTGCAGCGGCGCCAGCGGGATCAGACTGAACAGAAAGGAAATCGCCGCACCGTCCAGCTTCACCGGCGCTGCATACTCCCGGCCGCCATGGACCACCCGATGGCCGACGCCGACGATGCGCCAGCCGGCCTCGTGGTCGTGCAGCCAGTTCACCAGAAACTCCAGGGCGCCGTGGTGCTGCGCGTCGGCATCACCGGTGAGGGGGATGTCCACATCGTCGAGGCGTTGGCCGTTTTTGTCGGTGGCCTTGATGTGGGGCTTGGCGCCGATGCCGTCGATCTGGCCGATCATCTCGGCCTGTTCGGGAATCGTATCGCCGAGGGCGAACAGGGCAAACTTGATCGAGGACGAGCCGGCGTTGAGGGTGAGGATCGCGTCGGCCATTTACTTCATGCCTCGGCGCTTGGCGTGGGCCATCACCATCGCTACCGCGGTGGAGGCGGTGCGGGTGCGGGCGGTGTCGGCGCGGCTGGTCAGCACGATCGGCACCTTGGCGCCGAGCACGATGCCGGCGGCCAGGGCGTCGGCTAGGTATTCCAACTGCTTGGCCACCATATTGCCCGACTCGATGTCCGGCATCAGCAGGATGTCGGCCTGGCCGGCCACCGGCGACTTGATGCCCTTGGTCTTGGCGGCCACCAGGGACACGGCGTTGTCGAAGGCCAGCGGGCCGTCCAAGAGGCCGCCCTTGATCTGGCCGCGGTCGGCCATCTTGCACAGGGCGGCGGCGTCCAGCGTCGCCTGCATTTTCGGATTGACGGTTTCGACGGCGGCCAGGATCGCCACCTTGGGCAGCTCGATCTTCAGCATCAGCGCCAGGTCGATGGCGTTCTGGCAGATGTCGGCCTTTTCCTCCAGGGTCGGCGCCACGTTTACCGCGGCGTCGGTGATCAGCAGGGGGCGCGGGTAGGTCGGCACGTCCATCATGAACACATGGCTGATGCGGCGGTCGGTGCGCAGGCCGTTGCGTGCCACCACTTCGCCCATCAGCTCGTCGGTATGCAGCGAGCCCTTCATCAGCGCTTCGGCCTTGCCCTCGCGCACCAGGGCCACCGCGACTTCGGCGGCAGCGTGGCTGTAGGGCACGTCGATGATGATGCAGTCGTGCAGGTCGAAGCCGTTCTCCTGGGCCAGGGCGCGAATCTTCGCCTCGGGGCCGACCAGGGTGGGGATGATCAGGCCTTCGTCGCGGGCCATCAGGGCGCCGCCCAGGGATTCCTTGTCGCAGGGATGGGCCACCGCCATGGGGATCGCCTCGAGGCCGGCGGTGATGGTCAGCAGATGCTCGTAGCGGGCCTTCTTGGTCTGCGCCAGCTTGAGTTCCGGCAACTGAATCTTCGGCCGGCGAATCTTTTCGCGCGGCGCGCGGACTTCGAAGTTGCCGCGAATGATCTCGGCGTTTTCCTGGTTGGTGCAGACGAAGTCGAAAATGATGTGGTGGCTGTGGTCGAACTTGCGGTTACAAGTGATCTTGGCGGTGATGGTGTCGCCCACGTGTACCGGATGGACGAAGTGGATCGCGTGGTCGAGGAAGATCGTGCCTGGGCCGGGGAACTCGGTGCCCAGCAAGGTGGTGACCAGAATGCCGGGCCACATGCCGTGGGCGACGATTTCGCGGAAGGTGGACGAACGGGCGAACTCAGGGTCCACATAGGCGGGGCTGATGTCTCCGCTCATGGCGGCGAAGGCCTGGATGTCCTCGTTGGCGAAGGTGCGCGACAGGGTGGCCGAATCGCCTACCTGGATTTCGTCGTAGGTCAGGTTCTCGATGTATTCGACATTCTGGGTCATGGCAAGTCCTTGCAATGGCTGAGGTATAGCGTGAAGAGTTTAAACATTGCGCCCGGTGATATCGAGCGCAGCGAGCCGTTTAGTCGCCTCCCCCGCGAGGGGGAG
>DATDMT010000203.1:0-18554 GCA_036518635.1 Rhodocyclaceae bacterium | reverse complement strand
GCTCTCGACGGCCCAACTCGTTGTCCTGACGACGAATCAGATCGCCAACGGCCTGACCACGACGGAAATTGCCGCGCTGACGACGACCCAGGTTGCCGCGCTGACGACGGGCCAGATCGCGTCGCTGACGACCAATGAAATCGCCAACGGCCTGACCACGACCGAGATCGCCGCGCTGACCACCAAGCAGGTTGCCGCGCTGACGACCAATCAGATCGCCAATGGCCTGACCACGACCGAGCTCGCTGCGCTGAGCACCGGCCAGGTCGTGGCGCTGACCACGACGCAGATCGCCAACGGTTTGACCACCACGGAAATCGCTGCCCTGAGCACCACCCAGGTTGCCGCGCTGACCACGGTGCAGGTCGCATCGCTGACGACCAATGAAATTGCCAATGGTCTGAGCACGACTCAGGTTGCCGCGCTGAGCACGACCCAGGTTGCCGCGCTGACCACGACGCAAGTCGCCAATGGCCTGACCACCACCGAAATCGCTGCCCTGAGCACGACGCAGGTTGCTGCGCTGACGACTAGTCAGGTTGCCGCATTGACGACCAACGAAATCGCCAACGGCCTGACCACGACCGAGGTTGCTGCGCTCTCGACCAAGCAGATTGCCGCCCTGACGACCAATCAGATCGCCAACGGCCTGACCACGACCGAGATCGCCGCGCTGAGCACGACGCAAGTCGCCGCCCTGACGACCACCCAGATCGCCAACGGCCTGACCACGACCGAGATCGCCGCGCTGAGCACGACCCAAGTCGCCGCACTCAGCACTGCGCAACTCGTGTCGCTGACGACCAATGAGATCGCCAATGGCCTGACCACGACGGAGATCGCGTCGCTGACGACCGCGCAGATCGTTGCGCTCACGACGACGCAGATCGCTGCGCTGACCACCGCTCAGTTCGCCTTCGGTATCACCACCACCCAGGCTTCGGCGATGACCGAAGCCCAGGTCCAGGCGATCTCGAACTTCGGCGCGGCGGTGACGACCACCCAGCTTAACTACCTGACCTTCTCCACACCGCTGGTGCTGGACCTGGATGGCAACGGTGTCAGTACCCTCAATATCGCCTCCGGTGTCCAGTTTGATATTCGCGGGACGGGCCAGAAGGTGAGCACCGGCTGGGTTGCGCCCAAGGATGGCCTGCTGGTCTACGATCCCAACGATCCGACCAACACGGGCGCCATCACCAGCGGCAAGCAATTGTTCGGCAGCGCCTTCGTCATGGCTAACGGCGAAACCGCCAAGGACGGCTACCAGGCGCTGCAGTCGCTCGACGGCAATGGAGACGGTGCCATCGACAACAAGGATGCAGCCTGGAAGGACATCAAGATTTGGGTCGATGCCAACTCCGACGGCGTAACCGAAGCGGGTGAATTGAAGACGCTCGACACCCTTGGCATCGCCAAGCTTGACGCTACGGCAATGTCTTCCGCCGAGCAGAACAATGGCAACTGGGTTGGTCTCAAGTCCGGTTACCAGACTCAGGATGGCAATACTCACGCCATGGCTGACGTCTGGTTCATGGCCTCCCATTCCGCGGGTTCCTCGACGCTGCAAACCCAGGTGAGCGGCATGGTTCAGGCGATGGCATCGTTCAATAACGCCCAAGCCGCGCCGGATACTCTGTCGAAGCTGACTGCTCTCAACAGCGGCGTGGGTGCTGGAGAAGAAGGTGTAACGCCGGTCGGTGCCAATGTCGGCGCCATGGCAAACCTGCTCGGCCAGTTCGATGCCAATGGCGAGCGGATTGTGCAAACGGCCTCGACCGGCCTGCAAGCGGCGACCTTCTCGACGGGTGCCAATGGCCTGCCTGAGTTGCACAAGCCGAATACCGGCATTCTCACGACGAACAACAAGTCGTAAGAAGTCTCGCGGGGGTATCAAAGCAATCGAGCTGCTGCGGCAGCTCGATTGCTTTCTAGCGGAGCCATTGCCTGAGGGATTCCGCGGCGGTAGCGGCCCTTGCTTGCCCAACGATGGCTGCTGTGGCCAGAGGACAGCTCTGTTTACCCGTTTTGTTTGCCCAGGCGTTGCCCGTAGTGCGCAGACTCGTTGCTATGATTGGCGGCTTCATCGCGAACCCCGGGCCTCGCCGCACCAGCCATGAATGACAAATTGATCAAGGCAGTTGAATTGCAGAACCAGGGCGAGATCGCCCAAGCGGCGACGCTGTTCAATGAGGTTCTGCAAAGCGACCCGCAAAACGTCGCGGCGATCTATTCCCTGGCGGGAATCGCGCTGAACGCCGGCAACCCGGCGGCGGCGCTCCGGTTGGCCGAACAAGGCGCCGCCCTGGCGCCGGGCTTCGCGCAGATGAAGTTCATCAGCGGCGCCGCCCTGCAAGCCTTGGGGCGCAAGGAAGAGGCCTTGCAAGCTTATGACGAAGCCTTGAAGCAGCAGCCCGATGCGGTCAATGCGCTGATCAACAGCGGGGTTCTGCTGCGCGACCTGTTGCGCCATAGCGAAGCCCTGGAACGCTTCAACCGGGCGCTGACCTTCGATCCCAACAGCACCTCGGCCCTCGGCAACTGCGGCATCCTGCTGTCCGAATTCAAGCAGACCGAGCTGGCCATCACCATGTTCGAGCGGCTGCTGACCCTCGATCCGAATTACGACTACGGCCTGGGCCTGCTCTGCTTCGAGCAGATGCACATCTGCGACTGGCGCAACTTGGCCGCGCTGACCGAGCGCATCGTCGAAGGGATTCGTGCCGGTCGACGCAGCTGCAAGACCTTGGCCCTGATGGCCATTTCCGATTCGCCGAGCGATCACCTGCAGGCGGCGCGGACCTTCTCCAATCACTTCTATCCCAAGCAATCGGCGCCCTTATGGACCGGCGAGCGCTATCGCCACGAGAAGATTCGCCTGGCCTATGTTTCCCCGGATTTGCGCGAGCATCCGGTGGGCCACCTGATGGCCGGGGTGATTGAGCGCCATGACAAATCGCGCTTCGAGCTGACCGCCATCTCCCTCGGCGTCGACGACCAGAGCCGCCTGCGCAGCCGCTTCGTCGGCGCCTTCGACCGCTTCGTCGATGCCCGCAGCATGGGCAGCCGGCAGATTGCCGAGCTGATGCGCGAACTGGAAATCGATGTTGCCGTCGACCTGGCCGGCTACACCGCCGACTCGCGCAACGACATCTTTTCCTACCGGCCGGCACCGGTGCAGGTCTCCTATCTCGGCTACCCCGGCACCTTGGGCAACGACCACATGGACTACGTGCTGGCCGACCGTTACATCATTCCGGAACAGAACCGGCCCTTCTTCGCCGAGCAGGTGCTCTATCTGCCCGACACCTACATGCCGACCGACGACGGCATCAAGATTTCGGAGCGCACCCCGACCCGGGCCGAGTGCGGCCTGCCGGAGACCGGTGTGGTGTTCTGCTCCTTCAGCCACGACTACAAGGTGACACCGCCGGTTTTCGATGTCTGGATGAATCTGCTGCGGCGTGTTCCCGGCAGCGTGCTGTGGCTGATGTCGCGCAACGAACTGTCGCAGCGCAATCTGCGGCGCGAGGCGGAACAGCGGGGCATCGATCCGGCACGGCTGGTGTTCGCCACCCGCGTGCCGCTGGTGGAAGACCACCTGGCGCGCTACCGCCAAGCGGACCTGTTCCTCGATACCTATCCCTACAACGCCCACACCACTGCCGCCGATGCCTTGATGGCCGGGCTGCCGGTGGTCAGCTACATGGGCAGCGCTTTTCCGGGGCGGGTGGCGGGCAGCCTGCTGCATGCGATCGGCATGCCCGAGCTGGCGGTGCACTCCCTGGCCGACTACGAGGCATTGGCCTTCGATTTGGCGACATCGCCGCAACGGCTGGCGGAGGCCAAGGCCAAGCTGCAGGCCAATCGGGCCAGTTGCGCCCTGCTGGACACCGCCGGCTTCTGCCGCAACCTGGAAGCCAACTACATCGCCATGTGGCGTAAGGCCCAACTGGGCGGCGCTCGCGACGCCCTGAGCTAGCGCTCAGGGCATAAACGCCCGCCCCTCCCATCCTCCCCTCACGGGGAGGCTACTATCGGCTCGCTGCGCTCGATATCACGGGGCGCACTACTCAAACCCTTTCCCTAGAACAACTCCGCAAGGCGCCGCGTGCATGCCTGCCAGGAATAGTTCGCCAGCAGTAGTTCGCGGCCCGCGGCGAAGCTCTCCGCCGAAGGCCCTTGCCCAGTCACCGCGGCCTCCATCTGGGCGATCACGCTGTCGAGCCTGGGCTCCAGGTGGTGGCCGGGGGGCTTGATGCCCAGCGTGTGATTGTCGACGGCCGTGCTTTCCACCTTCATCGCCACTCCCGAGTTGCAGAAGTCGTCGGTGGCGCCGCCGGCGGTGACGATCACCCGCGTTCCGGCGGCGATGGACTCGATCACCGGCAGATTGAAGCCCTCCGCCCGATACGGCGAGACATAGGCGTCGGCCGAGCCGTACAGCAGATTCAGCAGCGGCGTCGTCATGGTGGACGTGACCAGCACCATGGCGTTCCGCACATCGTCCGTGATGACCTCCGGCGATTGGCTCATCAACTGTTGCAGGGCGCTCTCGGCGCCCACGCCGTAGAGCTTTTTCTGATCCTTGAGGATCAGCTTGACGTGCGGGTGGCGCTGCCGGATCACGGCGAAGGCCCGCACCAGGATGTCGATGCCCTTGTTCCAGGTCATCGCGCCGAGATTGAGGAACATGAACTCCTCGGGCTTGACGCCGAGCTGCGTGCGCAACTGAGTCCGCTGCTCGGGAATAGGCGGGGCGAAGGCCGCCGGATCGACGCCGTGGGGCACCACGTGCACTTTTTCGGCGGGGAAGCCGAACTCCACCAGCTTGCGCTTCGCCCAGGTGGAAGGCACCGCGAAGACGTTCTGATCGCGGGTGTAGCGGCCGATATCGCGGCCGCCCTCGGCGAAGTCGGACACGCTGACGCCAAATTCGGTGACGAAAAAAGTGATCGCCTTCTTGCAGTGGCTTTGCGAACAGCGCGCCGGCCAGCCGATGCTGTAGGCGGTGTCGAATTCCTCGTCGCCGGGGGCGGGAATCGCATCGATGCGGGCCTGCAGGTCGGCGGCGAAGCCGGGATTGTTGTCCGTCCGGTTCCAGGCCGGATTGAGGAAGGGCAGGTCGGCGTGGCGCAGGTTCAGCGCCGGCATGTCGAGCAACTGGGCAAGCTGGAACTGGTTCACCAGGGCAAAGGAATGATTGATGCCGCGCCAGCCTTCGATCAGGATATTTTTCATATCTCTTGTCCAGATAAGGGTGTGCCGAAAACATCCGCAACGGCCACCCGAGGCGGCTTTGACGGTGCATCGACAAGGAAAAAATTGGCCGGTAGAACATCGCCTATATCGGCGACTCTGCCACTGTCGCGGATTCGATAATATCGGCCAGAAAGCAGCGGCTAGTATGTCATGGGCACCTGAGCTTGGGCTGCACCGCCATTCGTTCCGGCAGCATTCATGGCGGGCGGCGGCGCCCGGCACCGGATGCGAGCATTTCCCCACTCTTCGACCGCCAAGGTATCGCGATGATCGTGTTGGTTTACGCCGGGAACTCCCCGTTGCCCGCTTACATGGGCGATACCCTGGCCATCACCCGGCGGGTTGCGCCGAAATCGGAAATCGTCGTACTCGCCAACGAGTGCCAGCAGGAGGCCCTCAGCCGGCTTGGCAGTGGCCACGCCTTCTGCGCCATCGAGAGCATTCCCGCCAGCGATGCCACCACCCGCTTCCGCGCCCATTCCGCCTTGAATCGGGAGTTCCGCGACGGCTTCTGGTACTTCGCCACCGAACGCTTCCTGATCCTGGCCGACTACATCCGCCATAGCGGCGCCGAGGACGTGGTGCACCTGGAAAACGACGTGGTGCTGTATTTCGACCCGGCGGACAAACTGGCGGCCTTCCGCCGCCACGCCGACTTCGCCGTGCCGCTGGATCGCAACCGGGCCATCGCCGGCCTGGTCTGGTGCGCCAACCATCGGGCCTCGGATCGGCTGGCCGAGCACCTGCTGACCGAGCCGGATCGCAACGACATGGAAAGCGTCGGCAGCTTCTGCATCGGCAATCCGGACATCGCCCGGCCCCTGCCGACCATCCCGGCCGCCTATGCGGCGCGCAAGGGGCTGGACCCGAAGCGCTACAGCGAGGGCATCGAACAATTTGGCGGGGTGTTCGATGCCGCCGCCATCGGCCAGTACCTGGGCGGCGTGCATTGGCTGAACAATCCCCACGACAGCCGCTTTTTCATCAACGAATCGAGCGAACTGGATCTGCGCGATTTCGATGTCTGCTGGGATGTGCACGAACAGGTGCGCGCCCCGGTGTTGGCGCGGAACGACGAGCGGGTGCCGGTGCTCTGCGTGCATGCTCACTCGAAGGATCTGGCTGCGGTCTCGCCCTTCAATCACGGCGTGCCCGCCGCGCCGACGGAGATCATTGGCAGCGAGGGCCTGCGCCGCCAGGCCGACATCACCTTGGCCCTGGCGCCGCAGCCCGGCCCTTGCCTGGTGATCGCGCGCAACGACGCCGGCCAGTTGCTGGTGCCGGACAAGGCCTTCATCGACGCATGCGGCAAGGCCGCGGTCATTGCCCTCGACACCGCGCTGCTGCTGTACTTCAAGCTCTATGTGGCGCCACGGTTGAGCCAGCCCTATGTGCTGCTGGCGCTCAACCCGGAACTGGGCGTTGGGCTCAACGATCTGGACTGGCTCAACCATGCGCAACTGACGCGTTGCTGGGCACAGCACAGCGCCGTCTCCCATAGCCGCCTGTCGCCGCTGCCAGTGGGTGCGGGCGATGAGGCCGGGCAGGTAGAACAACTGTTCGCCGCCTCGCGCCGGATCGAAAAACGCGCCCTGCTGTATGCCGGCTTCGCTGCCGACAGCCCGGCCCATGCCGCGCTGCTGGCCCAGGCCGCCGGCCTCGGCGCCACCGTCGATGCCGCGGTCGACTATCCGGATGCGCTGCGGCAACTGGCGCGCCACAAGTTCTGCCTCTGCCCGCAAGGGCGGGGCCTGGACTCGCCGCGCTTCTGGCAGGCCCAGTATCTGGATTGCATCCCGGTGGTGATCAAGCCGGAGTGGAACGGCGCCTATGCGGAGCTGCCGCTGCTGTTGCTGAATTCCTGGGACGAGCTGCCGGGTGTCAATTGGGCGCAGGAATATGTCCGCATCAAGGCCACCGCCTATCGCCATGACCGGCTCTCCCTTGCCTGGCTCGGCCAGCAGATGCGGGCGGGCTGACGTGATCCCGCTCAGCGAGGCTGCCAACGAGATTTACCAGCTAATCCTGGCGGGCAACATTGCCGAGGCCCAGCAGCGCTGTCGGGCCGCCCTCGACGCGGACGCGAATAACCAGGCAATCGAGTTGCTCTACGCCAAGTCGCTGCAATTCGCCGGCGACGAAGTGGCCGCCCTGCGCGCCTATCTGAAGCTGGCCGTCACGCTGCAATCCGCCATGCCCCGTGCTGCCGCGGAGTTCGTCGACTCGGTGATCAAGTCCCTCGGCGAGGTTTTCGTCGCCATCTGCTCGCGGGCATCCACCGACCCCGGCTACCGCAGCAAGGATGCAATCCTGGCCTGTTACGAGGTGGTGATCGCCCAGCTTGCCTGCAAGGAATTGCTGGTGCCGCTGGACGCCCTGCTGGTGTTCGCCATCATCCTGATGGACCAGCGCGAACAGGGCGCCCTGATGGTGACGGCGAACACCCTACTGAAAAAGGCCGAGCCGACTCGCGATACCCAGTACGTAATGTTCAAGGAGATGACCAATCGCGGCATCGTTTCCCTGCCTCTGCTGAAGCTTGGCGCGACACAAGCGCTGCGGTCGCTGCGGCTCAACCGCTTCAACCTGCTGGCGCTGTGGACCCTGCTCAATTACGCTTACCAGAATCAGCGCTACGGCCTGATCGAGCGCGCCTTGGCGCGGGTGCGCCGGCAAATCGCGCCGCAGTTTTTCAAGTACGTGAACCAGTACTACATGCTGCGCACCGGCGCCCGGTTTTTCCAGCAGCGGGTGATCCCGCAGAACGCCGGCGTCAGCTACCTGGATTTTTGCCCGGCCGCCGCCAAGCGTTCGACGGTTTTCCTGATCTCCTGCGACGAGGTGTATTTCCGCCGCGCCGCTTCCAGCCTGGTCGGCCAGTTGATGAGCGACGGCGATCATCTGAGCCTGCACCTGAACGTCGTCGACCCGACGCCGGCGACCCGAGCCGAACTGGCGGCGTGGGCCCGCGAAAACCCGAGCTTCGGTTTTTCGACGCTGATGTCCACGGCCGTCCCCCGCTTCAAGGCCGAGCAGCAAAACGATTTCGAGTCGCTGAAGACGCTCTATGCCTGCAGCCGCTTCCTGGTGCTGCCGGATATCCTCAACCACTATGGCAGCACCGTGGTCGTGCTGGATTCCGACCAGTGCGTGGTCGGCTCGATGGCGGAGTTCGTCGAACAATTCTCGCGGCGCTTCCGGCACGATTTCGCCGTCACCCTCGGGCCCAGGCTGGGCCCGGGCATCGATTACTACGCCGACCTGCTGGCCTTCGCCAACTCCCTCTCGGCCAATATTTACGCGGTGCTGCTGCGCAAGTACATCGCCTACTATCTGAGCCAGGACTATCACTTCTGGACCCTGGATCAAGTAGCATTGCTGGCAGTCCACGCCTATATGCGCAGCATCGGCCACGAGCTGAAACTCTACGAACTCGACAGCGACGACTTGCAGACCTCGTCCTACCTATCCCACTACGGCGGCGCCGACCTGCGGCATCAGCCGCCGGCCGCGGCAGCGTAGGCACCTTGCCCGGCCGATCAACGCGAAGGGAATCCAGTGATCTATCTCGTCGGCATGAGTCATGCGATCAACGTACTCAAGGTGTGCAGCCGGGAGCCGCTGGGTTTCTCCCACGACAACTGGGTGGCGCAGTTTTCCGCCGGCCAGTTCTTCGACCTGCCGCTGAAGCCCGGCGTTCTGCCGGAGGATGTACTGAAGGTCTTCATCATCACCCCCGCCGAAGGCTGGGGCAGCGTCGGCGAATTCCGCGAGCAGGACGGCAAGCAGGAGGTGGTGGTGGTGCCCGGCTATGTCGACCTGTTGAAGTCGATTGCGCCGGAGTCCGCGGCCGTGTTCTCCTTCATCAACGGCAATGAACACGCCGCCTTGTCCCTGGTGCAGAACCGCGCGCCCTTCGATTTCGTTCTCCCCGGCGACATGGAAGCCTCGGTGCTGCCCGGGCATCAGGTGATTCCCATCGAAGTGGTCACGCGCCAGATGGAGCGCGCCCTCGGGCCCACCATCGCCGCCCTGGGCGCGATGCGCATCGTCCTGCCGCAGACGCGGCTGATCCACGTCGTGTCGCCGCCGCCGATCGCCTCCGAGGCTCGGATCAAGCAATACCCGGAAATCTTCTCCGGCAGCTTCGCCGAGTGCGGGGTGACGCCGCTGTCCCTACGCCAGAAATACTTTGCCCTCTACGTCCGCATCCTGCAGCAGAAGCTGGCACCGTACCGGATCGAGTTGCTGATGCCGCCGGCCGCAGCCCTCGACGCCAACGGCGCCTTGCCCGACGACTACGCCTTCGGCTGCACCCACGGCAACGAGGCCTACGCCGCCCTGGTGGCGGCGCAGATGCAGCGCGCTTTGCAAGGGGAGACCGCCTGATGCATCCCTACAAGAACCTGCCGGCCAAGGCCTTCTGGCGCCAGTTCGTTTCCAACACCGGCTGGCGCGAGTTGCAGTTGAACAGCGAGCCCAAGTTCCGCCTGCAGGCGAGCGACCGCATCGCCACCGCCGGCAGTTGCTTCGCCCAGCACCTGACGCGCTACCTGAAAAAATCCGGCATCGCCCCCTACGTCGCCGAGACCGCCCATCCGCTGATCGCGGCCTATGGCGGCGACGTCGCCAGCTACAGCCAGTTCTCGGCTCGCTACGGCAACGTCTACACCACGCGGCAATGCCTTGAGCTGTTCCGCCAGGCCTTCGGCCTGATGCCCGTCATCGACGATTTCGTCGAAGAGGGCGGGCGCTGCTACGACCTGGTCCGCCCCAACATCCTGAAGGAAGGTTTCGCCAGCCTGGCCGAGGCCCGGGCGGATCGCGCCGCACACATCGCCTGCGTCCGCCGCATGTTCGAAACCGCCGACGTCTTCATCTTCACCCTGGGCCTCACCGAATCCTGGTATCACGCCGATAAGGGCCACACCTACCCGGTCTGTCCGGGCACGGTGCATGGCGAATATCAGCCCGAGCAGCACCGCTTCCGCAACCTGAGCTGCGCCGAGGTGATCGAGGATTTGGACTGCCTGATCTCCGGCCTCAAGGCGGCGAACCCGAACCTGAAGATCATCCTCACCGTGTCGCCGGTGCCCCTGGTGGCGACCAAGACCGAGAAGAACGTGCTGGTTGCCTCGCAGTATTCCAAGTCGGTGCTGCGCGCCGCCTGCGGCGAGGTGGAGGCGCGTTACGAGCACGTCAGCTACTTCCCTTCCTTCGAGATCATCAGCCACCCGGCCTCCTTCGGCCAGTATCTCGAATCGGATTTGCGCGGCGTCACCGAGCGCGGCGTCAGCCACGTGATGGGCAGCTTCTTCGCCAGCTTCTACGGCGAGCTGCCGCAGTTGCCGGCGCTGGAGGCCGCGCCCGTGGCCGCCCCGTCGAGCGAACTGGATGTCGCCAAGCTGCTCGCCGTCGAGTGCGAAGAACTGTTCAACGAAGTCATCCAATGAGCATGGCCGAACCGCTGCCTCGCGTGGTGTTCAACATCATTCCGCTGCATCCGGTGTTCGCCGACATCGCCGAAACCCTGTGCCACGGTCTCCAGGAACTCGGCGCCCAGGCCCAGGTCAGCGGGGCGGTGGCGCAGCCGGCGCTGAACATCGTCTTCGGCGCCCATCAACTGGCCGACTGGTCGCCGCTGGCGCCGGAAACCACGGTGATCTTCAACCTGGAACAGCTCGGCGCCGGCGCCGAGGTGGTCAGCCAGGCCTATCTCGACCAGATGCGGCGCTACGTGGTGTGGGACTACAGCCAGCGCAACATCGACTGGCTGCGCCAGTCCGGCATCAACCCGGCGGCCGAATGGGTGCCGCTGGGCTATGCTCCCAGCCTGGAACGGGTGCCGGCGGGCGTTGCACAGGACATCGACGTGCTGTTCTACGGCACCGTCAATGAGCGCCGCGGGCGCATCCTCGACGGCCTGCGCGGACGCGGCCTGAATGTCGTATCGCTGCACCAGGCGCCCCAGTTCAAGGCCGATCTGGACGGCTACATCGCCCGCGCCAAGGTGGTGCTCAATCTGCATTTCTACGAGACTCACATCTTCGAGATCGTTCGCGTCAGCTACCTGCTGACCAATCGCAAGGCGGTGGTGGCCGAGGTAAACCCGAATACCGAGATCGACCCGGACCTGCGCCGGGCGGTCGCCGCCGTGCCCTATCAGGGCTTGGTCGAGGCCTGCCATGCGCTGGTGCTGAACGAGTCGGCACGCCATCGGCTGGAGCAGACGGGCTACGAAATCTTTTCCGCGCGGCCCCAGGCGGCGCTGCTGCGGGAGCCGCTGGCGCGGCTGTTCCAGCGCGGCTAGACCTTAGGTAATGGCCTGCAGCCCGCGCCGGAAGCACTCGCGGGAGAAGTGGCGGTCATACAGCGCCCGCGCTTCGTCGGAGAGGCGCGGCAGGCGCGGCCCGACATCCTGCAGCGCCGCCTGCAGCTCGGCCAGATTGCTCCAGCCCAGTTCCTTGCTGGCGTAGAGCGAGTACAGCGCCAGCACCGCGCCCGGGTCCTTGATGAAGTACACCACAGGGTAGCCGCAGCCCTGGGCCTCGATCGAGGCGCGCCCGCCGCCCACCGGCGCCGAGCCGATGTAGAGCTGGGCATCCAGCCCCAGCAGCGTCTGCCACAGGGATTCCACCGGGCCGAGGGGCACGAAGCGCGCCGGGTCGATCTGCTGCCGCGCCAGGTGGGCCTTGATTTCCGCGGCCCAGTCTTCGGCCAGCGGACCGATGTGATAGAAGCGGCCGCCGACGCAGCCTAGGGTGGTGGCGACGACGTTCTGCAAGGCCATCTCGCCGCTGCGGGTGAACTTCGCTTCGGTGCCGGAAGTGACCACCGAGAAGTCATTGCCCTGGCAGGGCGCGAACGCCTTGCGCCCGCCGTCCGGCATGGACAGCGGCAGCACCTGGACTTGCTTGCCGAGGTGGCGGGCACAGGGGCCGGCCATCTCCTCGGTCAGGTCCGCGTGGTCCACCGCCGCCAGGGTGTTGCCCAGGCTCGGGTTGTGGTCGCAGTGATGGACTAGGGTCTTCCTCGAGCCGGGGTGGCCGATGGTGCCGACGAAGGGAATCGGGTCCTGGTGATTGTGGAAGTAGAGGATGTTGCGCGGCTGCAGGCGCAGGGTCAGGGCATGCAGCGCCCGGCACTTGTCCCAGATGCTGCGCTGGGGCAGGACGATCACCGGGGTGTCGGGGTGGGCGTCGAACAGCCAGTTCAGTTGATCCGGGTCCTTGCGGTAGAACCAGAACAGGTCCGTCAGCACCAGCACCGGCGCGGCCACTTCCGCCATCACGTCCTCGATGACGCGGGAATGGCCGCCGACCTGGGACATCAGCGTGGTGACGATCAGCGTGCTGTCGCCGGGCTGCGCCGCGGCCGGCGCCGGTGCCTGGGCCAGCAGGATGTCGGCCAGCCGCTGGATGTGCCGGTCGAAAATCGGGTAGTAGAGGAAGCGGTGATCCACTTCCGGCAGCAGGTAATGGTTGTGCACGCCGACGACGATGTTGGCCAGGGCCTCGTTGTACTGGCCGGCGGCGATGTGTTGTTCCACGGCGGTGTCGATGGCGGGAATGCTGATGAACATGCGGCCCTCCGGGGCAGATCGTGGCGCCGCGCCGGGGGCGTGGCCGATGGCGGATGATTCTGGCACAGCGGCTGCGGCCGAAGCGCCGGTGATGATGTGTAGATGAGCCCGAATTCCGGCTTTTTGCGGGCTTTCCGGTCAGACCCCTCGATTACACTACGGGCCTCGGGAGGTGCGCCCGCGCCCTCCGTCCTTACCTGTCCGAGGGGACCGGATGCCATGCCGCTCAGCGATTGCCGGATTGTCGAACTGCCCAAGATCCATGATCACCGGGGCAACCTCACCTTCATCGAGGCCGAGCGGCACGTCCCCTTCGATTTCAAGCGCACCTACTATCTCTACGACATTCCCGCCGGCGCCGCCCGCGCCGCCCATGCCCACAAGGGCCTGCATCAGTTGATGATCGCCCTCTCCGGCAGCTTCGACGTGGGCCTCGACGACGGCGTCGAAAAGAACAAGTTCCACCTCAACCGGCCCTATCGCGGCCTGTATATCCCACCGATGATCTGGCGCGACCTGGACAATTTTTCCTCCGGCGCCGTCTGCATGGTGATCGCCTCCGACTACTACGACGAGGCCGACTACTTCCGCTGCTACGACGAATTCCTCGCCGCCGTCCGGCAGGCCAAGCCATGAGTGCCCTTGGCGAAGGCCTAAATAGCTCCGTTCGCGTTGAGCCTGTCGAAACGCGTGATGCGTCAACGCTGGGCTCCTCGGCTGGGCCCAAGGCAGGCTTCGACAGGCTCAGCCCGAACGGCTGGAGGTTTAATCAAGCCTCCCTCTGCCGTGGAGGGTAGTCCAGTGAGCGTTCCCTTCCTCGACCTCAAGGCAGTGAACGGCGAGCAGCGGGCCGAGCTGGAGGCGACCTTCGCCCGCGTGCTGGCTTCCGGCTGGTACATCCAGGGCGCCGAGCTGGCCGCCTTTGAAGAGGAGTTCGCCGCCTATTGCGAGGTGGCTCACTGCGTCGGCGTCGGCAACGGCCTCGATGCGCTGCACCTCTTGCTCTGCGCCTACGGCATCGGCCCCGGCGACGAGGTGCTGGTGCCGTCCCACACCTTCATCGCCACCTGGCTGGCGGTGAGCCGCTGCGGCGCCACGCCGGTGCCGGTGGAAGTGCGCGCCGACACCGGCAATCTCGATCCGGCGGCGCTGGCCGCCGCCCTCTCGCCCCGCACGGCGGCGGTGATGCCGGTGCATCTCTACGGCCAGCCGGCGGAGATGGCGGCGATCAAGGCCTTCGCCCGCCAGCACAAGCTGCTGGTGATCGAGGACGCCGCCCAGGCCCAGGGCGCCCGCTACCAGGGCCGCCGCGCCGGCGGCCTGGGCGACGCGGCGGGCACCAGCTTCTATCCCGGCAAGAACCTCGGCGCCCTGGGCGACGGCGGCGCGGTGCTGACCAACGACGCCGCCATCGCCGACAAGGTGCGCCTGCTGCGCAACTACGGCTCGAAAGTGAAGTACCGCCACGAGGCCCTGGGCCACAACTCCCGCCTCGACGAACTGCAGGCCGCCCTGCTGCGGGTCAAGCTGCGCCATCTGGACGTCGCCAACGCCCGCCGCGCCGCCGTGGCCGCCCGCTACCGCGCAGGCCTGGCCGGCGCCGGCGTGGAGCTGCCGCTGGTGGTGGCGGGCGCCGAGTCGGTGTGGCATCTCTACGTGGTGCAGAGCGCGCGGCGCGCAGAGCTGCAGCAGCATCTGATCAGCCACGGTGTGGAAACCCTGATCCACTACCCGATCCCGCCCCACCGCCAGGATTGCTACCGCGACCGCGCCTTCGCTCCACAGCCGGTGGCTGAGCGGCTGGCCGACCGCGTCCTCAGTCTGCCCATGTCCCCCACCCTCGACCCCGCCAGCCAGGACCGGGTGATCGAGGCCATCCGCAGCTTCAGTCCATGAGTTCCAACGCCCAACGCGCCCCCCGTGCACTATTGGTCGGCAGCAGCTTCAGCGCCGCGCCGATGTTCTTCGCCCTGAAAAAGCGCGGCCTCACCGTCGAGGTCTGCGGCAACAAGCAGAGCGACCCCTGCCACCAGTACGCCGACGCCTCCCACTACTTCGACTATTCCGACCGGGATGCGCTGTTGAAGCTGGTGCAGGCGCAGCGCTACGACTACCTGGTGCCCACCTGCAACGACTACTCCTACCTCGCCAGCACCTGGGTCGCGGCGCAGTTGGGCTATGGCGGTTTCGACACCCTGGAAACCGCCGCCATCCTCCACACCAAGCACCGCTTCCGCGCCTTCACCGAGGCCGCCGATCTGCCGGCGCCGCGCTCGCGCCGCCAGGCCCGCGGCGAGCATGTGGACGTCAGCGGCCTGGCCTACCCGCTGCTGGTCAAGCCCGTGGATAGCTTCAGCGGCCGCGGCGTCACCAAAGTGCTCGCCGCCGACCAGCTTGCCGCCGCTGTCGCCGCGGCGGAGGCGGCCTCGCGCAGCGGCGAGATCGTCATCGAGGAATTCGTGGACGGCACCCTGCACAGCCACTCCGCCTTCATCCGCGGCGGCGAGATCGTCTACGACGTGTTCGTGGACGAGTACTGCACCGTCTATCCCTACCAGGTGAATTGCTCCAACCACCCGAGCATCCTGCCCGAGGCCACCTGCGCCGCCATGCGCGCCTCGATGCAGCGGCTGATCGCCGCCCTCGGCCTGGCCGACGGCCTGCTGCATACGCAACTGATCGTCAGCGGCGAGCGCCACTGGATCATCGAGTGCATGCGGCGCTGCCCCGGCGACCTCTACGGCGGCCTGATCGAGCACTCCACCGGCATCAACTACACCGACATGTTCGTCCAGCCCTTCATCGGCGAGACCCTGACGCCCCGCGGCGGTGGCCCGGCGCGGCCGGTGGGGCGGCACACCATCTCCCTGGCGCGGTCCCTGGCCAACTACACCTTCAGCCAGCGCATCCCCGCAGAGCGGGTGCACACCGTGCCCCTCAAGGTCAGCGGCGAGCGGCTGGACGTGGCCCCTTACGACAAGCTGGCGATCCTCTTCGCCGAATACGCCGATTTCCGCCAGATGCGCGAAGTCACGCCCCACCTGGCCGACTACGTCAGCGTCCGCTCACTCGAGGAACTGTATGGTTGATATCACCGCATCCGTGCCGCGCAAACTCAAGCTCGCCTTCGTCGGCGGCGCCTGGGATTCCGCCGTCGGCCGCACCCACCGCGTCGCCGTCGAAATGGACCAGCGCTTCGAGCTGGTGGCTGGCTGCTTCAGTCGCCATGCCGAGGCCAACCGCGCCACTGCCGAGAAATACCGGGTCGCGCCGGAGCGCACCCACGCCAGCCTCGACGAACTGCTGACGAAGGAAAAGGGCCGCGTCGACGCGCTGCTGATCCTCACCCCCACCGACCAGCACGCCGGCCACCTGGCCCAGTGCTTCGCCAGCGGCATCCCGGTGATCTGCGAAAAGGCCCTGGTCACCTCGCTGGAAGAGGCCGATGCGGTGCACAGCGCCCTGGCCGAGCAGGGCTTCCTCGCCGTCACCTACAACTACACCGGCTACCCGATGCTGCGAGAGATCAAGCGCATGGTGGCCCAGGGCCGCTTCGGCCGCATCGAGCAAGTGCATCTGGAAATGCCCCAGGAAGGCTTCGCCCGCACCGGCCAGGACGGCCGCCCCCTGGTGCCCCAATCCTGGCGCCTGCACGACCACCGGGTGCCGACCATCTCCCTCGACCTGGGCGTGCACCTGCATTCGATCATGCACTTCCTCACCGGCGAGCAGCCGGAGGAAGTGGTGGCTCTGTCCAACACCTACGGCAACTTCGAGCAGATCGTGGACGACGTCTCCTGCATCGCCCGTTACTCCAATGGCATTGCCTGCAACCTCTGGTACAGCAAGACCGCCCTCGGTTATCGCAACGGCCTCAAGCTGCGCATCTTCGGCGACAAGGGTTCTGCCGAATGGGTGCAGGAGCAGCCCGAGATCATTTACATGGCCGACAACCGCGGCAACCGGATGATCGTGGACCGGGCCAGCAGCGACATCCAGGTCGCCAATCAGCCGCGCTACACCCGCTTCAAGGCCGGCCACCCGGCCGGCTTCATCGAGGCCTTCGCCAACTACTACTACGACGTCGCCGACGTGCTGCTGGCCCACTTGGACGGCCAGCCCAGCGACAACGAATACGTCTTCGGCATCCGCGAAGCGCGCCAAGGCATCCAGATGCTGGAAGCCATCGCCGCGTCCTCGCGCCACCGCTGCTGGACGCCGGTGGCATGAGCGCACCCGCAGTGCCGCGCGCAGCCATCCCATTCGTGTTGATGTATCGGGAGCCGCCAAACAACTCCGTTCGCGCTGAGCCTGTCGAAGCGCCGTTCAGCGACAGGGGGGCAGCCCCATGAGCCTGCTGCTCACCGCCCCCGGCGAAGCCGAGCGCATCCGCCGCGCCCAGGCCTTCTGCGCCGAATTCCTCGGCCCCAGCCCGCGCCCCCGCTACGTCTTCGGCCGCAACGTCTACGGCGCCGCGCTACTCGAAGCCGCCCCCATCGCCGGCTTCGTGGACGACTACACCAGCGAGCGCGAATTCCTTGGCAAGCCGGTGGTCAAGAGCAGCGATCTGCCCAAGGACGCCATGGTCATCGCCGCCTCCGGCGGCCGCCCCCTGTCGGTGCAGCGCCAGCTCGACGGCCTGGGGCTGGAACACCTGGACTACTTCGCCTTCCTCAAGTGGAGCGGCAGGCCCCTGACCCCGGTGGTCTTCAACGAAGGCTTCGCCGAGGACTACGCCGCCCACGAGGCCGAATACCAGTGGATACACGACACCCTGGCCGACGAGGAATCGCGCCAGTGCTTCCGCAAGCTGGTCAGCTTCCGCATCAAGTACGACCTGGCCCTGCTCGAAGGCTTCACCGCCCGCGAAGACCGCCAGTACTTCGAGCCCTTCCTCGGCCTCAAAAAGAGCGGCGAGACCTTCGTGGACATCGGCGGCTTCGACGGCTACACCAGCCTGCAGTTCATCGAGCAATGCCCCGACTATGCGGCCATCCACCTGTTCGAGCCCGAGCCCGATAACTACCAGCGCTGCGTCGAGCGGCTGCAGGCCCATCCCCGCGCCCATTGCCGCCAGATGGGCCTCTCCAACGCCAAGGGCGAACTGCGCATGGCCCCCCAAGGCTCGGCCTCCAAGCTCAGCAACGAGGGCAGCGTGACGGTGCAGGTGGATACGTTAGCCGCCGTCGTCAGCGACCCGGTGAGCCTGATCAAGATCGACATCGAAGGCGCCGAATACCCGGCCCTGCAAGGCGCCGAGGCCATCATCCAGCGCGACCACCCGCGCCTCGCTCTCGCCATCTACCACACGGCAGGCGACTTCTGGCGCATCCCCCGCCTGGTGCTGGCGATGCGGCCGGACTACCGCATCTATCTGCGGCACTACACCGAATCGATTTATGAGACGGTGATGTCGTTTGTGCCGGGGTGAACCAAAAGTTTATTTGAGCCAACACGGCAGCAGGTCTGCTGTTCGGCCGAAGCAGCCACTTATTGCATTCATGATTGGCTTCCGCTTTGCTTCAATTTTCAGACAGTCGCTATACGGAATCTCGTGACGTTCAGAAGTCCTACGAAAAAGCACCGCTCGCTAAACATCCACTTGGTAACATTAGCAGGTTATGCGCACCCAGATTTATGAAAACTCCATTAATACAACAAGTTGGCACGGACTGCGGCTTGATGATGGGGATGAGTTTGACAAATTCAT
>DATDMT010000202.1:0-13466 GCA_036518635.1 Rhodocyclaceae bacterium | reverse complement strand
GCGCAGGGCCGCAGCCCTGTTGTGGCTATGCCTGGTGTTGCCCTTGGGGGCGCTGGCGGCGGAGCCGCAGCCGCTGACGGTCGTGTCCGACGACACCTATCCGCCCTACATCTTCCGCAATGCGGAGGGCGCCCTCGACGGTTACTTGGTGGATATCTGGAAGCTCTGGGAGCGCAAGACCGGCACGCCGGTGCGCCTGGTCGCCACCGACTGGGCACAGGCCCAGCAGGTTTTCGCCGAGGGCAAGGCCGATGTGATCGACACCATCTTCCGCACCCCGGAGCGAGAGAAGACCATGGTCTTTTCCAAGCCCTATGCCGACTTGGCGGTGCCGATCTACGTCCATCGGGATATCGGCGGCATCACCGACGTCGCCTCGTTGCGCGGCTTTCTGGTCGGCGCCAAGGCGGGCGACGCCTGCGTCGATCGGCTCAAGGCCCAGGGCGTGGACAATCTGCAGACCTTCGCCAGCTACGTCATGGTGGTCGAGGCGGCCAAGGCGCGGCGGGTGAACATCTTCTGCCTGGACGAGCCGCCGGCCAACTACCTGCTCTACCGGGCCGGCGTGCACCAGGAATTCCGCCGCGCCTTCACCCTCTACACGGGCCAGTTCCACCGGGCGGTCAAGCGCGGCAACGAAGCCCTGCTGCAGCGGGTGCAGCAGGGCTTCGAGGCGATCACCCCGGCCGAGGAGAGTCGTCTGCGCGACAAATGGCTGGGCAGTGAATTGAACCTGCTGCCCTGGGGGCGCTACCTTGGCTATGGCATGGTGCTGCTGCTGCTGTTGGGTGCCGGCGTGCTGGCCTGGGGAATGATGTTGCGGCGCGCCGTGCGCGACCGCACCGCGCGCCTGGAGGACGAGCAGGGGCGGCTGCGCACCCTGATCAATACCCTGCCGGACCTGGTCTGGCTGAAGGACCCGGAGGGCGTCTACCTCGCCTGCAACCTGAAGTTCGAACGCTTCTTCGGCGCCAGCGAAGCGCAAATCCTCGGCAAGACCGACTACGATTTCGTCCCCGCCGAGCTGGCCAGTTTTTTCCGCGAGCATGACCGCAAGGCCATCGCCGCCGGCCGCCCGAGCGTCAACGAGGAGCGGGTCACCTATGCCGACGATGGCCACGAGGAGCTGCTCGAGACCATCAAGACGCCGATGCACGACGCCCGCGGCCGGCTGATCGGCGTGCTCGGCATTGCCCGCGACATCACCCAGTGGCGCGAGGACGAGCGCCGCCTGAAGCGGCTCAACCAGCTCTATCAGGTGCTCTCCCACGCCGGCGAGGCGATTGCCCGGCACAAGAGCGAGGAGGCGCTGTTCCATGCGGTGTGCCAAATCCTGGTGCAGGACGGCGGCATCCGCATGGCCTGGGTCGGCCTGCCCGATCCGGCGGCCGGCGAGCTGCGCCCCGTTGGCTGGGCCGGCGTGATTGGCGACTACCTGGAGCACATGCACGTCTCGCTGTTCGACGACGAGCGTGGCGGCAGCCCGCCCGGGGTGGCCTTCCGCGAAGGGCGTTTCGACTACTGCCGCGATATGAGCCAGGAGGCACGGATGGAGCCCTGGCGCGAGCGCGCCACGGCGCTCGGCTACCGCTCGTCCACCGCCTTCCCGCTGAAGGTGAAGAAACACGTCCGCGGCGTCATCACGCTGTATTCGGACGATCCCGAGTTTTTCGATGCCGACGAAATCGCCCTGCTGGAGCGCCTGGCCGTGGACGTCGGGCTGGCCATGGCGAGCATCCAGACCAACCAGTTGCTGCGCCTGCAGGGGGCGGCCCTCGAGGCGGCGGCCAACGCCATCATGGTCACCAACACCGACGGCACCGTGCAGTGGGTGAACCCGGCCTTCAGCGCCCTGACCGGCTACAGCCCGAGCGAGGCGATCGGCTCCCATCCGCGTGTCCTGCTGCGTTCCGGCCTGCAGAGCGGCGAGGTGTATGCCGATCTGTGGCAGACGATTCTGTCCGGCGAAGTCTGGTGCGGCCAGTTGATCAACCGGCGCAAGGACGGCAGCCATTACGTCGAGGACCAGACCATCACCCCGGTGCGCGGCGTGGACGGCGAGATCACCCACTTCGTCGCCATCAAGCAGGACGTCACCGAGCGCAAGCGTGCCGAGGACCAGTTGCGCCAGGCGGCGGCGGTGTTCCACAGCACCCGTGAAGGCATCGTCGTCACCGACCTCTCCGGCAGCATCTGCGCGGTCAACCCGGCCTTCAGCGAGATCACCGGCTATGACGAAGCCGAGGTGCTGGGGCAGCGCAACAGCCTGCTCAAATCCAGCCACCACGACGAAGATTTCTACCGCCACATGTGGGCCGCCATCGTCGAGCACGGCGGCTGGCAGGGCGAGATTTGGAACCGGCGCAAGAACGGCGAGCCCTACCCGATCTGGATGACCATCAGCACCGTGCGCAACCAGCAGGGCAAGCCGATGAACTACGTCGGCGTGTTCAGCGACATCACCCGCATCAAGGAATCGGAAGCCGACCTGAAGCGCATGGCCCACCACGATGCGCTGACCGGCCTGCCCAACCGCCTGCTGCTGCTGTCGCGCCTGGAGCACGCGGTGGTGCTCTCCGGCCGCACCGGCAGCCGCGGCGCGGTGCTGTTCATCGACCTGGACCGCTTCAAGGACGTGAACGACAGCCTCGGTCATCCGGTCGGCGACGAGTTGCTGCAATACGTTGCGCGCCGCCTGCAGGGACGCCTGCGCGAGGCGGACACCCTGGCGCGGCTGGGGGGCGACGAATTCGTCGTGCTGCTGGAAGGCATCAATTCGCCAGACGATGCTGCACTGGTGGCGGAAACCCTGATCGACCAACTACGCAGCCCCTGTCTTCTTTCCGGCGGCCACAGCATCTATCTCGGCTGTAGCATCGGCATCAGCCTCTACCCGGAGGACAGCAACGATCCCAACGAGCTGATCCAGTTCGCCGACACCGCCCTCTACCAGTCGAAGAACCAGGGCCGCGGCGTGTTCAACTTCTACACCAAGTCCCTCGGCGCCATCGCCAGCCGCCGCATGTCGCTGGAATCGGCCCTGCGCCGTGCCCTGACCGAGCACGAGTTCGTCGTGCACTACCAGCCGCTGATCGACCTGGCCGACAACCGGCCGGTCGGCATCGAGGCCCTGGTGCGCTGGCTGCCGCCCAGCGGCGGGTTGATCCCGCCCGACCAGTTCATCCCCCTGGCGGAAGAGACCGGCCTGATCGTGCCGCTGGGTAGCTGGGTGCTGCGCCGCGCCTGCGCCCAAGTGCAGGACTGGCGCCGCAACGGCCTGGCGATCGAGACCCTGGCGGTGAACGTCTCGCCGCGCCAACTGCGGCGCGACGAATTCCCCGAAGAGGTGGCGGCGATCCTCGCCGAATTCAACTTGCCCGCCGACCTGTTGGAACTGGAACTGACCGAGAGCGCCCTGATGGACCAGGGCGAAGCGGCCCTGGATCGCTTGGCACGGCTGAAGAGCATCGGCGTGCGCCTGGCGGTGGACGACTTCGGCACCGGCTATTCGTCCCTGGCCTACCTGAAGCGCTTCCCCATCGACAAGCTGAAGGTGGACCGCAGCTTCGTCCGCGACATCCCGATGGACCCCGCCGACATGGAGATCGCCGCGACCATCATCGCCATGGCCAAGAACCTCAAGCTCAAGGTACTCGCCGAAGGCGTCGAAAGCCCCGAACAACTGGCCTTCCTGGTAGGCCGCGGCTGCGAGTACGGTCAGGGCTATTTGTTCAGCAAGCCGCTGGCGCCGGAGGATTACCTGCAGTGGCGCCGCAGCGGCGGAGGTCAGGGGTAGCGCGAAGGGGGCGGCAGCGTGGCACTCGTGTTTCGACAAGCTCAACACGAACGGAGGAATTTTTGAGCCTGCACACCTCCCACCACCGTTCGTCCTGAGCTTGTCGAAGGGCGAGTTCAGGGACGAGGCCAAATCCACCGCGGTGCTCGCGCCTTTTCAACATCCCCCCGCAACGCGGGGCCAACCAGTAGCCCCTCCGCGAGGAGGGGATGGGGGAGGCGGGCGTGAAGTGTGATGCCGGTTCCGTTACCTCGGTAACGGAACCGGCATCATCGTCACCACCCCGGTGGCCGCATAAGTCTGGCAACGCTGAATGAACTCGGCGGTGCTCTTCGGCATCGCCACCCGGGCGCGGGTGATGTGGAAAATCAGGTCGCGGCCGTTGCAGATCAACTGGGTGCCGAAGGAGGCGATCTGTTGCGCATTGCCTTCCTCCGCCCCCGCCAGCAGCGGCTGGAAATTCGCCAGGCGTTCGCCGGCAGTCACCAGGTCGGCCCAGACGTCGAAGATATCGGTATCGGTGCGCAAGGTCTCCACCTTGATCCGCGCCGCCCGGGCGAAATTGCGGATCAGCGGCTCGATGCCGGGGAACATGGCGCCGCGGAAGGTCGCCACCATGCCGTCGGCAATCTGGTCGATGCCCCCCATGGCCTGCGCCATCTTGATGTAGCGGCTCTCGTAAAAGGCTTCCAGCGGAATCGAAAAGACGCGGAAGGGCTCGCCCCACAATTCGTCGATGCCTTCCTCGCCGCTGCGGTGGAGCACCAGGCGACAGAGCGACAGGGCCTCCTGCAGGCAGCGGCCGCATTCGCGCATTAGGTCGTTGCTGGAGGAAATCTCCACCCCGGTGGACTGCAAATCCACCAGCCGGGTAAAGATATCGGTGGCGCGGTTGAACATCGCCCCGGCGTACATGGCGCCCTTCACCCGCTTCTTGCCTGGATCGGTCTCCGCCTCGTAGGCGCGCTTGGCATCGGCCAGGCGCGTGCCGGGAATGTTCAGGCCATGCTCGGTGTGGTTGAACAGGCGGCGGGTCAGCGCCTCGATCAGGCGGCGCTTGGTCTGCAGCGTATCCGGCGGGATCGGGTAGTGCTTGACCCAATAACCGTCGAAGTAGATGCGCTGCTGGCCGTCGATGACGCGCAGCGTGCCCGGCGCGATGTCCGTGTCCGTGTTCATTTCAGGTGGCTGTGAGAGTATGGCGGAAGTAATAAGTCGGCAATCCTCTCAGGCTGAGGCTCTCATGGCAAGAATCATCATCGAACTTCCCGAACATTTCGTCTTCTCCACCGAGATCGAGGTGTACATAGGTCACATCAACTACGGCAACCACCTCGACAACGCCCTGCTGCTGGGCCTGGTCTCCGAAGCCCGGGTACGCTTTTTCAAATCCCTCGGCTACCGCGAACTGGATGTCGAAGGTGTCGGCATCATCGTCGCCGACGCCGCTGTGCAGTACAAGGCCGAAGCCTTCCACGGCGACAAACTCAAGTTCGAAATGGCCGCGGCCGACTTCAACAAATACGGCTGCGACCTGGTCTGGCGCGCCTGCAAGGCCGCAAGCGGCGACGAGGTCGCGCGGGGCAAGACCGGCATCGTCTTCTTCGACTACACCGCGCGCAAGATGGCACCGGTGCCGGAAGCGTTCAAGCGCAAGGCGGCAGGGTAGGGCACGAACATTTGTCGCCATGCGGCGCAGATATCACCCCCCCCCCTTTGACCGCAGGGAATCCCTTTGGGGACAAGTGGAGGCGGACGACGGCCCTGGCTGTAGGCGATGAGGACGATCTTAAGCAGCGGGCCCTGCGGGTAGGTGCGGACCCCGTTGATCTTCTAGCGCGCCATGCTTGCTCCCTCCAGGCAAGCCCCGTTGGAACATTGATATTCCATTCGGTTCACGGCAGAGTGCATGCCATGAAACTGAATTTTCTATGGTGTCGTTAGGTCGCAGCATGCGCGAAGTTCGTGGTGATGCGAAGTGCCCCTGCGAAAGCGGGCGACGTTATGCTGCCTGTTGCAAGCGGAAGGCGCTCAAGTGGCTCGTGGACGGCGAAGGAGAGTTCTACAAGCAGATCCCGATAGTTCCAGATGCGCGTGAAATCATAGACAAAGCGTTGGAGGATTTCCTTCGGGTGTTTGAGCGGGAGCCGCGGAAGGACACAGATCCTATATTTCTCTCGAAGTACCTGATTGGAGAAGAGGAACTTGAACGGCAGACGGTAGAAGCAATGCGACGAGGGGGGCTTCGCCCGGAGCTGATTTACGCGTATCAGAAGACAGGTGGCCTGCTGCTTACTCGTGAGAACGAGAAACTGGCGACCACGAAGGACATTCAGGATTGGGGCAACGCCATTGATGAGTACTACAGGCTGCAGAAGAATCCGCCCCAACCTCATCCGGTGGAGATTCTGTTGACCTTATTGGCCGACGAACTCGACTCCTGCATCATTTGTCTAGGTTACGTTTTGGAATATGGAGGGAACCCAGAGGCCGCCCGCATTCACTCCTCTAGCGAATTCTTCAAGGCAGACGATTACGCACTCATTTGTGCCACGAAGAGCATGAAAACGCTCCGCGCTATCAAGGTTCTCCTCGACCAGGATATTGGAGCGGACGCGCTTGCGCTGGCCCGACATCTGATGGAGAACTACTTGCATATCGTCTACGCAATTGCGTATCCGGAGCTGCTGAAGCATGTTGTCGATGCGCAAATTGGCCTAAAGCTCGGAACACATGAATTTGCTCGAACCGGCAATGGGAGAGTGGATTCTCGCCGGATACTAAGGACGAGCGACGGAACGGAGTACCTCGGACACATTTCTTACCACAAGATGGCTGAGAGCAGCCCACATCCGGAGGATCTGGAGCTCTTCGACTATGTCTACAGCTTCCTGTCTGAATACACCCACCCCTCGTTTACGGGAGCTACGCTTGTATTGAGCGAGGAAGGAACCCTGGATCCTCTATCAAACGAACTGCAGTCAGAGGGCCTCTTCTACTCAATATGCTTCGCAGTGATGATTTTGGACGAACTGCGCCGACTGCCACTCTTTTCAGAGGACGCCAAGATGGACATTGCCGTCGTGGTAGCGAGAGTCGGAGCGAAGGCTGAAATGTTGGTTACTGCTATGTTCGAGGAGAGAGGGCCGACGAAGCCATTTGCCGCCCTGCGTGATCGCTTAATGGCGCTGACTCAGTGCGATTCAAGCAGCCCGCGGGGATCGGAGTCAGCGACCTAACACTTCATTCCGCTGGGTTGCTTATGGTCGCCGATGAATTCTGCGTTCGGCGTCACTTGCAATGGCAAGCTACAATCCTGATCATCCCCTGCCGGAGTCCAATCATGAATTTCAGCATCGAATGCGAGGAAGAAGTCGATGGTCGCTGGATCGCTGAGGTCCCGCAACTCCCAGGCGTCCTCTGCTACGGTAAGACTGCTGATGAGGCAATGGCGAAGGCCGAAGTCCTTGCGCTCCGTGCCATGGCTGATCGCCTTGAGAACAGCGAGTCGCGTCCCGTCGAAATCAGTATTTCCCTTCCCCTCGCCGCGTGAGCCAGTGGCCGTCCATCAAGGCCAAGCGGCTGCTTGCGGCGCTGTTCGGCCTTGGGTGGGAACTCAAGCGGCAATCCGGTTCTCACCGCACTCTGTCCCGCGAGGGCTGGCCCGATATGGTCTTCGCTTTTCATGATGGCGAAGAAATTGGCCCCCGAATGCTTGCACGTATTGCCAAGCACTCCGGCCTTACCCCTGAAGACCTTTAAGTTCGTCGGTATTGCCGACTGATGCTGGCTAATACCGGCAAATCTCAGGGGCCGTCTTCGCTTTTCACTCTCGTCGATGGCCACTCACTGATTCGCCGCAGCCAATCTCCATGCCATTCAACGAGCTTGTCCGCCGGCATCGGCCGGCCGATGTAGTAGCCCTGGGCCAGGTCGCAGCCGGCTTCGCGGACGAAGTTCCAGTCGTCCTGGTCTTCGACGCCTTCGGCGACGATTTCCATGCCCAATTGGCGGGCCAGGCCGGCGCTGGCCTCGTAGATCGCGCGGATGGTTTCGTTGGCGTGGGCGCCGTGGACGAAGCTCTGGTCGATCTTCAATTGGTCGAAGGGGATGTCGCGCAACTGGGCCATGGATGAGTGGCCGGTGCCGAAGTCGTCGATCGACAGACTGAAGCGTTTCAGGCTGAGGCGGGTGAGGATTTCCAGGGGCGCGCGCACGTCCTGCATCAGGCGGCTTTCGGTGATTTCCAGCACGATATGTTTCGAGGCGATGCCGGCTGCCGCCGCTTGGCGCGCGACGAAATCGGGAAAATCCAGGGAGCGCAGGTTGTCCATCGACAGGTTGACCGCGATGCGCAGGGCCAGGCCGGCGTCGTGCCAGGCCTTGGACTGAGCGAAGGCGGCGACCAGCACGGCCTGGGTCAGCGGGTCGATCAGGCCATGCTCTTCGGCGGTGTGGATGAATTGATCGGGGAACACCAGGCCGTCGCGCGGATGCTGCCAGCGCACCAGGGTTTCGACGCCGGACAGGTGCCCGTCGGTGACGGCGACTTTCGGCTGGTAGTAGTTCACCAGTTGGCCTTGGGCAATGGCGGCCCCGATTTCCTCGGCGCCGTAGTGCTTCCGCGCTGTCCGCGGAGCCGCGGCGGCGGGCTGGGACCATTTGTCGATCAGCGCCGCCAGGGCCTTGGGCGCGACCGGCTTGCTGAGGTGGCCGAGGACGTTCAAGCGGTGCGCCTGGAGCAATTTCTCGGTGCTTTGCAGTACCCGCTCGTCCTCGCCGCTGACCAGGATCAGGCTGCCACCGTAGCGCCGCTCCGTCAGTTGGCGGATGAATTCGATACCGTCCATTTCCGGCATGTTGAGATCGCAGAGGATCAGCTCCGGCGCTTGCGGGTGGCCGTCGATCCAGGTCAGGGCGGCGTTGGCGTTGTCGATCAATACGGTTTGGGCGATCCCCAGGTTGGCGAGCATGCGGTCCAGCAGTTGGAGCATGAAGGGCTCGTCGTCCAGGATCAAGGCTTTGACGTCGGTGTTGTTGTTCATCGTAGTCTCGTCTGGCATGGCATCGGTTGGGCGGTGTGACTGCTACAGCGCGTTGAGGTAATCGACCACCGCTGCCCATTCGTTTTCGAATTGGGGCAGCAGGGCCGCCAGTTGCTCGCCGTCGCCGATCTTTCCGGCTTGCTCGATGGCGGCGGATAAATCGCCGAGTTGCAGCGCGCCGATGGATCGGGCCGACGACTTCAGCTTGTGGGCTGCGGCGCTGACCTGGGCCATGGCGCCGCTCTGGAAGCTGGCCTTGAGCTGGCCGACGGTTTCCAGCGATGCGATGCGGAACACCTGCAGCAGTTCGCGGACGACCGTCGGGTCGGCACCGACTAGTGCCTCCAGCACGCCGAGGTCCACCGCGGTGTTGTGCGTGGTGGCGGTGGGCGGGGTAGTCGCGGCCGGCAGCCACTTCTCCAGCATAGCCTGCAGGGCTGAGAGGCGCGCCGGTTTGCTCAGGTAGTCGTCCATGCCGGCGGCGCTGCAACGCTCCGCCTCGTCGCGCAGGGCGTTGGCGGTCAGGGCGATGATCGGGATGCGGGCCGGCGGCCGCTCCTGGGCGCGGATTGCTTCGGTCAGTTGATAGCCGTCCATCTCCGGCATGTGCAGATCGGTCAGCAGCACCGCGTAGCCGCCGCCCTGCCAGCGCTGCAGTGCTTCGCGACCGTTGGCCGCGACATCCGCCGCATAGCCGAGCAGATGCAGTTGCTGGAGGATGACCTTCTGGTTGGTCTGGTTGTCCTCCACGGCCAGGATCATCCTGCCGCTGCGCCGCGCTTCTTCCGGCGAGGGCGGTGTCGGCGCGTGGGCCAGTTTGTCGTGGGGCTGTGCCTCCTGATCGGCCAGGGCGCAACCGGCGGCGATCGCCACGGCATTGAACAGGCTGCGCTGGTAGAGCACGTTGCCGTCCATGCGGACCAGGTCGGGGTCTTCGCTTTGGGGGCGCCGCTGCTGGCCGCGGCCGATTACGACGAAGCGCAAATCCAACTCGGGCCGGCGGCCGGCGGCGGCGCGCAGATCGTCCAGCGGCAATGCTTCTGCCGGGCAGTCGATGATCCAAATCCAGCGGCCGGCCGCCAGGCTGGCGATGGACGCTGCGGCCGTTTCGGCGAGCCGGATGACTTGCGCGCCGCCGTGGCTGAGATAGGTGGCAATATCCGCCGCCAGCCCGTCCGCCGGGCCGGAAACGCAGCACGACAGGCCGGCGACGGGGGAGGGCGGTTCGGCATCGGCAGGGCCTTGGCTGATCTGGTCGAAGCCCAGCGTCAGGGTGAAGGTGGCGCCCTCGCCGGGTGTGCTGGCGACGCTGATATCGCCGCCCATCAATGCGGCCAGCCGATGGGAAATGGCCAGCCCCAGGCCGGTGCCGCCGAAACGGCGGGTGGTGGAAATGTCGCCCTGAGTGAAGGGGCTGAACAGCCGCGCGGCGGTTGCCGCGTCCATACCGATGCCGTTGTCGCTGACGCTGATCTTCACCGTGGCGCGGCCCTTGGCCTGCTCCGCCAGCAGGGCGCGCACCGCGACCCGGCCGGGCCGCTCGCCGCCGCTGGAGAACTTGATGGCATTGTTGGTCAGGTTGATCAGCACCTGGCGCAGGCGCAGTCCGTCGCCCAGCACTTGCGCGGGGATCGCCGGATCGATGAACAGGGTCAGCTCGACCTGCTGCCGTTCCGCCAGCCGGTCGAGCATGCCGCAGACCTTTTCCACCACGTCCGCTACGCGCAGCGGCCCGGTTTCGATTTCCAGCTTGCCCGCCTCGATCTTCGAGAAGTCGAGAATGTCGTCGATGATTGCCAGCAGCGAATAGGCCGACTCGCGGATCAGGTCCACCATCTCCACCTGGTAGCCCTTGAGGCTGGTCTGGTGCAGCACGTCGATCATGCCGATCACACCGTTCATCGGCGTGCGGATTTCGTGGCTCATGGCGGCAAGGAATTCCGACTTGGCCCGATTCGCCCGTTCCGCATCGGTGCGGGCCTGGTCGATCTGGGCGATGAAACGCTTGCGTTCGCGGATGTCGTGCAGGGTGCCGATGAACACCTGCTCGCCGCGAATCTGGTATTCGCCGATCGACAGCTCCAGCGGGATCAAGTGGCCATCTTTGTGGCGGCCCTCGACTTCGCGGTTGATGCCGATGATGCGTGCCTCCCTGGTCTGTCGATAGCGCGCCAGATAGTCGTCGTGATTTTCCTGATGGGGCGTCGGCATCAGGGTCTTGACGTTCTTGCCGATCAATTCGGTCACCGGGTAGCCGAGCAGCCGCTCCAGGGCCGGATTGGCGCTGCGCACCGTGCCATTGCCGTCGATGGTGATGACGCAGTCCACCAGGTTTTCGTACACCGCGCGGATTTCCCGCTCCTTGTCGTTCAAGGCTTCGAGGGCCGCAGCTCGCTCGGCGGCTTTCCGTTGCTCCCCTTCATGCGCCAGCGCCAGGCGAACATACAGCCGGCTGTTCTCGAACAGCAGCATCAGCAGGACGAAGCTCGAGGCCAGCAAACCGTAGCTGCGCCCCAGATACCAGCCGAGATCGAAGCGGCCGGCGTTGAGCACCGCCGACAGGGCGATGTCGAAGACCCAGGCACACATCACCACCATCAGCCACAGATCAAGCAGCGAATGCGGCTTGCGGCGCCAGACCGCGAACAGGGCCGGCAGGCACAGCGCCCAGGTACTGCCGAGAACCACATGCCCCGCCAGGGTGTATTGGTTGTTGATCAGGATCGGCGGCAGGGCATCGTGGCTGGCAGTGGCGCTGAGCATGGCCAGGCATGCCAGCAACAGCGTTGCGGCCATGCCGGCCAGGATGGCGCGGCGAATACCGCCGTTGGCCACCGGGGAAAATGGCCGCCGCCCGTCGTGCAACAGGGCATAGGCGACGACGAACAGCGGAAAACCGCCATGCCAGAAGGCATATAGCCAGGCGGTGGTCTGCGATCCGCTACCGGGCAGGCCGCCCACGGGAAACAGGCCGGGGAAGCTGTACAGGTGGAACACCGTCATCACCGCGGTGAACAAATAGCCGCAAGCCAGCGCCAGCAAGGCGGGGGAGCCCATGATGCCGAACTGGCTGAACAGCAGGGCGGCGGTAATCAGGTCGTTGATGGTCAGCGCCGATTCATAGATCGGGATGAAGGCCGTGATCGGCGCCAGCGGCACTTGGGCAAAGGGCGCCGCCGCGAGGAAGATGGCGGCGGACACCAGTACCACCAGCATTGCCCGCCGCCGCTCGAGGCTTCCCGCCGGCTGTGTCGGCAGGAACTTCGGGGTTTCGTCCGGCCATCCGTTAACCATGCTGCTACGCTCCCTATCCGTCGGGCGTCGAATGACGCATGCCACATGCAGCGCAACCGGGCAGGCTCGCGCGGCAACCGCTCAGGCCGGGCGGGTCATCACCACAGTTGCCGTGTCATGGCCGCTCGCAGCGGCGAACGGCGTTCCGATAACGCGGCAATGTCAGGGAGCGCCATTTCAGCGCTTGGACGACAGCGGGGTATCCGGAAAGCATCCCTCGGTACGCCTGCCATCGCCATCACGACTCTCGCCAAGCTGAGTGATGAGCTGTTTCTAAGCAACTGCAATCATGGTGTCAGCACCCTCGCGCGGCGTATTACTAAAGTCGTATGTCATTTTTTATCGTGTAATTGAAGCATATCAACCGCGTTGGCTAAAGCAAATAGCTGATTTCCCACAGGGCCTTTTCGGCGGTGGATTAATGTCCATGGGGCGCTGCCGAAGCGGCGCGAGCGGGTGGTTTCCACCCGGGAGCTTGTGGGCGCTAGGGCTTGTCCTAGGGGGGCGTCACTTGGCGGAGGGCTCGGTGATGCGTGTGCCGATGTCGAGTTTGCCGCTGCTGCCAACGCAGCCGCGGTAATTGACAATTTCAGCGGTGGGGTTCAATCATGCGGCATTCAAAGGTATTGGGTGCCGTCGCTTTTTGGCCGGAGCACCTATCGCTTTGCGACCAAGACATGGAACGACCTGAGCTGATCCTCGCCCAATTGCGCCACACGCCAGCGCTGCTGGCCTATCTGGTCGCCTGGCTCGCCGCCTGCGTCGTCGCCGTGGCGTTGCTGGTGCGCCGGCCGCAGCGCTTCAGCCTGCTGTCGATGCCTTATCTGCGCTTTCTTGCCCAGCCGTGGAAGCTGGCGACCTTCGTTGCCGCCACCATCAGCCTGACCGTGGTCGCTCCCTGGTCCGGCGATCCGACCTGGGATTACACCGATGCGCTGTTCATGTCGGTACTGACGTTTGCCACCGCGCCCTGGTCGGTCGGCGTGCTCTACCGCACCGCCCGCGGGCGCGAGGCGCTGGCGGTCGCCTATGTCGCCGCCTGCCTCTGGCTGTTTTCGGCGAGCTGGAGCTATGACTTCTACCTGATCCTGCGGGACGGGGGCTATCCGGTGACCTGGCGCGAGAACATCGCCGCGTCGTCGATCCTTTATCTCCTCGCCGGCCTGATGTGGAACCTGGACTGGCCGGCCGGCCATGGCGGGCGCCTGGCCTTCACCGCAGCGGACTGGCCGCCGGCCGCCAGCAGCTCATCTTGGCGGCTGCTGGCGATGGTGGCGCTGATCATGCTGCTGGTGGCGGCGCTGATGGCGCCGTTCTGGTGGCGGTGGTAG
>DATDMT010000201.1:0-8749 GCA_036518635.1 Rhodocyclaceae bacterium | reverse complement strand
GCTTTGCCTGGATGTGGATGCCAACAAGATCCGCATCCTCAACGAAGGTGGCATTCCGATCTACGAACCGGGCCTGGAAGCCATGGTGCGCAAGAACGAGGCCGCCGGCCGCCTGCGCTTCACCACCGATATCGAGGCCGCCGTGGCCCACGGCACGATCCAGTTCATCGCTGTCGGCACGCCCCCCGACGAGGATGGCTCCGCCGACCTGCAATACGTGGTGGCCGCCGCGCGCAACATCGGCAAACACATGAAGGACTACAAGGGGGTGGTGGACAAGAGCACCGTGCCGGTGGGCACCGCCGACAAGGTCAAGGCCGCCATTGCCGACGAACTGCAGAAGCGAGGCCTGAACACCGAGTTCAGCGTCGTCTCCAACCCGGAGTTCCTTAAAGAGGGTGCCGCGGTGGAAGACTTCATGAAGCCCGACCGCATCGTCGTCGGCGCCGAGGATGCCCGCGCCATCGAACTGATGCGCCAGCTCTACGCACCCTTCCAGCGCAACCACGAACGCGTGATCATGATGGATGTGCGTTCCGCCGAACTGACCAAGTACGCCGCCAACGCCATGCTGGCGACCCGCATCTCCTTCATGAACGAACTGGCCAACCTGGCCGAGAAGCTGGGCGCCGATATCGAGCTGGTGCGCCAGGGCATCGGCTCCGATCCGCGCATCGGCTACCACTTTCTCTACCCGGGCTGCGGCTACGGCGGCTCCTGCTTCCCCAAGGACGTCCAGGCTCTGGAACGCACCGCCCGCGAGGCCGGCCAGGAACTCCAGGTGCTGCGCGCCGTGGAAGCTGCCAACGAGGTGCAGAAGCATGTGCTGACCAACAAGATCGTCGCCCGCTTCGGTGCCGATCTGTCGGGCCGTACCTTCGCCCTCTGGGGCCTGGCCTTCAAACCCAACACCGACGACATGCGCGAAGCCCCCAGCCGCGTGCTGGTGGCCGATCTGCTGGCCCGCGGTGCCAAGGTCAAGGCCTACGATCCGGTATCCACCCACGAGGCCCAGCGCGTGTTCGAAGGCACCGCGGGCATCGAATTCGCCGACAGCCCAATGGCCGCCCTGGAAGGCACGGATGCCCTGGCCATCGTCACCGAGTGGAAGGAATTCCGCGCCCCGGATTTCGATGCGATCAAGGCCAAGCTGAAGCAGCCGGTGATCTTCGACGGCCGTAACCTCTACGACCCCCGTCATCCGCGTCAGGCCGGCATCGAATACTTCGCCATCGGCCGCAAGTGATCGCCTGATTGAAATCGCGATGCAAATTCCAGACACCTCCAAGGCCCGTGTCCTGATCGTCGGCGACGTCATGCTGGACCGCTACTGGTTCGGCGACGTGGCGCGGATATCGCCGGAAGCGCCGGTGCCGGTGGCGAAGATCGAACGCACCGAGGATCGCCCCGGCGGCGCTGCCAACGTGGCGCGCAACTGCTCGGCCCTGGGCGCCAAGACTGCGCTGCTGTCGGTGGTCGGCGCCGACGAGCCTGGCCAATCCCTGGCCAAGCTGCTGGCGGCTTCCGGTATCGAAGCCAGCCTGCACGAAGACGCCAATCTCAACACCACCGTCAAGCTGCGGGTGGTGGCGCGGCAGCAACAATTGATCCGGGTGGACTTTGAAAATTCGCCGGACCATGAAGTGCTCAAGGCCAAGCTCGCCGAGTTCGCCGCCCGCCTGCCCGACTGCGACGTGGTGATCCTCTCCGACTACGGTAAGGGCGGCCTGACCCACATCACCGAGATGATCCGGTTGGCCCGCGCCGCCGGCAAGGCGGTGCTGGTGGACCCCAAGGGCGACGATTACGCCCGCTATGCCGGCGCCACGGTGATCACTCCCAACCGCGCCGAACTGCGCGAGGTGGTGGGGCGCTGGAAGGACGAGGCCGATCTGGTGGCCCGTACCCAGGCCCTGCGCAGCGAGCTGGGCCTGACCGCATTGTTGCTGACCCGCTCCGAAGAGGGCATGACTTTGTTTACCGAAGCGGGCCAGACCCATGAGCCGGCCTTGGCGCGGGAAGTCTTCGATGTCTCCGGCGCCGGCGACACGGTGATCGCCACCCTGGCGGTGATGCTCGCGGCTGGCAGCAGCCTGCCCGCCGCCATGGGCCTGGCGAACCGCGCCGCTGGGGTGGTTGTCGGTAAACTTGGCACTGCTACTTGCAGCCTTGAAGAACTCAAGGCTGCAAGTGCGTAAATGGATTCACCATCCCCCCAGCCCCCTTCCCGGGGAAGGGGGTGACGGTTGCTCGCGGGCGGGGCCCGCTCGATAAATTGGTCGCGGACCACATCGCGGATAAGCCACGAATCGGCGTCGCAGCCGAACTGCTAGAAGGGTTGTAAATGTCCTACGTCATCGTCACCGGCGCCGCCGGCTTCATCGGTTCCAATCTGGTCCGCGCCCTCAACGAGCGTGGCGTCAGCGACATCATCGCCGTGGACAACCTGAAGCGCGCCGATAAGTTCAAGAACATCGTCGATTGCGAGATCGCCGACTACCTCGATAAGCACGAATTCCTGCAGATGCTGGAGGGCGGCTATTTCGACGGCGGTGTCGAGGCGGTGCTACACGAGGGCGCCTGCTCCGACACCATGGAGACCGACGGCGCCTACATGATGGAGAACAACTACCGCTACTCCCTGGCCATGCTCGACTGGTGCCTGGATCAGGAAGTGCCGCTGCTCTACGCCTCATCCGCCTCGGTCTATGGCGGCGGCAGCGTGTTCCGCGAGGAGCGCAGCCACGAGGGGCCGCTGAACGTCTACGGCTATTCCAAGTTCCTCTTCGACCAGATCGTCCGCCGCCGCCTGGGCGACGCCTCGTCACCGGTCACCGGCTTCCGCTACTTCAACGTCTACGGCCCCCGCGAGACCCACAAGGGGCGCATGGCTTCGGTGGCCTTCCACCACTTCAACCAGTACGGGGCCGAGGGCAAGGTCAAGCTCTTCGAGGGCTGCGATGGTTACGGCAACGGCATGCAGAGTCGCGACTTCGTCTACGTGGACGACGTCGTCAAGGTGAACCTGCACTTCCTCGATAGCGGTGTCTCCGGCATCTACAACCTCGGCACCGGCCGCGCCCAGCCCTTCAACGATGTGGCCTTGTCCACCGTGAACGCCTGTCGCAAGCTGGAAGGCAAGCCGGCCCTGGGTCTCGACGAGATGGTGGCGCAGGGCCTGATCGAATACGTGACTTTCCCTGAAGCGCTGAAGGGCAAGTACCAAAGCTTTACCCAGGCCGACCTGTCGAACCTGCGGGCGGCCGGTTACGAGGCCGAGTTCGCCACGGTGGCGCAGGGCGTTGGGCAATACGTGGAGTGGCTGGCGCGCTAGGCGTCACGCTTCTTGCTCAAAGCCCCGCTGTCCCCCACCCAGAGATAATTTTCGCCCATGAGCTACAAGACTCTTGACGATTTTGTCGGCAACACGCCGCTGGTGCGCCTGAAGCGCATCCCCGGCGCCGACAACGAGCGCCGCAACAACGTCATCCTGGCCAAGCTGGAAGGCAACAATCCGGCAGGCTCGGTGAAGGACCGGCCGGCCCTGTCGATGATCATGCGCGCCGAGGCCCGCGGCGAGATCAAGCCCGGCGACACCCTGATCGAGGCCACCTCCGGCAACACCGGCATCGCCCTGGCGATGGCGGCGGCGATGCGCGGCTACCGGATGATCCTGATCATGCCCGAGCACCAGAGCGTCGAGCGTTGCCAGACGATGAAGGCCTTCGGCGCCGACCTGGTGCTGACGCCCAAGGCCGGCGGCATGGAAGCCGCCCGCGACCAGGCCGAGCGCATGGTGCGCGAGGGCAAGGGTTTGATGCTCGACCAGTTCGCCAACCCGGACAACCCCCTGGCCCACTACGAGGGCACCGGGCCGGAACTCTGGCGCGATACCGAAGGCCGCATCACTCATTTCGTTTCCAGCATGGGCACCACCGGCACCATCATGGGCTGCTCGCGCTACCTCAAGGAACAGAACCCGGCAATCCAGATCGTCGGCTGCCAGCCCGAGGACGGCTCGCAGATCCCCGGTATCCGCAAATGGCCGGTGGCCTATCTGCCGAAGATCTACGACCGTTCACGGGTGGATCGGGTCGAGAACGTCAGCCAGGGCGAGGCCGAGGCGATGACCCGGCGCCTGGCGGCGGAGGAGGGTATCTTCGCCGGCATTTCCTCCGGCGGTGCGCTGCATGTGGCTCTGCGTCTCTCCGCCGAACTGGAGAACGCGGTGATCGTCACAATCGTCTGCGACCGCGGCGACCGCTATCTCTCGACCGGCGTGTTCCCCGCATGACGCCACTCCTCGTTTTTGACATCGAGACCATCCCCGACATCGCCGGGCTGCGGGCCCTGCACGAGCTGCCGGCCGCCCTGTCGGACGCGGAAGTGGCGGAATACGCCTTCCAGAAGCAGCGGGCCAAGAACGGTAGCGACTTCCTGCCCCACTATCTGCAGCGGGTTGCGGTGATCTCCTTCGTCCTGCGCAGCGACGAGGGCTTCAAGGTCGTCTCCCTGGCCGAGCCGGCCCTGGGCGAGGCCGAGATCGTGCAGATGTTTTTCAAGGGCATCGACAAGTACACACCCCAGCTAGTGTCCTGGAACGGCGGTGGCTTCGACCTGCCGGTACTGCACTATCGCGGCCTGATCCACGGTGTCAGCGCAGCGCGCTACTGGGAGATGGGCGAGGGCGGCAGCTTCGATGCCCGCGAGTTCAAATGGAACAACTACATCAGCCGCTACCACTCGCGCCATCTGGACCTGATGGACCTGCTGGCGATGTACTCCGGCCGCGCCAACGCGCCCTTGGACGATCTGGCCAAACTGATGGGTTACCCGGGCAAGCTCGGCATGGACGGTTCCGCCGTCTGGCAGGGCTGGCTCGACGGCAAGATCGACGAGATTCGCGACTACTGCGAGACCGATGTGGTGAACACCTACCTGGTCTATCTGCGCTTCCAGAAGATGCGCGGCGCCATGGGCCCTGCCGAGCACGATGCCGAAGTGGCGCTAGTGAAGCAGTCCTTGGCCGCGCTGGCCGCCGCCGGTGCCGAGCACTGGCAGAAATTCCTCGCCGCCTGGGGCGCTTGAACCTTTACAGCGCCAGGGATTCAGCCCAGGCGACGGCTTCCAACTGGTGGCGGCCGATTGCCGTGGCGGTCAAGCCCAGCGCGGCGGCGAGGCCGCAGACGTTCTCGCTGTCGCCGGCCTCGACGGCCTCGGCCAGCATCAGCAAACGGCCGTGGACGCCATCGTGGTCGAGGATCGCTCGCAGGATGTTGTCGGGCACCGGCAGCTTCGCCAGGGCCTGCTGTAGCGGCATGCCGAACACCACATCGAGCAGGGAGAGCATGCCGACCATGAACAGGTTGTCCTGCTCATGCTTGGGCAGCACGTAGCGGCCGAGCAGCTCGATGAAGCGGCTGCGCGCCAATACCGTCTTCATCAGCGCAGCCGGCGCCGCGCCCTGGCTGGAGGTGTACAGCAGCAGGGCGACCCAGCGGTAAAGCTGGCGATAGCCCATCACCTGGATGGCATGGCTGATCGAAGTGACCTTGCGGCCGATGCTCATGCCGGCCGAGTTGATGAAGCCCAGCAGCTTCAGCACCAGGGCCGGGTCGCGCTTGAACACCGCTTCGAGATCGCGCGCCTCGGCGTTGGCGCCGACCAGCTCGAACAATTGAACCAATTGGGCGAGGCTGGCGTTCAATTCCTTCTGGACAATGATTTCCGGGCGGGTGAAGAAATAGCCCTGGAAGAAATCGAAGCCGATGCCGTGGCAGAACTTGTACTGCTTGCCGTCGCGCACATGCTTGGCGATCTTCTTCGCCGGGTAGTCGGCCAGGCGGGTGAACTGGTCGTAGAGGTCGAAACTGTTGTCGCCGGCCAAGTCGAGTTTGACGAAGTGCGCCCGGATCAGCAGCTCCGGGCTGCTGCTGGCGAGGGCCCAGCCGTCGAGGGCGATGCCGATGTCGCGGCGGCGCAGGTCGTCGCAGGCGGCGAGGATCGCGTCTCCCACCTGTTCCGGCTTGCCCTGCAGGTCCAGCACTACGCGGCCATCGGGCAGCAGGGCGAGAAAATCCGGGTCTTCCAGCAGCGGCAGGTCCACGTTGAGGAACACCAGCTTGTCGCGGGGCAGGGCGTCCAGGCTGTTGAGCAGATGGGCCAGCACTGCCGAGCTGGCCTCCAGGCTGCTGCAGGCCTGGCCGGCGGCGGTGTAGTGGGATAGTTCGTGGCCCACGGTATCGCCATGGCGACCGACGATGGGCTGCCGCTCCAGATAGGTCTGGCTCAGGTTCTGGTCGGGGCGGAGGGGCTCGTTCATGGCGCGCGCGGGATGCCGAATGGAAACAGTCTAAACCACGCCCGCCAGGCCGGTAGCGGCTCGGCGCCGGTCGAACGGGGAAATTGTTGCGATATCCGCGGGTTTCCGGCCCAGCGGTGGCGTTGTCCGCTTAGCTGTCGGGCGAGTGGCAGCGCTCGCGCAGATGGGCCAAGCCCAGCGCCGGCAGCGCGGCGTAGAGGCGCTCCGGCCGTGCCGAGGCCATCAGGCGGATGCTGCCGTGGCCTGCGCCGGGCGGGTGTTGACGTACCACCTGGCGTGCCACCGCTGCGGCGACATCCACCAGCTGCGCGCGGTCGCCGAGCAGGGGCAGCATGGCCGGCACGAGAAAGCTGTAGTGGGTACAGCCGAGGACGATGCGATCCACGCCTCGGTCGAGCAGGGGCACGATGCGTTCCGCGACTTCCTGCGCCAGTTCTTGCGCATTCAATTGCAGCATCTCCACCCGCGTCGCCCAGCCGGGGCAGGGTTCGACGTGGACCTCGACGCCCTGGGCGTGATCGCGAATCAGGTGTTGCAGGCGTTCGCTGCGGGCGGTGGATTCGGTGGCGAGGATGGCGATGCGGCGGCTCAGACTGGCTGCCGCAGCGGGTTTGACGCCGGGCTCGACGCCGACCACCGGGATGCCGGGGTGGCGGCGGCGCAATTCGCCGATGGCCGCCACCGTCGCCGTGTTGCAGGCCACCACCAGGGTGTGGCAGCCCTGCTGCACCAGCTCGTCGCCGATGGCCAGCACGCGGCCGCGGATGAATCCATCCTCCTTGTTGCCGTAGGGCACGTGGGCGGTGTCGGCAAAGTAGAGCAGGTCGGCATGGGGGAGCTGGCGGGTGATCGCGTCCAGCACCGAAAGCCCGCCCAGGCCGCTGTCGAAAACGCCGATCATCGCGCGGCGATCACCACCATCTCGACGCCATAGCCGGGGTTGGCCAGGCGGGCTTCGATGCAGGCACGGGCCGGTGCGGTGCCGGGCGGCAGCCAGGCGTCCCAGACCGCATTCATCGCCGCGTAATCGGCCATGTCGCGCAGGTAAATGGTCACCAGCAGAAGCCGAGACTTGTCGCTGCCGGCCTGGGCCAGCAGGGCGTCGATGCTGTTCAGTACTTCGCGGGTCTGGGTGGCGACATCCGCCTCCAGCGTCGCTGGCACTTCCACCAGGTACACCGTGTTGCCGTGGGCAACCACGTCGGCATAACGCTGGGTGACGCCGTGGCGTTCGATGCTCATGGGAACTCCAAAAAGCACGAAGCCGGCAGGGCCGGCTCCGTTGAGTGAAGAGCGAATCAGGCGGCGAGTTTGCCGATCTTGATGCGCCATTCCTTGGGGCCGGTCTCATGCACCGAGGTGCCGGCGGAATCCACGGCGACGGTGACCGGCATGTCCTTCACCTCGAACTCGTAGATGGCTTCCATGCCCAGGTCGGCAAAGCCCACCACCTTGGCCGACTTGATCGCCTTGGCCACCAGGTAGGCGGCGCCGCCGACGGCCATCAGGTAGGCGGACTTGTTGTCCTTGATCGCCTCGATGGCGACCGGGCCACGCTCGGACTTGCCGATCATCGAGATCAGGCCGGTCTGCTCCAGCATCATGCGGGTGAACTTGTCCATTCGGGTGCCGGTGGTAGGGCCGGCGGGGCCGACCACTTCGTCGCGGACCGGGTCCACCGGGCCGACGTAGTAGATCACCCGGTTGGTGAAGTCGACGGGCAGCTTTTCGCCCTTCGCGAGCATGTCCTGGATGCGCTTGTGGGCGGCATCGCGGCCGGTCAGCATCTTGCCGTTGAGCAGCAATTTCTGGCCGGGTTTCCAGGCGGCGACCTCTTCCTTGGTCAGGGTGTTCAGGTCCACGCTGGTGGCGGACTTGGTGTCCGGCGTCCAGGTTACGGCGGGCCAGTCGCTGAGCTTGGGCGGTTCCAGCTTGGCCGGGCCGCTGCCGTCCAGGTGGAAGTGGCAGTGGCGGGTGGCGGCGCAGTTGGGCACCAGGGCCACCGGCAGATTGGCGGCGTGACAGGGGTAGTCCAGCACCTTGACGTCAAGCACCGTGGTCAGGCCACCGAGGCCCTGCGCGCCGATGCCAAGGGCATTGACCTTTTCGTACAGTTCCAGGCGCAGTTCTTCGGCGCGAGTCTTTGCACCACGGGCCTTCAGTTCATGGATATCCACCGGCGCCATGATCGATTCCTTGGCCAGTAGCATCGCCTTTTCCGGCGTGCCGCCGATGCCGACGCCGAGGATGCCGGGAGGACACCAGCCGGCGCCCATGGTCGGTACGGTCTTCAGGATCCACTCCACCAGATCGTCGGAGGGATTCAGCATGGCGAACTTGGCCTTGGCTTCCGAGCCACCGCCCTTGGCGGCGCAGATCACTTCCACGTGGTGGCCGGGAACGATCTCGAAATGCACCACGGCGGGG
>DATDMT010000200.1:0-17668 GCA_036518635.1 Rhodocyclaceae bacterium | reverse complement strand
AACTCGCCGACCATGTCGGTCAGCAGATCGGCCTTCGACAGCAGCGCGGCCTGGTCGGCCTGCTGGGCGAGAACGTCGCCACCGAGCTGGGCGCCGATGGCGCGGGCAATCGCGCAGACGCGCTGGACGCGCTCGCCCTGGGTGCCCAGCTTGTTGTGATAGACCACCTTGGCCAGGCCCAGCACGCGCGATTCAAGAGGCTTCTTGCGGTCCTGATCGAAGAAGAATTTGGCGTCGGCCAGACGCGGCCGCACCACCCGCTCGTTGCCGCCGATCACCGCGCTGGCGTCGGCCGGGCGGATGTTGCTGACGATCAGGAACTTGTTGGTCAGCTTGCCCGCAGCATCTAGCAGGGGGAAGTATTTCTGGTTCGCCTTCATGGTCAGGATCAGGCATTCCTGCGGCACTTCGAGGAAGGCCTGCTCGAACTGGCCGATCAGCACATTCGGACGCTCGACCAGGGCGGTCACTTCGTCGAGCAGGGCGTCGTCGTCGATCGGCGTGCCGCCGGCCTTCGCGGCCGCGGCGGTGAGCTGCTTGACGATCTCGGCGCGGCGCGCATTGAAACCGGGGATCACCGCGCCTTCGCTTTCCAGCTGCTGGGCATAGCTGTCGGCATCCTTGATCGACACCGTCGGGTTCGCCGCCTCGAAGCGGTGGCCCTGGGTCTCGCGGCCGGCAGAAAGGCCGAGGATGCTGATCGGCACCACCTCGGCGCCGTGCAGCGCCACCAGCTTGTGGGCGGGGCGAACGAAGTTCACCGTGCTCCAGCCGTCGGCCAATTGATAGGTCATCACCTTCGGAATCGGCAGGGCGGCGAGGGCCGCTTCCAGGGCCTTTTGCAGGCCCTCGGCGAGGGTGGCGCCCTTGGCGGTGCTGTCGAAGAACAGCACCTCGGCCTTGCCGTCGTTCTCGCGGCGCAGGCCGGCGACGGCGGAGGCGTCGGCGCCGAGGGCGGCGAGCTTCTTCAGCAGGGCCGGGGTGGCGTTGCCGGCGGCATCGAGGCCGACCGTGGCGGGCATCAGCTTCTGGGCCACCTGGCGGTCGGCGGCTTGCGCGGCGACGGCGCTGACGTGGGCGGCCAGGCGACGCGGCGAAGCGTAGGCGGTAACCACTGCATCATCACCGGCAAGGCCCTGGGCCTTGAGGGACTGCAGCAGGGTTTGCGAAAAGGCCTCGCCCAGCTTCTTCAGGGCCTTGGGGGGCAGTTCCTCGACGAACAGTTCGACCAGCAGATTCTTGCTCATGCGCATTTACCTTAAGCAGCTTTCTTCGCAGCGAGTTGGGCCAGCACTTCCTCGGCGTGGGCGCGGGGCGCCATCGGGAAGCCGAGGCGGGCGCGGCTGTCCAGATAGCTCTGGGCCACGGCGCGGGCCAGGTTGCGGATGCGGCCAATGTAGGCGGCGCGCTCGGTGACCGAAATGGCGCCGCGGGCATCCAGCAGGTTGAAGCTGTGGGCGGCCTTCAACACCTGCTCGTAGGCCGGCAGGGCCAGCGCGACGCCTTCGCTCATCAGATGCTGGGCCTGCTTCTCATGGGCACCGAAGGCGGTGAACAGGAAGTCGGCGTCGCTGTGTTCGAAATTGTAGGTGGATTGTTCGACCTCGTTCTGGTGATAGACGTCGCCGTAGCTGAGGCTATCGGTCCACTTCAGGTCGAAGACGTTTTCCACTTCCTGCAGATACATGGCCAGGCGTTCCAGGCCGTAGGTGATCTCGCCGGTGATCGGCTTGCAGTCAATGCCGCCGACCTGCTGGAAGTAGGTGAACTGGGTCACTTCCATACCGTTCAGCCAGACTTCCCAACCCAGGCCCCAGGCGCCGAGGGTGGGGTTTTCCCAGTCGTCCTCGACGAAGCGGATGTCGTTCTTTTTCAGGTCGAAGCCGAGGGCTTCGAGGGAGCCGAGATACAGCTCGAGGATGTTGTCCGGCGCCGGCTTCAACACCACCTGGTACTGGTAGTAGTGCTGCATGCGATTCGGGTTCTCGCCGTAGCGGCCGTCCTTGGGCCGGCGCGAAGGCTGCACGTAGCCGGCCTTCCAGGGCTCGGGGCCGAGGGCGCGGAGGAAGGTGGCGGTGTGGCTGGTGCCGGCGCCGACTTCCATGTCGTAGGGCTGCAGCAGGGCACAGCCCTGGTTGGCCCAATAGGTCTGCAGGCGCAGGATCAAATCCTGGAACGTGGGTTTGGTCGAACTCATGGGGAATGCCCGAAATCGCGTAAAGGCGCGATTTTACAAGGAATAGGGAGGGGGAAAAGCGTTCACCACGGCGACACGGCGAGCACGGCGAAAAGCGAGAGGCAAAAGATCGCCACGGGGGACACGGGGAGCACGGGGAAGGCAAAACCCCCTCGGTTTTCCCCGCGCCCCCGTGCCCCCCGTGGTTAATCCGTTTTTTGTTTCCGCCGTGCCCGCCGTGTCGCCGTGGTGAAGCCTTAAATGCCCAGGTCGACGGTATAGGGCGCCGCTTCGGCGTGGAAGGCCACCGGGCCGTCGGGTTCGGCGTGGACGAACTGGTGCACGAAGGGATTGTTGGAAGCATCCACTTCTGCCGGCGTGCCTTCGGCCACCACCTGGCCGTGGTGGATGAAGTAGGCGTAGTCCACCACTTTCAGCGACTCGCTCATGTCGTAGGTGACGACGATGGAAGTGACGCCGAGGGCGTCGTTGAGGCTGCGGATCAGGGTCGCGATCTGGTTCAGGGAGATCGGGTCGAGGCCGGCAAAGGGCTCGTCGTACATGGTCAGCATCGGGTCGAGGGCGATGGCCCGAGCCAGGGCCACGCGCCGCGCCATGCCGCCGGAGAGGGAGTTGGGCATCAGGTCGGCGGCGCCGCGCAGGCCGACGGCGTGGAGCTTCATCAGCACCAGGTCGTAGATCAGCTCTTCCGGCAGGTCGGTCAGCTCGCGCATCGGGAAGGCGATGTTGTCGAACACCGAGATGTCGCTGAATAAGCCGCCGGCCTGGAACATCATGCCCATCTGGCGGCGCATGGCGTAGAGGTCGTCGTCGTGCAGTTCGTGCATCACCTTGCCGTTCACCTTGACGCTGCCGCTGTCGGGCTTCAACTGGCCGCCGATCTGGCGCAGCAGGGTGCTCTTGCCGGAGCCGCTGACGCCGAGGATGGCCACCACCTTGCCGCGGGGAATCCGCAACTTGATGCCGTTCAGCACCTTGCGTTCGCCGTAGGAAAAGTGGAGATCGTCGATCTCGATGAGGATTTCGGAATTGCCCTTCATGGTGTCCTGCTGCCGGTTGGCGGAGGCGCAATCATAACGGATGGCGCCGCCGCCTCGTCCGGGCTAGGCAATCAGGCGGATCGCTAGCTGGTAGAAGGCCAGGCTGGCGCCCCAGGCCAGGGCCAGGGGCCACAGCACCGCCAGGGTGGCGAAGCCGATGCTGCGCGATTCGGCGCGGATGGTGGCGATGGTGGACAGGCAGGGGGTGTAGATCAGGCAGAACAGCATGAAGCTGTAGGCCTGGATCAGATTCAGGCTGCCGGCGATGTGCTGAGATAGGGCGTCACCCTCGAGGCCGTAGATCACCGCCAGGGCGCCGATCACCACTTCCTTGGCGACGAAGCCGAAGATCAGGGCGATGGTCAGTTTCTCATCGATGCCCAGCGGCCCCAGCACCGGTTGCAGCCAATGGCCGACGATGCCGGCGTAGCTGGCGGCACTGGCCGGTTCGACCCCGGCCGGCAGATGGGTCAGCAGCCAGACCAGCACCACGCCGGCGACGATGATTTTGGTGGCGCGAGTGAGGAAGTGACGCACCTCCAGCCAGCCGCGCATCCATACCTGGCGCAGGGTGGGCAGCCGGTAAGGCGGCAGCTCGATGACGAAGGGCTCGTCGGAGCGGAAGGTCTGCGAGCGGCGCAGCAGCAGCGCGGTGAGGAAGGCGGTGGCGAAGCTGCTGAGGTACAGCGACATCAGCACCCAGGGCGCCACGCTCGGCGCAAACAGCGCGCCGATGATGAACAGGAACACCTGCAGCCGCGCCGAACACAGCGAGAAGGGAATCACCAGCATCGACAGCAGGCGCAGCGCCCGGCTGCGCATCACCCGGGTGCCCATGATCGCCGGCACGTTGCAGCCGAAGCCCATCAGCAGCATGACGAAGCTGCGGCCGTCGAGGCCCATGCGCGACATCAGCGCATCCATCAGGTAGGCGGCGCGGGACAGGTAGCCCGAGTCCTCCACCACCGCCATGAAAAAGAAGAACAGCACGATCACCGGGACGAAGGCGGCGACGGTGCTGAGGCCGCCGTAAAGACCTTCGATCAGGAAGCCGCGCAGCAGCGCGGGAGCGCCGGCCAGCAGCGGCGTCAGCGCCAGGGTGTTGAACTGGTCGAACAGCCATTTCATCGCATCCTGCAGCGGCGTGCCGAGCCAGAAGACGCCGGCGAAGACGCCGAACATCGCCAGGAAGAACAGCGGCAGGCCGAGCAGGTTGTGCATCAGCAGCTTGTCGAGGCGGTCCGACAACTGCTCCGGCAGGCGCGCCGGCACTTCGACGGCATGGGCCATCAGTTCGGCGCTGCGTTGCTCCAGCAGATCGTCCTCGGCCAGGCGCTGGCGGCTCTCCTCGCGCAGCGCGACGGCAGCCGGCGCCGCGGCGAGGCTGCGGCTCAGGGCCTGCATCATCGCCTGCTGACCTTCGCCGTACTTGGCGCTGATCGCCACCACCGGCAGGCCCATGCCCTGGGCCAGGGCCGCGGTGTCGACGCGGATGCCCAGCTTGCGCGCCTCGTCGATCATGTTGACCAGCAGCACCACGGGGATGCCGAGTTGCGCCAGTTGCAGCGGCAGCACCAGTTGTCGTTCCAGTTGCGCGGCGTTCACCGACACCAGCAGCAGGTCGATGGCCTGCTCTTCGAGGAAGTGGCGCACCACCCGCTCGTCGTCGGAATAGCCGTGCAAATCGTAGATGCCAGGCAGGTCCACCAGCTCGGCCATCTCGCCGCCGACCAGAATCTTGCCGGCCAGCAAGTCCACGGTGATGCCGGGCCAGTTGCCGACGCGGGCGGCGGCGCCGGTGAGGCGGTTGAATAGGGTGGACTTGCCGGTGTTCGGCATTCCCAGCAGGGCGATGCGTTTCACAGGCTGTCGCGGGCGAGTTCGATGTGGCGCGCGTCGCTGCGGCGGATGATCACGTCGGTGCTGCCGACGCGGACATGCAGTGGGCCGAACAGTGCGGCGCGGCGGATCAGCTTGACTCGGCGGCCGATGCGGAAGCCGAGGGCGTTGAGCCGGTGATGCAGCGCCTCGCCGGCATGGATCGCGGCAATCGCCGCTTCTTCCCCCGGGGCGAGGGCGGTCAGGGTGTTTTTCATGGCGCTGGCTCTTGAGAACCTTGCCATATTGTCAAAGCCACCGGCCGGAGGCAAGCGCCGTTGCCGGAAATCATCGCGCTTGACGCTTTCGCCGGCGAGGAGAATGATCGGCGGCAGTCGCTATAAAAATCAGCGACGGTCGCCGCTGCAAAGGCGTGGCCGCGACAGACGACAGAGAGCTCAGGAGACGGCAATGGAACAATCACCAAGCGGCTCCACGGTGGACGAACGCATCTTCGCCTACAAGGCCGCGATCCGCGCCATGTGCGAAGGTAACTACGCCGTCGAAATTCCCAACAGCCATCACGACCCCATGGGTCGGCTCGGCGCCGAACTGCGGCGCCTGGCGGAATATCTCGAACGCCAGTTCGACGAGGCGCGCAAGCTCGCCCAGGTCACCGAATCGGTAATGAGCGGGCTGATCCTCGACGACGTGCTGAACCGGGTGTACGAGGCCTTCGAGGACATTATTCCCTATGACCGGATGGGCTACGCGCTGATCAGCGACGATCAACAGCACGTAACTTCCTATTGGGCACGGACCAAATATCCGGAGCCGAGGCTGACCCCCGGCTTCTCCGCCGAGCTGGCCGGCAGCAGCCTGAACCGCATCCTCGATACCGGCGAGCCACGCATCCTCAACGATCTGGAAAGCTATCTGGCGGAGTATCCGGACTCCGTCGCGACTCGCATCATGGTCGCCGAGGGCGTGCGCTCCAGCCTGACCTGCCCGCTGATCGCCCAGGGCAAGCCGGTGGGCTTTCTGTTTTTCTCCAGCACCGAGTGCTACGCTTATCGCGACCTGCACCAGGGCATCTTCCTGCGCATCGCCGCCCAGCTATCGATCCTGCTGGAAAAGAGCCGGCTCTACCAAGAGGTGATCGAGATCAACCAGCGCCTCGAATGCCGCCAGCGCGAGCTGGAGGAGCAGGCGATGCAGGATCCGCTGACCGGCATCTACAACCGCCGCGGCATCCTCGACCTGCTGCGCCTGCAGCACTCGCGGACGCTAAGGGAAAAGCTGCCCCTGTCGGTGATCATGGTGGACGTGGACCTGTTCAAGAAGATCAACGATGGCCATGGCCACCAGACTGGCGACCTGGTGCTGAAGAGCGTGGCCCGGGCCTTGAGCGGCAATCTGCGGGAATACAACTACCTCGGCCGCTTCGGCGGCGAGGAATTCCTCATCGTCCTCGGCGATGCCGGTGGCGACACCGCGCAAATGATCGCCAGCCGCCTGCGTACTGCCGTCAGCGCCAATGTGGTGCCGGTGGACGGCAAGGCCCTGTCGGTAACCATCAGCCTGGGCGTTGCCTCCATCGAGGATGCCAGCCGTCTGCTGGATGTCGAGCAGTTGATCACCGTCGCCGACGAGGCCCTCTACGAGGCCAAGCGGCGCGGCCGCAACGCCTTCGTCTGCCGCCGGATCGGCTAGGCCGCGCTTTCCTTCGGTCCCCGGCCGCGACCGAGCAGGACCGCCAGCAGCGCCAGCAGCAGCACCGCGCCGTTACCCCAGCGGACGTAGGGCGTGCTGCCCTGGCGGCCCTGTGCGGTGACGGTCAGCGCGCCCTGGGCGAAGGCCGGCAGCACCGCCGACACTTGGCCGTCGGCGCCAATCGCCGCAGTCATCCCGGTGTTGGTGGCGCGCAGCATCGGCCGGCCGGTTTCCAGGGCGCGCAAGCGGGAAATCTGCAGGTGCTGCGGCTGGGCCCAGGAATCGCCGAACCAGGCGGTGTTCGACAGGTTCAGCAGCAGCGTGGCCTCGGGGAGGGCGCGGATGATCTCCTCGCCGAACAAATCCTCGTAGCAGATATTGGGCATCACCCGCTGGCCGCCGATCTCCATCGGCTGCTGCTGCGCCGGCCCGGCCGTGAAGTCGGCGAGGGGAATCCGCACCAATTCGAAGAACCAACTGAAGCCCGGTGGGATGTACTCGCCGAAGGGCACCAGATGGTGTTTGGCATACACCCGCGGCGGCTGGCCGGCGGCCACCGCCACCGCGCCGTTGAGATAGCCGCCGTTTCTGATCCGCACTGCAGAGCCGAGCAGCAGATCGCCGCGGCCGCGCAGGTCGTTGAGGACTTCGGCGGGAATCTCCTCGAAGAACAAGGGAATCGCCGTCTCCGGCAGTACCACCAACTGCGCCGGATGCTGGCGGGCGAGGCGGACGTAGCCGTCGATGGAAAGATTCAGTTGCTGCGGGTCCCACTTCAGCACCTGCGGCACATTGCCTTGTAGCAGGCTCACCGTCAGCGGCGGGCCGTAGGGCTCGGTCCACGCCACGCCGTGCAGCAGGCCGCCGCCCGCCAGCAAGGCGGCGAGCAATAGCCAGGGTCCGGGGCGGCGCCAGGCCAGGGCCAGGGCGGCGGCGACCAGAGCCAGCAACAAGCCGATGCCGTAGCCGCCGAGCAGCGGCGCATAGCCGGCCAGCGGGCTGGGCGGGGTTTGCGAGTAACCGAGGGCGAGCCAGGGAAAGCCGGTGAAAATCCAGCCGCGTAGGAGTTCGGCCAAGGCCCACAGGCCGGCGAGCAACAAAGCGTGGCGCACGGTCGCAGCGCCCGACCGCAGGCGGCCGTAGGCATAACCGGCGAGGGCGGGAAACAGGGCCAGCACGGCGGCGAAGGTCAGGGTGGCCAGCGCCGCCAGCGGTGCCGCCATGCCGCCGACGTCGTGCATGCTGACGTAGACCCAGGACACTCCGCCGAGAAAACAACCCAACCCCCAGCACAGGCCCAGCAGGGCGATGTGACCAGGGCGCAGCTCGCGCTGCCACAGCGCGAACAACAAGGCCAGGCTGATCGGCGGCAGGGGGAACCACTCGAAGGGCGCGAAGCCGAAGACCGCGCCGGCGCCCAGCGCAAATGCCACCGCCAAATTCGTTATGAATGCGACGGATTTGTCGCGGCCCGCCAGCGGCATCGGCATTGTCATGGGTCTCGGTCTATGCTCGAAAAGGGATGGATTCTAGACGGCCGCACCAGGCTGGGCTCCGGAGGCGGCCCACTTGTTTCCGTACCATGGTACTCAATTAGCCTTTGATGACATTGAAGACCAGCCGCTTTGGGAGAGGCGACAAACCGTGGATTCCAGTCAGAAGAACAAACTCACGATTGGCATGCTGGCACGCACCGCCGGTATCGGGGTGGAGACGGTTCGTTACTACCAGCGCCGCGGCCTGCTCGAGGTGCCGAAGAAATCCGTGGGCCGGCTGCGCGCTTATGGGGAGAAGCATCTGGTGCAACTCTGGCTGATCAAGCACGCCAAGGAACTCGGCTTCACCCTGGCCGAGATCACCAAGCTCGCGAGCTATGTCGAGGAGCGCCAGTGCAGCGCCATCCAGGCCCTGGCGCAACAAAAGCTGCGGGCCATCGCCGAGCAGATCCGCTTCCTGGAAAAAGCGCGCAAGGCCCTGCGAAATCTGGCGTCCGGCTGCGCCAGCGGTTGCGACGAAAACTGCCCGGCGATCCGCGTGTTCCGCGCCAACGGCTTCGGCAGTGTCGGTAAGCGCTGATCTGCGATGAATACCCCGCCTATCGCCGCCGCGGAACACCCATCGGCGATGGCGTTGCGCCTCCATCCCGACGATTGCCCGGGAATGCATTGGCTGGCCGGTATCGATGCCCAGCGCCACTGGTTCAACGGCTCCTGGCTGGCCTTCACCGGGCGGCCGCTGGAGCAGGAGCTGGGCATGCGCTGGATGGAAAACATCCACCCCGACGACCAGGCTCGTTGCCAGGATGCCGCCCAGCGGCACTACAGCGCCCGCGAGCGCTATTCGCTGGAGTACCGGCTCAGATACCACGACGGCGAATACCGCTGGATACTCGAATCGGGTGCGCCGCGCCAGGATGGCGGCGGTTGCTTTGTCGGCTATCAAGGTATCTGTTTCGACATCCATGACCGCAAGCAGCTCGAGGAAGCCCTGCGCCAGCAAGTGGAGTTCACCAACGCGATCCTCGATTGCGGACCGGAAGGCGTCAAGGTGATGGCGCCGGACGGCCAGCTATTGATGCTGAACCGGGCCGGGCTGCAGATGCTGGAGGTTCCCTCGCTGAAGGAGGCGCAGAAGCGCGGCCTCGCCTATTTCGTGTTGCCCGAGCACCAGGCGGCGTTCGCCCGGCTGCACAAGCGCGTCATGTCCGGCAAACGAGGCAAACTCGAATACGAGGTGATGGGTAAGAAGGGCACCCGGCGCTGGCTGGAAATTCATGCGACGCCCCTGCGCGGCAGCGACGGCCAGATCAGCGGGGTGATCGGCGTCAGCCATGACGTGACCGCGCGCCGCGCCTTGCTGAGCAAGCTGGAATATCAGGCGCATACGGACTCGCTGACCGGCCTGCCCAACCGCAGCTACTTCTTCGAGCTGGCCGAGCGCGAGTTGAGCCGCTCGGCCCGCTACGGCAGCGCCCTGTCGCTGTTGATGTTGGACGTGGACCGATTCAAGGCGATCAACGACACCTATGGCCACAAGGCCGGCGATCTGGTGCTCGCCGCCGTCGCCCAGGCTATGCGCACGGCCCTGCGCGGCGTCGACGTGCTGGGCCGGATCGGCGGCGAGGAATTCGCCGTGGTGCTGACCGAGACCGGCCGCGATGCCGCGGCCGACGCGGCGCAACGCCTGTGCGAAGCGGTCTTCGCGACGCAGACCTGCTTGCCGGATGGCCGCCTGGTTTCGGCCACGGTGTCGATCGGCGTGGCGCCGTTGGTCAGCCGCGGCACCTCGCTGGATTCGCTGATCCAGCACGCGGACCAGGCGATGTACGCGGCCAAGCGCGCCGGCCGCAACCGCGCTGTGGCCTACGCTTAACGCGGGCCGCTAGTCGGTAGCTTCCGCGGCCAGCGCCAACGTGCGCTGCTGATCCACCAGCAGGGTATGCACGCGGCGGCTGTCGGCGCGCAGCACCTGGACCCGCAGGCCGTCCAGTTGCACCACTTCGTTGCGCTTGGGCAGGCGACCCAGGTGCTGGATCACCAGGCCGCCGATGGTGTCCACCTCCTCGTCGGAGAAGGCGGTGCCGAAGGCGGTGTTGAAGTCGGCGATCTCGGTGACCGCCTTGACCCGGTAGCGGCCGGTGTTGTCGAGGACGATGTTGTCTTCGGCCTCGTCGAAATCGTATTCGTCCTCGATGTCGCCGACGATCTGCTCCAACACGTCCTCGATGGTGACCAGGCCGGCGACGCCGCCGTATTCGTCCACCACCACCGCCATGTGGTTGCGCGAGGCGCGGAACTCACGCAGCAGCACGTTGAGGCGCTTCGATTCGGGAATGAAGATGGCCGGCCGCAGGCTGTCGCGCAGGTCGAATTCCTTGCCGGCGAAATAGGCCAGCAGGTCCTTCGCCAGCAGGATGCCGAGCACGTCGTCCTTGTTGTCGCCGATGGCGGGATAGCGCGAGTGGCTGGCTTCGACGACGAAGGCGGTGATCGTCTCGGGGGTGTCGTCGATGTGGACCACATCCATCTGGGCCCGCGGCACCATGACGTCGCGGACGGTGGTTTCCGACACCGCCAGGGCGCCCTCCATCATCGACAGGGCGTCGGCATCGAGCAGGTTGCGCTCGTAGGCGGCGTGTAGCAGTTGCAGGAGTTGTTCGCGGTCTTCCGGTTCCCGGATCAGCAGGGAGGAAAGGCGTTCGAGCAGGGTAGGTCGGCTACTACTGGAAGGGTCCATGTCTAAGGCGGTGATGGGGATTACTCATCCCCATAAGGATCGTCATACCCGAGTCGAGCAAGAATCGTGCGTTCCATTGCTTCCATTTCCGCCGCTTCCTCGGGGCCGGTCTCGTGGTCGTAACCACGCAGGTGCAGTATGCCATGCACGATCAGGTGGGCCCAATGGGCCTCGTCGCTCTTGCCCTGCTCCTTGGCCTCGCGTTGCACCACAGCGGGGCACAACACCAGGTCGCCCATCATCACCGGTGCATATTCGTAGGGAAAGGACAGCACGTTGGTCGCGTAGTCCTTGCCGCGGTAATCGCGATTCAGGGCCTGCCCTTCCTCCGCATCGACAAAGCGCAGGGTGACTTCGCCGTCCTCCGCCAACGCCGCCCTGACCCAGCGGCGCAACTGCGGCCGCAAGGGTAGGCCTTCCGCGTTACAAACGTATTGCACCGACAGGGAAAGCTTCGGGCTACTGCTTTTCGGCATGCTTTTCGTAGGCGGCGACAATGCGTGCCACCAGGGGATGGCGGACCACGTCGCCGGCGTCGAACTCGATGAAGGACAGGCCGCGCACGTCCTTGAGGATGCGCCGCGCCTCGATCAGGCCGGACTTCTGGCCCCGCGGCAGGTCGGTCTGGGTGACGTCGCCGGTGATCACCGCCTTGGCGCCGATGCCGATGCGGGTGAGAAACATCTTCATCTGTTCGGGCGTGGTGTTCTGCGCTTCGTCGAGAATGATGAAGGCATGGTTCAGGGTGCGCCCGCGCATGTAGGCGAGAGGGGCGATCTCGATGTTGCCCTTCTCGAACAGGCGACCCACCTTGTCGAAGCCCATCAGGTCGTAGAGCGCGTCGTAGAGCGGGCGCAGATAGGGATCGACCTTCTGCGCCAGGTCGCCGGGGAGGAAGCCGAGGCGTTCGCCGGCCTCCACCGCCGGGCGGGTGAGGATGATGCGCTGCACCTGGTCGCGCTCGAAGGCGTCCACCGCGCAGGCCACCGCCAGATAGGTCTTGCCGGTGCCGGCCGGGCCGGTGCCGAAGGTGATGTCGTGATCCTGGATCGCCCGCAGATAATCCACCTGGTGGGCGGTACGGCCGTGCAGGTCGCCGCGGCGGGTGACCAGGCCGGCAGAAGGCAGGGTCGCGGTTTCGCGGCTGGCCAGTTCCACCAGGCCGAGCTGGATATCCTCGACGGTGAGCGGCTCCGCCGAGAGTTCGTAGAAGTGCTGCAATGCCGATACGGCCAAGCGTGCCTGGGCCTGCTCGCCGCTGACGCGGCAATGCTCGCCGCGACGGGCGATGGTGACGTCGTAGGCGGTCTCGATCTGGCGCAGGTTCTCGTCCAGGGGGCCGCAGAAGTTCGCCAGCCGGACGTTGTCCAACGGCGCCAGGGTCAGTTCCAGGGAGCGCGGCTTCACGATTCGCGGATGACGATCTCGCCGCGCAGGCTGTGGGGCAGCGCGGCGGTGATGCGGACGTCGACGAAGGTGCCGATCAGGCGCGGATTGCCGACGAAGTTCACCACCCGGTTGTTGTCGGTGCGGCCGGCCACCTCGTGGGCGTCCTTGCGCGACAGGCCTTCGACCATCACCCGCTGCACCGAGCCGACCATGGCCTGGGAAATCACCAGGGCCATTTCCTCGATGCGCTTTTGCAATCGCATCAGGCGCGCGGTCTTGGTGTCGGCCGGGGTGTCGTCGGCCATCTCCGCCGCCGGCGTGCCGGGGCGCGGGCTGAAGATGAAGGAGAAGCTGGCGTCGAAACCGACGTCCTCGATTAGCTTCATGGTCTTCTCGAAATCCGCCTCGGTCTCGCTGGGAAAACCGACGATGAAGTCGGAGGACAGCGAGATGTCCGGCCGCGCGGCGCGCAGTTTGCGCACCAGGGACTTGTATTCGAGCACGGTGTACCCGCGCTTCATCGCCGCCAACACCCGGTCGGAGCCGGACTGCACCGGCAGATGCAGATGGGATACCAGCTTCGGCACCCGGGTGTAGACGTCGATCAGGCGCTGGGTCACTTCGCGCGGATGCGACGTGGTGTAGCGGATGCGCTCGATGCCCGGCACCTCGGCGATGGTCTCGATCAGGAAGGCCAGGTCGGCGCTGTCGCCGCCGTCCATAGCGCCGCGATAGGCATTGACGTTCTGCCCAAGCAGTGTGACTTCCTTGACGCCCTGGGCGGCGAGGCTGGCGACCTCGGTCAGCACGTCCTCCAGCGGCCGCGAGACCTCGTCGCCGCGGGTGAAGGGGACGATGCAGTAGGTGCAGAACTTGGAGCAGCCCTCCATGATCGAGACGAAGGCCGTGGCGCCCTCCACCTTGGCGGCGGGCATGTGGTCGAACTTTTCGATCTCGGGGAAGGAGACGTCCACCTGCGCCTTGCCGGTCTCGCGCCGGGCGGCGATCAGTTGCGGCAGGCGGTGCAGGGTTTGCGGGCCGAAGACGATGTCCACGTAAGGTGCCCGCTCGACGATGGCGGCGCCTTCCTGGCTGGCAACACAGCCGCCGACGCCGATCACCAGATTCGGGTTCAACTGCTTCAGATGGCGCACCCGGCCGAGATCGTGGAACACCCGCTCCTGCGCCTTCTCGCGCACCGAACAGGTGTTGAACAGGATGATGTCGGCGTCTTCCGGGGTGTCGGTCTTGACCGTGTCTTCGCCGGCGGCGAGCACATCGGCCATCTTGTCGGAATCGTATTCGTTCATCTGGCAACCGAAGGTGCGGATGAACACTTTCTTGCTCATGGGTAATTCGCTTGGGGGAAACGGGCTGTGCCCAAGGCGCGAATTATACGGCGCGCAGCCATGGAGCCGGGAAGGGCCGGATGATTCCCGTCCCTTCTCGGCCCGGCAGCACTAGGCGGCGGGCCTAGTCGTCGTGGCCATGCCCATGACCATGACCATGCTTTTCATGGTCGCGGCCCTCGCGGCGTTCTTCGTGACGCTCCTCGCGCCAATCGCCATGGCGTTCGCGATAGCGCGGTACGTATTCTTGGTGGTACCACTCGTCGCGGACGAAATAGACCCGTTCACCGCAGGCGTTGTATTCGCGGCAGTGCTTGCTCCAGTGCCTGGCATGGCCGGGGGGCACGCGCAGGTAGATCGGCGGTCGATCCACCACGACCCGCTCCACCACCATCGGCTCCCGATAGATCACGGTGGGCGGCGGGAAATCGCCGATATCGATGCGACCATAGAAGCCCGGCTGGCCGACGCTGACCGACACGCCGACATCGGCGGCAAGGGCGGGGGCGCTGAGGGCAGTTGCTGATACTGCCGCGGCAATCAGAAAACGTTTCATGTCGGGAACCTCCTGGTTATGACTGTCCTTGAGTAACGCAGGGCGACAACATCGGACGACCGCCGGAAGGTAAGGGCTTGTAAGCGTCCCGGCGGCGGGGCTGGCATAAGGCTTCGAGGGGCATTGGGCGCCACTTGTTCCGCCCCGAACCGGAAGCCGCAAACAAAAAAGCCAGGCCCCGAGGGCTTTGGGGCCTTGCTTTGTCTGCCGCGGGCAAAGGGGCAGGGGTCACCTTTCCGCAGGTGGGCTTCTCTGTTAACATCGCCCGCCAATGGCGCGGCCGGCCGGATGCTGTGGCGGGCTGGAAAACAGGCTCATCGGTGAGGTGGACGTGGCGACCGGGACCAACACCTGCACTAGGACACGCGCGGCGGACAGATAAAACATGGCCTACGACATCACCGCCGAACGACGTGAGCAGTATCGGGAAATGTCGATCCGCTCACAGCAGCGGAAGCGTGCGCTCCTTGAGCGCGATCACGGCCAGCGGAAGATCAGCTTCCACGTTCCACGCCTGGCCCCCGCCGACCTAATGCCGGCTATCGAGCCGCACGGGCTGTCCTCGCTCTCCTTGTTCTCCGGCGGCGGCGGCCTCGACCTGGGGTTTGAACGTGCCGGGTACGGTCATGTCGCGTCCTACGACGTTCTCGACGTATGCGGCGACACGCTGCGGGCGAATCGGCCCGACTGGACCGTCTTCGGCGGGCAGCACGGCGATGTCACACAGGTCGATTGGCGGGCCTACAGGGGCGTCGATGTCGTTCAGGGCGGCCCGCCCTGCCAGCCGTTCTCGATCGCGGGCAAGCAGGCGGGCGCCAACGACCTGCGCAACATGTGGCCCGCCTTCGTCGCCAGCGTCCTCGCCGCTCGCCCGATGGCTTTCGTCGCCGAGAACGTTCCAGGCTTGCTCGACCCGAAATTTAAAAGCTTCGTGGAAGAGAACATCATCCGGCCGCTCGACCGTTCTTACCACCTGACCACGTTCCGTGTGGGCGCGGCCGAATTCGGCGTTCCGCAAACCCGCAAGCGTGTCTTCATCGTCGGCTTCCGGAACGCCGCCCATGCGCGGCGCTTCTCCAGGCCGACGCCTACGCATTCGGATGAACCGGGCGATCTCGCCCCGCCCAACACGACGAGGCACTCACTCGGCCTCAGCAACATCGGGTTTGACGTGGCCGCACCTACCCTGCGGTCGGGGTTCACGGGGCCGCGCAACACCACTGGCGTCGTGAACAGCAAAGCGTCGCTTCAGGTGTGGGGCAAGCTGTGCATCTGGCCCCATGGCGTGCAGCGTTCTCGTGAACTTGCCGCCGCCTATCCACCCGAGAATGGCCATCTGCGCCTGTCGGTCCCCGACTGCGCACTCCTCCAGGGCTTCCCCGAAGAATGGAGGTTCGAGGGCGCGGTGTATCAAGCGCTCGGCCAGATCGGCAACTCGGTCTGCCCGCCGGTCGGCTATAAGGTCGCCCTCGCCGTCGCGCGCGCGCTTGGAGTCGTCGAATGACTGTCCAGGACGACGAGCGGGAACGCGAGCTTTGCCGGTTGTTCAATCTGACCTGGAACCCCGCACATCAGCGTGGGGGGACTGACGCGTTCTTCTCCGTCGACGTTGCCGGCCATCGTTATCAAGTGCCGGTCGAAGTCAAATCGACCACCGGGGAAAGCATCGCCACCGCGCGGGACGTCGGCATGGACCACATCGCAAAGTGGAAGCGCGTGATGTGGGTCATCGGCTTCTACACGCAAGACCGTCGTCCGGAATTGATCCGCATGTTGTGCCTAACGCCGACCGACATGTCGTCGTGGATCAGCGAGATCGAGGAAAAGATCGGACCGGATTTCCTCCTGGCGCAACGGGCCTCTTGCCGCCTCACGCTTGAGGACCTTTACGCGATTTGCGGGCGGAAGGATTGCTACGAAGTCGCCGATGCGAAACGTCTTCACAAGATGCAGTGGTCTGCAGAACAATATCAAGCGGCCCGCGACATGCGGGTCGGTAGCGAGGCGATGATCTCGCCGCAGAAAATGCTGGAAATCCTGAAGCTGCGGGCGCAATACATCGCGAGCCGCGGCGCAACCCTGAACAACCCGCACATCACGAAGACTTTCCTTGCCACCTTCGTCGACACCGACCGCGCCGTTGCCCAGAATGGCGAACCCGCGGTCAGGATTCGCGAGATAGTGCGCAACTACATCGAGACGGAGCAAGCCCATCCATTCATGGGTGAACCGCACGGACAATAGGGCGTTTGCTATCCCCACCTTGGCGGCTTTCCCCTTACGACGCCAGGGGCCGCATCGTTGCGCAAGCGTTAGCTGGTCGCCGCCTGCTTTGACCACACCGCCCCAAAGGAGCTAGGGGGTGGAGCGGGCGAAGGGAGTCGAACCCTCGTCATCAGCTTGGGAAGCTGGGGTAATGCCGTTATACGACGCCCGCTTGGTGGCGGTGGATTCTAGACGGGGCCGCTCCCCCGGGCAATAGCGTGAAAGAGTTTGAACAATGCGCCAAGTAATATCGAGCGCAGCGAGCCATTTAGTAGCCTCCCCCGCGAGGGGGAGGATGGGAGGGGGCGGGCGTTGGTGCCTTGCGCGCTTTCCTGGATGACGGGTGCTCACGGAAAGCATGCGCGTTATGCCGGCGGCGGCGCGGGCGGGCCTGATAAAATTCGCCATGCTCTCTGTTTTCGTCAACGGCGAAGCCCGTCGCTTCGACACCCCGCTCAAGGTCTCCGACTTGCTGATCCGCCTCGAACTGGCGGGCAAGCGCGTCGCCGTGGAACGCAACGGCGAAATCGTGCCCAAAGGCCTGCATGCCGAGACCGCGCTCGCCGACGGCGACCGGCTGGAAATCGTCGTCGCCGTCGGCGGCGGCTAACTCACTCAGATCATTCCCATGAACCAGGACCCGCTCCTCATCGCCGGCCAGGAATTCAATTCCCGTTTGCTGGTGGGCACCGGCAAGTACCGCGACTTCGCCCAGACCCGCGAGGCCATCGTCGCCTCCGGCGCCGAGATCGTCACCGTCGCCATCCGCCGCACCAACATCGGCCAGGACCCGAAGCAGCCCTCGCTGCTCGACGCCCTGCCGCCCTCTGAATTCACCTACCTGCCGAATACCGCCGGCTGCTACACCGCCGACGACGCGGTGCGCACCCTGCGCCTGGCGCGGGAACTGCTCGACGGCCACGATCTGGTCAAGCTGGAAGTGCTGGGCGATCCGAACACCCTGTTCCCGCACATGCCGGAAACCCTCAAGGCCGCCGAGACCCTGGTGCGCGAGGGTTTCAAGGTGATGGTGTATTGCTCCGACGACCCGATCCAGGCGCGCATCCTCGAGGAGATCGGCTGCGTCGCGGTGATGCCCCTGGCC
>DATDMT010000199.1:0-5625 GCA_036518635.1 Rhodocyclaceae bacterium | reverse complement strand
CGAGGCCCTGGCGCCGACGGCCATGCCCGCCGCGGCGAGCCTGGAAATGAATGCCAGCCGCAACCCCTTCGATTCTTCCGGCGGCATCTGGAATGATCCCAAGGCCGAGGGCGGCGGCGATACCGGGGAACTCAAGGGCATCCTGCTGCTCCCAGGGGTGCATCGCCTGCTCACCGGGCGCGGCCCGGTCAAACCGGGCGAGATGCTGGACCAGGGGAAAGTGCTGGACATGACCAAGCAGGGCGTCAAGATTCAAACCCAGGACGGAACCACTACCCTGGAACTGCCGGGCGCCCATCGCCCGCACCTGGAAGACCTGAACCGGGCGGCGCCCCGGGCCAAACATCAAGAACAGGGGAAACCGTGATTCACAGGAAGTTGATAAGCGCCGTACTGATGCTCGCCCTCGCCGGCTGCAATCTGTTCGACCCGATCTCCCGCAATCAGGCTGGCAATGTTGCTCGGCGCGAGATGGATGATCGTGATGCGCAACTGGCGGAACTGGCCGCCCGCAACAAGGAGCTGCGCAAGGATGTGGCGGCGGCCATCATGGGTGCCCCGCCCCGTGAAGGCGCTGGCATCGTCGGCGAGATCGATGTCGCCAAGGCGGTGGCCGAGAGTCAGGACAGCGGCGGCAAGAAGGCCAAGGCCTCGCCGGTGCGACTGGAGTTCACCGATACCAGCCTGAAAGACATCATCGTCGTCTTCATGCAGGACTACCTGAAGCAGCCTTATTCCTTCCAGGAGTCCTACAAGGACCGCAAGGTCAATCTGTATTTCGACGCCGCTGCCACCAAGGACGACTTGATCCGCCTGTTCGACACCCTGCTCGACAACTATGGCGTCAAGCTGCGTTATGCCGGCGGTGTGTATCTGGTGGGTGCCGCCGACGACAAGGCAAGTCCGGCCCAGCAGCCCTCGCCCCTGGGCGTCGGCGACGCGGTGGGTATCTTCCGCCCGCGTTTCGTCGAAGCCAAGGATGTTGTCGCTCTGGCCAAGACCGTAGTCAAACAGGCCGACAAGATGACCGCCCTGCCGGGCAACGTGCTGGTGGTGAACTCCACCGCCGTCGATGTGCGCGCCGTCGACGCGCTACTGCGCGACGTGGACGTGCCGGCCTTCGCCGCCAAGCAGATATTGGTCTACGTGCCGCGCTATCTTTCCGCCGCCAGCCTGGTGGCGCTGATCGACAGCTATCAGGTCCAGCTCACCGGCGGCGTCGCCGGCAGCTCGAAGCAGTTCGAGGCCAAGCAGGTGCCGGAATCCGAGCGGGTTGTGATCGTCACCGCCAACAAGACGGCACGCGATCTGGTGGCCCAGTTCCTCGCCCAGACCGACGTGGCCGGCGCCAACCAGCGCCGCGTCTTCCAGTACAGCCTGTCCACCCAGGTCGCTGCCGACATCGTCCCCAATCTCACCACCCTGCTGAAGGCAGTGCTGCGCAATCCGGCCGAGCTCAGCGTGGTCGCTGACAAGGCGTCCAACAGCCTGTTCATCTATGCCACGCCCGACGAGTTTGTCGAGATCCGCAAGCTGCTCGCGCGGATGGACTACCGCCCACCGGCGGTACAAGTGGACATCATCATCGCGGAAGTGAATCTCACCACCAACATGAGCTACGGCGTCGAGTGGTACCTGAAGAAAACCGGCCGCTGGTTGGCCGACGCCACCGCCAAGCTGGGGGTGAATTCCGCCGCGGCGACCGGCCTGACCATTGGTGCGGTGGCTGGCAACAACACTTACGCCACCCTGCAACTGCTCGGCAGCGAAACCACATTCTCGCTGCTCTCCAGCCCCAAGATCGTGGTCAAGAACGGCGCCACGGCCAAGATCGCGGTGGGCAGCGAACAGCCGGTGATCAAGTCGAAGACGGTGAACAACAATTCCTCCACCAACAACACCGTGGTCGAGCCGGAGTTCAAGAAGATCGGCCTGGAACTGGAAGTCACCCCCTTCGTCAGCCAGAGCAATGAAGTGCGGATGACCATCAAGCTGAAGGACACTTCGATCACTGGTTCGGTAATTCTCGGCTCCGACCAATACCCGGTGCTGGCCAACCGCGAACTCAACACCGACCTAGTGGCCGACGACGGCCAGACCATCTTCCTCGGCGGCCTGCGCCGCCAGCAGACCAGCGACAGCGGCGACAAGATTCCTGGCCTGGGCGATCTCAAGGGCGTTGGCGCCCTGTTCCGCGACAAGACAGAGCAGAGTGCCGGCCAGGAGTTGATCATCCTTGCCACGCCGACCATCATGCTCGACCAGCAAGGGGCCGATACCGTTACCCGTGCCTTGCTGCGGGCCGCCCGCCGCGAATTCGACGATCCGCGGCCGCGCAATAAGGCGGAATCCGAGCTCGAGGCCGCTGCGCCTGCGCCGGCCGTCACCCAGTAAGGCGATGCGCGCCATCGTGGCCCTGCGTTTCAAGCTTCCCGCCCTGTTCCGGCGACGCGGCAAGGCGGCCGAGGTTGCTGCCGCCGAGAAGGAGTGCACTGCACCGCGCCGTATGCCGATTCCTCTGGCCCCGGTCTGGCTCGTGGCGGAGGGACGCGACGGCAGCCGCAGCACCTGGCGCATCAACCATCATTGGGATGGCCGACGGACGCTTACTCCGTGCGAAGCACCGGCCAAGCAACCGTGTTATCTGGTGCTCGATGGCGATCTGCCCTTTCGCCGCAAACTGCAGCGGTTTCCTGCCGACCGACGTGCGCGCCAGGCGCTACTGCGCACCGCACCGGACGAGTTTCCCCTACCTCAGGCCGAAGTCGATTACGCGTTGGGGGTACGTCAGGGCGATGGCTATCTCTACGCCCTTCCTCGAACTGAGCGTACTCGCTGGCAGCAGGCTGGCTTGAATCCCGCGGTAGTCCTGGTCGCCAGCGAGCCGCTGGGAGAAGACGCTTGTCTTGCTGCGCTGGAGAGCTTCGAACGCCTCGGCGCCGTGGTGGCCTTCGGTAGTGCCCCTCGTTTCGTCCAGCGCAATGTGCTGCGGAACGGCGTACTTGGCTTCGGCGCCCTGCTGGGCCTAGCCCTGTGCGTATGGCTGGTGGCAGCCCCGCGTTTGTTTGATGACATCATGGAGTGGCAATTGCGGAGTTTGCGTCGCGAAGCAGGCGATCTGCCGCGCCTCTACCAAGCCGCGGAGGATATGGCCGCCACCGAAAAGGCGCTCGCCAGTCTGCGCGCGAGCCCGGAGGCAAAGGCGCCGCATGTACTCGCTAAGCTGATGGCCACCATTCCGCCCGGTGTTGCCATCCGCCGAATTGAAATTGCCGGCGGTGTGCTGCGCGTTGCTGGTAGCGGCACCGAAGTGCAGCCCTGGTTGCTCGACGCTGGTTTCCCGGCGTCCGGCATCAACATCGAACAGATCGGCAGCTTCTCGCGTTTCCGCGCCGAACTGACTCTCTGACAAAGATTCGGCCGACACCTTCATGGCGGTACGGAAATATCTCTTCGTCGACGACCGCTGGATTGCCGAAACCCACGCCGTTCATCGTCGCCCCGGCCGTTTCGAGAAGCACCCGCTGAATCCCCTGCTGGTGGCCGACCAGCCCTGGGAAGGCGATTGCATCTACTGTTTCGGTACCTGCCTCGAAGAGGGTGGCCGTTTTCGCCTCTGGTATCAGGTCTACGACAGCAAAGCCGAAGACCCTCGCTTCCGCACCGCCGTCGGCTATGCCGAAAGCACCGACGGCCTGCATTGGGAAAAGCCCCGCGTTGGCGTGACGCATCCCCGCTTTGGTGCTACCAACCTAGTAGTGTTGTCGAGTGGCGTGGCTCATCTGTACGCGCCCTCTGTGATCCGTGACGACGAAGATCCTGACCCGGCGCGCCGTTACAAAATGATGCTGTGGGACGCTATGTCCACTGAGGATCTGGCCCGCCACGGCTCTCCCTTCCCCAAGTGCGACGATGTACCGGGTTGGCGCGGCATCGACGGCGAAGGCCTGTTTGTGCTCACCTCGTCCGACGGCATCGCCTGGCGTCGCGAGCCGCGCCCGGCTATCGGTAGCCCGAGCGATGCATCCGCCTTCTGTCGCTTGGCCGATGGCAGCTATCTCGCCGCCTTTAAGACCAGCGAGCGCAGCGATCATCACTTCCGCGTTGTTGCCGAGTCCACCAGTGCCGACTTCGCCCATTGGAGCGCCCCGCGCACCGTGCTGCAGCCGGATTGGCGCGATCCTATCGGTACCGAGTTCTACGGCATGGCGCCCTTCGACTACTGCGGTAACCGCCTCGGCTTGCTCTGGATCTACCACAATGTCCCGGACGACAAGCGCATGGACGTGCAACTGTCCGTCTGGACCGCGATCGATGGCTGGCAGCGCGCCGCCGACCGGGCAACTATGCTCGCTACTGGCGTGCGTGGCGAATGGGACGCAGGCCTAGTCGTCACCGCGAGCAGCCTTCAGGTTTCACCGCCGGGGGACGAGGGAGGTATTTGGCTGTTCTACGGCGGCGGCAACGTGCGCCATGACGACAGCCGTTACCGGCGCAACGGCATTGGCTTGGCGCGAATGCGGTTGGATGGTTTTTTCGGAATGGAGGCGGGGCATTTCACGGGTAGTCTCACCCTGCGACCGATGCTCGTTCCCAACGGCGATTTGCGCTTGAATTTGTCGGCCCGCCATGGGCGTTGCAAGATCAGCATCCACTCGACAGGCGATCATCGCCTGCTTGCCAGGAGCCATGTGATTGCCGGGTGTGATGACGTTTCTGTGGTACCCACGTGGGATTTGATGGCAGCGGACTCGTGGAACGAGGTAGTGATCGTGGTGATAGAACTGCAACAGGCTGTGCTCTATGGCCTGGAAGTTCAGTTGCCTGACGACGCCCGTTGAGTTGGGGAAAAGGGAGAAATCAATGGACTCGTTTTTTCTTGATCAACATACCCGCTCGACGCAGACTGAACTTGCCGACCTAAGCCAGATCATTCGCTTTGCGATCGATTCTGCCACCGCGCGAGAAAACCTGAACTACCACTATTTACTCCTGAGGCACTTGGAAGACATGGCGATGTCGCAGGGACAAACCGCTGTGGCAGAGTTCCTTGCTAGCGCTAAGGATCAACTCCTCTTGCGGACCAATCATTTCGAACAAGTGAAAGGTTTTCCCGAGCCGTTATTGCAGGAGCTTTTGGCATTGGCCGGGCCGGAAGCGCGCGACGACTTTCCTGCGATTAAGGAGCAGGTTGCCCGCCGCGCTGAATTGATGGAGAGGTTGGGCCTGAAGTATTTCCCCCGCATTCATGGCCTGTTTGAATCGGTAGAACAGGCGGCTGACCATTATTTGATGCAAGGCATTCCGACCGCTGAATTGGTGAAACCGGACAGCTTGCTGATGTCCATCGGTTCCTGTTTCGCCCGCAACATAGCCGCCTTCTTTTCCAGCACCCTAGGCTGCCAAGTGGCCAACTGGACCACAGGCGAAGAAACCGACTCCGCTCGATTTCTTGACTACGCACGCCGCTATGGGGAAGTGAATCCTGGCGGGCCGGAATTGATTGCGGCTGCCACTGATCCTGTGCTGTTCTATACCATCGGCATTTCTGAGGTGCTAGTGGACTCGACTGGCAACACCCACTCCGTCGGCAGCCTCAAGTCCAATCCCTCGATGGCGCGCCAT
>DATDMT010000198.1:0-16931 GCA_036518635.1 Rhodocyclaceae bacterium | reverse complement strand
CTGGACGGCTTGAAGCTGCTGCTGGGCGCATCGAGCGGGGTGGTGGAGCGGCTGCTGGTGGAATTGAACGGCCCGACGGAAGGCGCCCTGCGGCAACGGCTATGGGCCGACACCTTGACCTATCTGCAGCGGCAAGGCGCGGCGACCTTCGACGCTGCGAACTACCTCGCTGCCCTGCGCACTCACTGGCGCGAAGCTGGCCAGGCGGGCACGGCGAGCGCGGAGACTGCTGAGACTGCTGAGACTGCGGCCCTCCTGGCGGCGCTGGCGCGCATCGACCAAGCCGCGGCCGAGGTCGGCAGCGCAGCGCCCAGCGCCGCCGAAGCCGCCTACGCGCGGATCGTGCAGCGGCTGGCTGGCCGGACGCAACAGGACATCACGGCGGACATCGTCAAGCTGGCCAAATCGCATCCCGAGCTGCTGCGGCAACTGCAGCAGCAACTGCGCCAGGGCGAGGCAAGCGCTGCCGCTGCGCGGACGCTAGGCGCGCAGGAGGCCAAGCAATTGGTTATGGCGCTGCTGGCCCTTGAAGGCACGGCGGCAGCGGCCGAATTCCGCCGGGAAATCGAAAGGCAGGCGACCGAGGCGTGGAGCGAGGGGCGCTATTACCGCCACATCCTTTCCCGCCTCGTGAGCGGGGGCGAGGTGGACCTGCAATTGGCGGCCGAGGCGCCGCTGGCTGCCGACGACGACTTGGATGCCACGGACGCAAGCGCGTCGCCGGCGGAAGGGCGGGGGCGCTACGAGCAGTTGCTGTTGCGCCTGTTGCGGCGCTTGCGCGGCGAGTCCGGCGCAGCGGAAATGGCGGCGGAAATCGAGGAATTGGCGGCCGGGGCGCCCCAGGCGCTGAAGCAGTTGTATCGGAAATTGCAGTCGGGCGAGTTGCGGCCGGTACTCGACGGCCTGACTGCCCGGGAGTGCGCCCCCTTGCTGGAAGCCTTCCTCCGGCCCGAGCGTGGCCCTGAGCTGACCGAGCTGCTGCGGGAGGTGCGGGCCTACGCCGCCCGCAGCCGCGATCTCGCCGCGTATTACCGCCGGGTGCTGGGGATGCTGATCGGCGGCAGACTGGTGGACCTCGCCGCTGCCGCGAACGCCGCGCCCGAGGCGGGCACTGTCCGGCCAGTGCCGGCGGCGACCGATGTGCCGCCACCCGCCGCACCGCCGCGCCCGCCGGAGGCCCGGTCGATCTTCTCCAAGCTTGCCTCCGAGCCGGTGGACGATGAGGCGCCGACCGAAGAAATCTACGTGGCCAATGCCGGCATGGTCTTGGTGGCGCCCTATTTCCCGCGCCTGTTCAGCATGCTGGAGCTGACCGAGGGCGGCAAGTTCAAGGACGAACGGGCGATGGAGCGCGCCATCCACCTGCTGCAATACGCGGTGAACGGCAGTTGCGATTCGCCCGAGTTCCTCCTGGTGCTGAACAAGATTCTTTGCGGCGCGCCGGCGGCGTTCCCGATCGCCCGCTGCATCGAACTGGAGGAGCGCGAACGGCAGGCGGTGGAGGGCATGCTCCAGGCCGTCATCCACAACTGGAAGATCATCGGCAAGACCTCGGTGCAGGGCCTGCAGGGCTCGTTCCTGCAACGCATGGGCAGGCTGCAGTTGAAGGGCGATGACTGGTACCTCAAGGTCGAGTCCAAGGGCATCGACGTGCTGCTGGATCAACTGCCCTGGAGCATTTCCATCATCAGATATCCGTGGATGAAACGGATGGTCTTTGTGGAGTGGCGCTGATGCTGGATTCCGTGAAATCGCCCCAAGGCACTCCGCTCGCGGCGCCGGCGGCGGCCAACGCCCGCGTCCTCGAGGCGGAAATCGCCTGGTTCACCCAGGTCATGGATACCCGTTTTGCCCTGTATTTCGGCCATGAGAGCGAAGGCGACGTGCGTCGCCACGCGCCGCCCGATCTGTCGACGGGCGATGCCGACTACGCCCGGCTGGTGCGGGAATACCAGATGGACTTCGACGAGCGGATCATCCTGATCCTCGCCCTGTTGCCCCATGTGCGGCCCCAGGTGCTGGATACCCTGTTCGTCCAGAACAAGAATTTCGACCGCGGGTTTACCGAGTTCGGTGGATACAAAGGCAAGGTGCATAATGGATTTATGCCGACCTGCGAGACCGCTTCATTCATCCTGCATGGAACCGACCTGGAGGGGAGGTTCCGCCTCGTCGCGATGCTGGAGGACGGGCATTTCTTCCTCAAGCACGGCATCCTCGAACTGTCCCACGAAGGCAACAACGAGCCGGTGTTCAGCGGCCTGTTGCGGATTTCCACCGAGTACCTGAATCGGCTCACCACCGGGCACTATCAGAAGCCCGACTACACCGTGAATTTTCCCGCCAAGCTGATCACCACCCAGCTCGGCTGGGACGATCTGGTATTGGGCCGCGAGGTGCTGGACGAGATCGAGACCATCAACATCTGGCTGCGCCATGGCGACGCCATCATGGACGGCTGGGGCCTGGGCAAGGCGGTCAAGCCCGGCTACCGCTGCCTCTTCTACGGCCCGCCGGGCACTGGCAAGACGCTGACGGCGACGCTGATCGGCGCCAATGCGGGGCTGGACGTGTACCGCATCGATCTGTCGATGGTCGTCTCCAAGTACATCGGCGAGACGGAAAAGAATCTTTGCAATATCTTCGACCAGGCCAGGAACAAGAACTGGATTCTGTTCTTCGACGAGGCCGACGCCCTGTTCGGCAAGCGCACCCAGACCTCCAGTTCCAATGACCGCTACGCCAATCAGGAAGTGTCCTATCTGCTGCAGCGGATCGAGGATTTCCCCGGCGTGGTGATCCTGGCGACCAATCTGAAAGCCAATATCGACGAGGCGTTTTCCCGCCGCTTTCAGACCTCGATCTTTTTCCCGATGCCCGATGCGGACCAGCGCCTGCTGCTCTGGCAAGGGTTCTTCAAGGGCAACTGCCGGCTGGAGGAGGGCATCGATCTGGAGGACGTGGCGGAGAAGTACACCCTGTCCGGCGGCGCCATCGCCAATGTGGTTCGCTATGGCGCCATCTGCGCCATGCGCCGGGGCAGGGACTTCATTTCCGGCGACGACCTGGTAAAAGGCATCATCCGCGAGTTTGTCAAAGACGGAAAGACCATCTAGTGGCTACGGATTTCGCATCTGCAGAGCGGGCATTGAGCGAAGGCTATCTGGCGCTTCGGCGCTGGGCGATGCTGCTCATGCTCATGTTGTGGGCCGTGGCCGGCCGCGCCGCGTCGCTCAATTGCCCCCTGATGCTGGCGGATGCGGCGGCGGACCATAAGCGTGGGTCAGCGATCGAAGCGGCGCAGCGCGATCTGGTGGCCCTCAAGTTCGATCCCCAGGGCATCGACGGCGTGCTGGGTTCCAAGACCCGGGAAGCCTTGATGTCCTTTTGCGAAGGCGCCCAATATGCGCAGTCGGCGGATTTGCTGGCGATGTTGCGCACCTATGCGACGGTCGCCAAGGCTTATCCGAACTGGGTGTTCACCTTCTCCAGCAAGGAATTCCTGGCCTGGGCGGGTTCCCAGGCGGACGCTCGAGAAATTCTGCAAATACGCGCCTCCGGCGATGCGCCGAAGGTGATCTGGGTGCTCGACCGCTACCGCAAGTCGAAGGTCTTCGTGCCCACCGCCCGCGTCGCCGACGATACCTTCCACTCGTATTCGCTGAACGCCGAGGATTTCAGCCAGCTCAAGTCCACCGACGGGCTGTTGAAGCGCATCGGCCAGTTGAAGGGCAAGCCCTACGCCAATCAGGACGACTTCAACGCGGCCCTGGAGGCGGCGTTCAAGGGCGTCGCCGACCCGGAGCGCTTCATCCGCCTGGTGCAGGAGCATGCGGAGCCGGAAGCGGCCCAGATGCTGAACGAGAACTCGCTCAAGGCGCTCAAGGCCAAGGGCGTTGCGCCCCACATCCTGCAAGCCCTGCAGCCCTTGCTGGGCTTGAGCTTTGACGCCGACGACATCGAGGATGCGGTGATGGGCGTGTTCAACCCGGTGGCCGACAAGATTCGCGCACTGGAGCCCGAGATCGTCGCCGTCGCCGAGCTGTCGCCCAGCGGCGCACGGCTCACCGCGCGCTCGCGGGCGAAGCTCGCCGATGCGCACAAAGGCGACCCGATGGTCGAGGCGGTGTTGGAACGCCTGAAGTTGATGGAGGCGGTCGAGTACCAGAACGACAAGACCCTGAGCAAGGCGGTCAAGATCGCCCTGGGCAAGGAAATCGACGCAATGAAGGCGGCGCTGCCGGACATCGTCGGCGCGGCGGTCGACGTGACCTCCTATAGTCTGAGCAACGACGCCCTGGCGGAAATCAACGAGGAATTGTCGAAGTTCCTAGTGCCCGAGCTGTACCTGCAGTTGATCGCCGGACTGAAGGACGTCGAGTATCCCGACGGTGATCTGCTCTGGATGGCGACCCGGAGCCGGGTCAACCTGGCGCATCCGCGGAACCTCTACCGGCAGGCGATTTTCGTCCAGATCGAAAAGAATCTCTCCACCGCCATCGACCCGGGCATCGTGGACAAGCTGAAGGGCGAAGTTCCGCCCGCGGTGCTCGATCAGATCACGCGTTTCATCGGCCAGAAATTCGAGGACACCAAGGCTCTGGAAGCCGCCCTCGATGCGCAGTTCCGCACCCTGGCCGAACGCTACGACGCCTATCGGGAGATCGTCCTTGCCCAGGCGCGGAAGCGGCATGCCTACGACAAGGCGAAGCCGATCCAGTTGAGCGGCGAGTCATGCAATTGCCACCGCTACGACATGGAGGGCGAGGTCTATGCCTTCTACCCGTTCTGGCGGGCCGGGGAAAAGCAGAACATCGATTTCAGCGTGATGAGCCGATTCGGCTACTACGCCCTGGGCTTCGACGACAACGGCCGAATCCTGAACGCCGCCCGCTGGTTGGAGCAGGATACGAAATTCATCCGCGAAATCCGCCGCTACAACAACAAGGTGGACCTGGTGATCCACCGTGGCGATTGGGAGAGCTGGAATCACATGCCGCTTGCGGATCGGCGGACGGCCCTCGATCAGTTGGCTTTCGCTATCGTCGATCTGGTCAATAGCCCCCTGGACGATTTTCCCAGCAAGGTGGAGCCGTATATCTCCCTCGGCCTGGGCCGCACGGCGATCCGGGCCAACGGCGTGACCCTGGACTTCTCCGGCTATCCGGCCGACCCGGAATCCGCCGACATGTTCCAGACCTTCGTCCGTGCGCTGGGGGAGAAATTCCGCGCCCTGGATCGTCGCCTGGCGATCAACGTCATGTTCCGCAGTTCCGAGATCGGCAAGGGGGCTTATGCCTACCAGAAGCTGCTCACCATGCTCGACGATATTCGCGGCGGCAATAGCCGCGTCGACGGCACCTTCCTGATCCTGGCGCAGGAGCCCACCTCCGACGACAAGAAGCTGCTGCGCATCAATATCGAGAACGGGCTGCGCGGCCACGATAGAGCGAAGCTGCTGCGCAACATCATCCTGGTGCTGAGTTTCGATGGCCACAGCGATCAACAGTTGGCCGACGACATCATCTATAGCGACGACAACTTCGCCGGCATCGGCTTCTGGACCCCGACCTATATCGGCGACGGGGCGGGAGAAGCGGACCCGGTGAGCAAGGCCCTGCACAAATACCACTTGAAGCCGAAGGGCTTCGACGTGCAAGAGAGCCTGCCGGTCTGCCGCTTCGTCTGCCCCAACCGCTGGGCATTCCGGGTCGCCTTCGACATCTTCGGCTTCGCCTTGATCATCTCCGGCATCCTGTTCGTCACCGTCTGTGCCTGGCGCACGCTGTTCCAGCGCTATTTCCTCTATTTCCTGGCGGGCCAGATCGCGCCCTTTATTCTCATCGCGGCGGCATTGCTGGCCTGCGATCCGGGGTGGGCGGCGGTTTCCCGCGGCAACGGCTTGCTGATCCTGGTGATTGCCGGAGTGATTGTCTATGCGGTGTGGAGTCACTTCCAACGCAAGCGGATGGCCCACCTGCCATGATGACGCTGATCGAAAAAGCCACGATCGTCCACTACCACCGGCACCGCATGGAGGAATACGAAGGCGGAACGGTGGAGGCGCTGGGCTATCGCAACCTGAAAAGCCAAACCCGGCGCTTCGAGGCCCTCACCGCCGCCTTCGACCTCAACGGCAGCACGGTGCTGGACGTGGGTTGCGGCCACGGCGACCTGAAGGGATTTCTCGATCGGCGCTTTCACGACTTCTGCTATGTCGGCATCGACCAGATGGCCGAGTTCGTCGTCCAGGCACGTACATGCTACGGCCAGCGCCCGGAGTGCTATTTTTGTATTGCCGACTTCACCGCCGCGGAGATGCCGCGGGCGGAGTACGTCTTTGCTTCAGGCTTGCTCGGCTATCGCTGTGCCGACAGCGGCTTCTATTTCGACATGATCGAGAAGCTGTATGCCGCGGCGGATAAGGCGCTGGCCTTCAACATGCTGGATGGGCGGGTTTTCCCTGACCACCCCTTGCTGGTGGGCCATGATCCCGCCGTGGTGGAAGAGTATTGCCGGCGCTTGGCGCCGCAGGTAAGCGTGGTCCAAGGCTATCTGGAAGACGATTTCACGATCTTGATGCACAAAGTAGATCAGTAGCACCCGAGCGACGTGTGTGCCACCTTCAGTGGGAGAGCGACATGAGACGAGTATCCCTGCAGCGCAAGGCAGCGACGGAATCCAGCAGCGTGGCGCAGGCGCGATTTGCTTCCGGGCGGCGCCGCAGCGAGGCGGAGCAGCGCTTGGGCGAGAGCCCCTTGCTGACCGCACAGCGGAAAAAGCTGCAGACCCTGATGGGCGGCGCCTACCAGCGACAGGAAGATCAGGCGGGCGCCTTGCAGGCGAAACTCGACCCGGTTCAACGGGTGGAAGAGGAAGAACCCCTGCAGGGCAAGTTCAATACGCTGCAGCGGGTGGAGGAAGAAGAGCCGCTACAAGGGAAGTTCGACCCGGTTCAGCGGGTGGAGGAGGAAGAACCCCTGCAGGGCAAATTCGATACGCTGCAGCGAGTAGAGGAGGAAGAGCCGCTGCAGGGAAAGTTCGCCGCGCTGCAACGGGCGGAGGAAGAGGAACCGCTGCAAGGGAAGTTCGAACCCGTCCAGCGGGTTGAAGAGGAGGAGCCGCTGCAAGGCCGCTTCGCCCCTGAATCTGCAGCCCAACTGAAGGAAGAGGCCGCGGCCAAGCCGAACAACACCGGCTTGCCGGACAACCTAAAGGGCGGCATTGAATCGCTTTCCGGTATGTCAATGGACAATGTAAAGGTCCATTACAACTCCGCCCAGCCACAGCAGCTCAACGCCCTGGCCTATGCGCAGGGCACCGACATCCATGTCGCCCCGGGGCAGGAAAAGCACCTGCCGCATGAGGCCTGGCATGTCGTGCAGCAGGCGCAGGGGCGCGTCCAGCCGACCATGCAGATGCAGGACGGCGTTCCCGTCAATAACAACAAGGCGCTGGAGCACGAGGCCGACGTCATGGGCGCGCGCGCCAGCCATGCCGATCCGGTGCAGCGTATGGCCGCGGCGGATGAGTTCGCGGAAAAGCATCTGGCGACCTCGGAAGACAATGCGAAGCTCAAGACCGAAAGCCGCACCGGCAAGCTCGGCCCGGCGAAGAAGAACAGCGTCTTGAATTACAACGACTCGTCCACGAAGAAGGCCTTCGATGAGGATTCGACGACCTCGGGGCCGGCGAAGGTGAATGCGGTTGGCTGGGAGCTGGAGGCGGATAAGCGGGGGCCCGGGCGCAAGGTCACCAAGGTCGAGGCGAAGGCCGGGAAGTTCAAGGTGACGGTGAGCCGCGGCACCGCGAATCACTGCGACGGCTGGGAGTGAGGCTGAGCGGACGGATTACGGCTGGATACGGCTTAGGCCGGGGCTTGACGTGAAGAACTGTGGGGGCTGATATGGACCGAGTACCTAAGCAGAGTAACGAATCCGATCGCGCTCGACGCATGGCGCAGGGCAAGTTCACCTCCCGCTCGCAGGAAGGCGCGATGGCGATGCGCGTCAACGCCAGCCCGCTCATGACCGCGCAACGCAACAGCCTGAATGGCTTGTTGGGCGGTGCGGCCCAGCGCAAGGAGGCCGCGGACGCGGCGGCCGCGCAGCGCGTCGAGGAAGAGGAGCCCTTGCAGGGGCGATTCGAAGCCCTGCAGCGCGTTGAAGAAGAGGAGCCGCTGCAAGGGAAATTCGGCACAGCGCAGCGGGTGGAGGAGGAGGAACCGCTACAGGGAAAATTTGAATCCGTGCAGCGTGTCGAGGAAGAAGAGCCGCTGCAGGGCAAGTTCGAATCCGCGGCCACGGCCCAGTTGAAGGAAACGCCGTTAGCCAAGCCCAACCAAACGGGGCTGCCCGACAATCTCAAGCATGGCGTCGAGGCGCTTTCCGGCATCTCGCTGGATGGCGTCAAGGTCCATTACAACTCGTCGCAGCCGGCCCAACTGAATGCGCTGGCCTATGCCCAGGGGCGCGATATTCACGTCGCTCCGGGGCAGGAAAAGCACCTGCCCCACGAGGCCTGGCATGTGGCGCAGCAGGCGCAGGGCCGGGTCAGGCCGACGCGGCAGATGAAGGAGGGCGTTCCGGTCAACGACGATGCCGGCCTGGAAAACGAGGCCGACGTGATGGGGGCCAAGGCCATGCAGATGCGCTTTGCCGGCGATGCCGCCTCCGCCCAGGCTGGCGGCGCCTCAGCGCAAGGCACGGTGCAGCGGGAAGACGAACCCGACTGGGACAATATCCCGACCCGTGGCCGCAGTAACGCCGTCATGGAATCGCCCCAGCCCCAGGCTCCCCTGCCGCCCGATTCGGCATCGGCAACCTCGTCGGCATCGGCGACAGCGACGCCGGAAGCGCAGGCACCGCTCCCTCTGGATGCTCCCAGCAGCGCGCATTTGGGGGAAGGCGAGGCCTCAGGGGCGAGCGAAGAGGAGCATGCGAAACATCTCGAAGAACGGGAGAAGCTGGAGACTGTCGTCGAGAATGTGGAAGCCGCCAAGGAAATCGGCGACGGGACTTCGGAGCTCGCGGAAAACATCGACAAGCTGCAGAACGCGCCCAAGGTGGAGTCGAATTCGACGGGCATTTTCGACAAGGTCAAGGGCGCCTGGGAGAAGTTCAAGGAATCCACGGTAGGCAAAGCCTTCGACTTGGTATCACCCGTCATCAATGCGGCCAAGGCCATCCTGGGCATGAAGGAGAAGTGGCACATCTGGTCGGTATTCGACAATACGGCCGCGGTCACCGGCAGCGACGGCAAGAAGACGATCAAGGCGGATGCTCCGCCTGAGGCCGCCTATGGGCTGAAGAAGGCCCCGGCCGGCTTTGTGCGGCATGTCAAAGAGTTCTTCATGAGCATCTTCGAGCTGACCACGAAGATTCTGGCCTTCATTCCCGGCGCCCAAATCGCCGCCGCAGGGATGGCGGTGTTCAGCTCGATCGTGAGCATTTGCGACGCGATGTTCTCGGTATGCAAGGGAATCTATCAGCGCATCTTCGGCGAGAAGAAGGATTCGAATTCCGCCAGCCTGCTCGACAAGGCCCTCGCCGGCAATACGCCTTCCCTCGAATTGATCTTCAATCTCAAGCTCTCATCCATCGAGGGTTCCAGCATCGCCGGGGTGAATTGGATCAAGGAGAAGCTGAACAATGTTTCGCTGTCGAACATCGGCGCCGCAGAAGATTTGAAGAGCAAGCGCATCATCGACGAGAAAAATGCGGAAACGGGTGAACGGATCGGTCCGCCCAAGACCAAGGAGGAATTGTTCGTTCGCCTGACGAAGATTTGCAAGAACCCCTCGTCGAAGGAATTGATCCGTAACGAGATCAAGGAAGCCATGACCGGGTATGGCAGGTAAGCGATGGGCATCCGCCTGCCATACGCCGATGGGGGCTGCTTAAGAGCCTATTTCAGTAGGCAGAGCGGCATGCGTTGCGGCCCGACAACGGCAGTGACGAATTTGAGTTCGATGTTCGGGCCACAACCCTTCGGGCCGGGCGTAATCGGGCGGTCTGCCGCGTTGCAGGGGCTTGCGAGGTGTTGAACATCGCTGCGCCCCTGCGCCTTGCATCCCATCCCGATTCCACTCCGGCGCACACCACTCCACCTACTGAAATAGGCTCTAAGCCGAGCATGATGCCGGGCGCTTACCTCATTCGTTTGCTGGCGCTGCTTGCCGCGGTTTGTGCTGCGTCGGCCCATGCCGTGGTGCCCACGGTGGCGGCCGGCTACGGCCAAACCCTGGCGCTCAAATCTGACGGCACGGTGGCCGCCTGGGGCGACAACGCCAGCGGCCAGTTGGGCATCAAGAGCACCGACTACCGCCTGGCGCCGGAAGTCATTCCGGATTTCACCGGCATTGCCGCCCTGGCGGCGGGGCGCGAGCACAGCTTGGCGCTCAAGTCCGACGGCACGCTGATGGCCTGGGGCGGCAACTATCCGAATGGGCAACTGGGCGACGGCTCCCTCAAGCCGCAACTCAGCCCGCTGCCGGTGCCGGACCTCAAGGACATCGTTGCGATTGCCGCCGGGGGCTGGCACAGCCTGGCCCTCAAGGCCGATGGCGGCGTCGTGGCCTGGGGCAAGAACGTCTCCGGCCAGGTGGGCGACGGCAGCAAGGTGGCGCGCCCGAAGCCGGTGGCGGTGACCGCGCTGTCCGGGGTGATTGCGCTGGCCGCGGGTGACGACCATAGCGTTGCGCTGAAATCCGACGGCACGGTGTGGGCCTGGGGCGAGAACGCCCAGGGCCAGCTCGGTGACGGCAGCACGCTGCCCCGCTTGATTCCGGTGAAGGTGAAGCATCTCGACGGGGTGATTGCGATTGCCGCCAACGGCAATCAAACCGCTGCCCTGCGGGCCGATGGCAGCGTCTGGGCCTGGGGCGGCGGCATGAAGCCGGCGAAGGTCGAGGGCGTGGACGGCGTCGTCGACATCGCGGTGGGGAGCGGCTTCATCCTTGCGCTCAAGGCCGACCATACGGTCTGGGCCTGGGGCGCGAATGCCCACGGCCAACTCGGCGACGGCAGCGCGACGAGCCATGCCGCGCCGGCACCGGTGCCGGAGTTGAGTGATGTGGTGTCGCTGGCCGCCGGGGGCGGCCATGTCGTGGCGCTGAAGGCCGACGGCGCGGTGCTGGCCTGGGGCTGGAACTACTCCGGCCAGGCGGGAGACGGCCGGTGGGGTGCCGATGTGCTGTCGCCGCGCCCGGTGCAGGGGGAGCTGAATCTCGGCGGCAGCGAGATGGATGCGGAACAGAGCATCGGCTTCGGTGCGATTCCGCCCCTCGCGGTGGGGCAGCGGGTGCGGATTGCCGCCCTGTCCTCGGCTGGCCTCGCGGTGAATCTCTCCAGCACCACGCCCACCATCTGCAGCGCCAGCGGCGACCTGATCAATGCCCTGCAGGCGGGCGAATGCCGGATCGTCGCCGAGCAGCCGGGTAGCGGCCATTTCCGTGCGGCCCCCCGCGAGACGCTGCAACTGGCCGTCGGCAAGGGCAGCCAGACCATCAGTTTCGGAACCGCGCCCCTGGTCATCGTCGGCAGCCAGGGCAAGCTGCGCGCCGCCACCAGTTCCGGCTTGGCGCCGACCTTCATCAGCATGACGCCGGAAGTCTGCGGCGTCGCCGGGGATATGTTGTCCGGCGTCAAGGAGGGCATCTGCACCATCGCCGCGCAACAGCCGGGGAACGCCAACTACAACCCGGCGACGCCGCAGAAGCAGACCAGCCGGATCAACAAGACCATCTTCATCATGCCGCGCCTGGCGGCCGGCGCTGCGCACAGCCTGTGCCTGAAATACGACGGCACGGTCAGCGGCTGGGGCGACAATTCCCTGGGCCAGGTCGGCAGCGGCAGCCGCGCCACCCAGCGCGATCAGTCGGCGATTGCCGGCCTGAAGAGCATGGTCTCCCTGTCGGCCGGCATGTACCACAGCGTTGCGCTGATGTTCGGCGGCACGGTGGTGACCTGGGGCGACAACGACAAGGGTCAGTTGGGCGACGGCGGCACCCAGCCCCACGACGGCCTGGTGGCGGTGGCGGGTCTGAGCGACGTGCGCGAGGTGGCGGCGGGCGGCTGGCATAACCTGGCGCTGAAGGAAGACGGCTCCGTCTGGGCCTGGGGCATGAACAACAACGGGCAACTCGGCGATGGCACTTCGGTGGATCGCCCCAACCCGGTCCGGGTGGCCGGCCTGGCGGATGTGAAGGCGATCGCCGCCGGGCGCGACTTCTCGCTGGCGCTTAAGAACGACGGCTCCCTGTGGAGCTGGGGCAACAATGCCCACGGCCAACTCGGCGACGGCAGCCTGACCAGCCGCATCACGCCGGTCGAGGTGGCGGGCTTGAACGGCGTACTGTCGATGGCCGCGGGCGGCGCCTTCACGCTGGCGATCCGCGCCGACGGCTCGGTCTGGTCCTGGGGCCGCAACAACAGCGGGCAATTGGGCAACGGCAGCATCGACGAGGCTCGCCGGCCCCAGCCGGTGCCGAAACTGGCCAAGGCTCAACTGGTGGCGGCCGGCGGCGAGCATGCCCTGGTGCTGCTGGAAGGCGGGCTGTTGATGGCCTGGGGCGACAACACCTACGGCCAGTTGGGTGACGGCACCACCAAGGCAACCACGGTGCCGGTCCCGGTGGCCCTGATCGCCGACGTGATCGGCGTCTCGGCAGGCGACGGCCACACCCTGGCACTCAAGGCCGACGGCATCAAGATGGCCTGGGGCAACAACGGCGCCGGCCAATTGGGCGACGGCAGAGCCAAGAACCAGGCCCTGCCGGTGGCGGTGACGGAGCCCGCAGGCTGGAACCTGTGGGCGCTGTTGCTGGGTCAGCTCAAGTTCATTCCCGACAAGCTGAAGGCCCTGCAAGCGCTGTTCTCCATGCCGGAACTGCCGCCGCTGCCGCCGCTACCGGCGATTCCCGAAGCGCCCAAGCTGGAGGTGCCGAAAGTGGAAGCACCCAAGGCGGATGCGCCGAAGCTGGAGGTGCCGAAGTTGGAACTGCCTAAGCTCGACGTGCCGAAGCTGGAGGTTCCGAAGAAGTAAGCTTTTGCTTGCTCGCCGGTGGCAGCGGGTGGTGCAGATGCCCTGCCGCGTCAACCGCCCTTCGAAACTACTGCCGATACTTGGTCAGTAGCGTTACCAGACGTTCACTAGCACCTGTTCTCTGGCAGGCCAGATCGATGAAGTTAGAGGCAGCCGCTGTCCCAGGTAACCGGAAAAGCCTTGCTGGGATTGATACCCAGTTTCGTGAGCAGCAATTGCTTTTCGGTCCATTCGTCAAGGGAACGACATGCGATGAGCCAAGCGGCTTCCGCGACACTGCGCTGCTCTAGTAGGGCTGTGAAGTAGGCCGCATCAATATCTGATAATGAGTGGCCGAGCACGATCACCTGCTCGATCTCGGTCAAGGCGTCAAAGAAGCCCCGGTGCTGGGCGATAAGGTCGGCCGAGTGCTTGAACGTCGCAGAAAAGTACTCGTCAATGATGTCGTTTGCCTCCATCAAGCGCGTGTCCATATCCTCGATGTCGGGGCGATCATTCAGCGACCTTCGGGTCTGCGGATGCCAGGCGTGGCCCAGTACAAAATCCCCGTCTGCCACTTCGGTACAGCCGTGGATAAACAGGATTTTCTCGGGAAGCACTCCGTACAGCGAGCCCAGCGTATTGGTGTAGTTAAATGAGAAGAACACCGCATCGTTACTCAGAGCGGCGAGCCGCTTTTGAGTTGTTATCGGGGTGGGGATTGGCAGCTTTCGAATCCACTCAGCGAATCTCAGTCGCAGGCCGGTGGAAAGGCGCTCAATGGCGTTCTGCACTTCGTACGGAAAATCGTGATGCCCCGCATCACTCCAGTCTTCGGCTCCATACGAGCTCATGAATTGCCCTAAGTTGTCGATCAGCGCATCCACGTCCATGTCGGCCAGAGCCCGCTCCAAGTCGCTCCAGTCATCCTGAGTGGGAAGATAGTCCTCGACTTCTCGGTAAATGTCGGGGTCGGTGGCTTGGACGTACTGTTTAAACTCGGCCAAGCTGGACGGAATGCCATGCCATAGATCGAAGCCGTTGCCGATCACATATAGCTTCCGGGCTTTCATGAGGCCGTCTCCTACGAGTCAGGCGCGCTAATTCGCATGCAGACAGCGCAACTAAAAATTGTTCGGTCGCAATCAGTCTGACGCGGCCGTTTGCAGCCGCAAAAGCTTGATACGTTCAAAACGACGCCTATGGTCGCGTCATTGCAGCATTACTTCACGCGAAACGGTTGGCAGGAATGAAGCGCCGGATACCCCTACGTCACCCGATGCCCATGCACGCCGTACACATGCACCGGCTCGGCGCGGCCCTTGACCGGGCGTGCGCCCAGGTCTTCGACGACCAGTTCATCTTCGCGGTGGCGGATGCCTTCATAGGTGGCGGCGTTGATCAGGATGGGATTGCCCGCCACTTCCTTGGTCATTGCTTCGAGGCGCGCGGCGACATTGACCGCGTCGCCGATGACGGTGTAGAGGAAACGTTCGAGGGAGCCGACCTGGCCGGCGACGACCTTGCCGGTGCTGATGCCGATTCCGGTCGCCAGGGGGACGTCGCCCAGCTCGGTGCGGCGCTGGTTGACGGACTCCAAGCGCTGCTTCATGTCCAGCGCCGCGGCGACGGCACACCATTCGATTTCGGCGCGGCCTGCGGGTGCGCCGAACACCACGACGATGGCGTCGCCGATGAAATTGTTTACGTAGCCGCCCCAGGGCCGCACCGCGGCGGTCATCTCGGTCAGGTAGTCGTTGAGCATGGCGACCACGTCCTGCGGGCTCATTTTTTCGGACAGGGTGGAGAAGTCGCGGATGTCGGAGAACAGCACCGCGACACGGCGGTTCTCGCCACCGAGGCCAAGCTCGCCGGAGAGCAGCTTCTCGCGTACTTCCGGTGAGACGATGCGGCCGAAAATGTCGCGCTCCCGTTCCCGCTCCTTGACCCCGGCGAGCATGGCGTTGAAGGTCTTGGCCAGCGCGCCCAACTCGTCCTCGCCGGCCTGGTTGATCGGCGCCTGGGCATAGTCGCCGCGCTGCATCGCCTCGGCGGCGCTGCTCAGGCGCCGGATCGGGCGCAGGAAGACCTGGGCGAACAGCAGGGCGATGCCGCAGAACAGCAGCCCCACCGCCAGGGCGCTCCATAGGGCATTGGCATACAGCTCGGCGAGCGGGCGGGCGAAGACCTTCTTGTGCTCGCTGATCGCCACCACCCAGTCGAGGCTGTCCATGCGGGCGAAGCCGGCGATCTTTTCCTCGCCGTCGAGGGCCGAGAGGTAATCGGCATGGCCCGGCACCTGGGAATCCCGCACCTTGTCCCAGAAGCCGGTGAGATTGAGGCTTTCCACCTTGTCTACGCCGAAACGCTTTTCTTCGACGATCTGCTTCAGGATTTCGGGAGGCAGCGGCGCCAGGCTGTGGTACAGGGAACGGCGGTCGGGGTGGTGGATGATGACGCCGTCGCCGTCGATCAGGAAGGCGGTACGCAGTTCGTTGCGTGAGGCGTCGACGATGCCGCTGATAGCCTGGCCGCGCATTTTCATCACCGCGACGCCGACGATCAGGCCGTTGCCGGCCCGCACCGGCAGCGCCAGATAAAGGCCGGGTTTGCCGCTGGCGGTGCCGACCTCCAGGTGCGAGAGGAATTCCCGGCCGGCGATGCCTTCGCGGAAATACTCGCGGAAGGCCAGGTTGCGGCCGACGTATTCGGCCTTGCTCGCCGCCGCGACGGTGCCCTTTTGATCCAGCACCATCAACAGTTCGGCGTCGCCGTTGGCGCTCAACAGGCGGCGCATTTTTTCCTCGACCGGGCCGCGTCCGGCTTCGGTGGTGACCAGGCGAATCACCTCGTCGCTCCAGGCGAAGTAGGACAGGATGTGGTTGCTGTCGCGGATGAACTGGTCGATGCGGCCCGCGGTGGTGGCGGCGAGTTGTTCCAGATTGCGCGCCTCGGCCGCTTCGACCCGAGTCAGGCTGGCCTGCAGGTTCAGATAGCCGGCGATCACCATCGGCAGCAGCGCGGTCAGCATCAGGGCCACGCTCAGCTTGACGCTGATCGGCCAGGCCGCGGGGCGCAGGCGCGCACGCCAGGTGGCTTGCGGTGCTGCCGGCAGGGTGGGGGCGGCTTCGTCGCGGTCGGTCATGGGAGGCAGGCGGTCGGGAGGCTGCGGCAATTGTATGCCCCGGAGATGGCCGCTGCGCCGGCGAACTTCGGCTCGAGAGGTATGCCGCGCGATCCCCACAATGAAAAACGCCCCCGGCTTGTGGCCGGAGGCGTAAGAAAGCCAGATCGGTAGACCCGGCGATCTCTGAAAAAAATTTACATGGTGACGGTGTCGGCGATTTCGACGAAATCGGCGATCTGATCGAAGTTCATGTAGCGGTAGACGTCGGCGGCCTTTGCATTCACCAGCTTGATCTGCTCCATGTACTCTTCCTTGGTCACGATGCGGCCGGCGAGGGCGCACATGGCGGCCAGTTCGGCGGAACCCAGATAGACGCGGGTGTCGATGCCGAGGCGGTTGGGGAAGTTACGGGTGGAGGTGGAGATCGCGGTGGAGCCCTTGCGGATCTGCGCCTGGTTGCCCATGCACAGGGAGCAGCCGGGCATCTCCATGCGTGCGCCGGACTTGCCGAGGACGCCGTAATAGCCTTCTTCGGTCAGGATCAGGGCGTCCATCTTGGTCGGCGGGGCGATCCAGAGGCGGGTCGGGATGTCGGACTTGCCTTCGAGGATCTTGCCGGCGGCACGGAAGTGGCCGATGTTGGTCATGCAGGAGCCGATGAAGACTTCGTCGATCTTGTCGCCGGCGACTTCGGACAGCAGCTTGACGTCGTCCGGGTCGTTCGGGCAGGCCAGGATCGGCTCGGTGACTTCGGCCAGGTCGATCTCGATCACGGCGGCGT
>DATDMT010000197.1:0-21058 GCA_036518635.1 Rhodocyclaceae bacterium | reverse complement strand
TGTTCGATCACCCCGAGGTGCAGAAGAGCTTCGTCCAGCCAGTTGGGGAGCATGAGCGCGAGGCATCGCTGATGCTGGAAGGCATCACCTGCGCCGCCTGCGTCTGGCTCAATGAATCCCATCTGGTGGCCCAGCCCGGCGTGCGCGCGGTGTCGGTGAATTACGCGACGCGCCGCGCCCGGGTGCGCTGGGACGAGCGGGAGACCAAGCTCTCGGCGATACTCGAAGCGATTGCCGCCATCGGCTATCGCGCCCATCCCTACGACGCCGAGAAATCCGAGCAACTGGCCCGCAAGGAGCGCAAGGAGGCGCTGTGGCGCCTGTTCGTGGCCGGCTTCGGCATGATGCAGGTGATGATGTATGCGGTGCCGGTGTATCTGGCCGACGAGGGCACCATGACGCCGGACATCGAGTTGTTGATGCGCTGGGCCAGCCTGATCCTGACCTTGCCGGTGGTGCTCTATTCATCGGCGCCCTTCTTCCGCAATGCCTGGCGCGACCTGGCCCTGCGCCGGGTGGGCATGGATGTGCCGGTGGCCATCGGCGTCGGCGCGGCTTTTGTCGCCAGCCTGTGGGGCACCCTGGCCGGTCACGGCGAGGTGTATTTCGATTCGGTCACGATGTTCGTCTTCTTCCTGCTGACCGGGCGCTTTCTCGAATCGATGGCACGGCAGAAGGCGGCCCGCGGTGTCGAGACCCTGAACAAGGCGATGCCGGTGTTCGCTTCCCGCCTGGATCGCTTCCCGGCCCTGGATGTGGAGCGCGTGGTCGCCACCGATCTGGCGCCGGGCGATTTGGTGCTGGTGCGGCCCGGCGAGGTGTTCCCGGCGGACGGCGAGGTATTGCAGGGCCATAGTGCGGTGGACGAATCGCTGCTCACCGGCGAAAGCCGGCCGGTGTCGAAGGAGGCCGGTGCCGCAGTGGTGGCGGGCAGCAGCAACGTCTCCTCGCCGCTGGTGGTGCGGGTTCAGGGCGTCGGTGAGGGCACCCGCCTGGCGGCCATCCAGCGCATGATGGAACGCGCCGCGGCGGAAAAGCCGCGCGTTGCGCAGATGGCCGATCGCATCGCCGCCTGGTTCGTCGCGGTGCTGCTGGTGCTGGCGCTGGCGACGGCGGGCGTCTGGTATCTGGTCGATCCCCATCGGATGTTGAGCGTGTTCATTGCGGTGCTGGTGGTCAGTTGCCCCTGCGCGCTTTCCCTGGCGACGCCGGCGGTGTTGGCGGTGGCCACCGGGGCCATGGCGTCCCGTGGTTTGCTGGTGGTGCGCGGCCACGCCATCGAAACCCTGGCGCAAGTGGACCGGGTGGTGTTCGACAAAACCGGCACGCTGACCGAAGGGCGTTTGAAACTGGTCGAAGTGGCCGCCTTGCGCGACGCCGATACGGCTAGCGTATTGGCGCTGGCCGCGGCATTGGAGCAGGCTTCGGAACATCCCATCGCCCGTGCCTTGGCGGAGGCCGCGGCAGACGCCGAGCTACCGGGTAGCGCGGAACATCGCTCCGTCACCGGGCAAGGTGTCGAGGCGCGGGTGGCGGGGCGGCGTGTGCGTCTCGGGCGCCCGTCGTTCGCCGCAGAATTGCCCGGTGTTGCGGTGCCTGATCAGGTCGAGGCCTGGTGCCGTCAGGGCAGCACGGTGGTGGCGCTGGCCGATGAACAAGGCTGGCTGGCCTTGTTCCGCTTGGATGACACGCTGCGCGAAGGCGCGGTGGAGGCGGTTGCCGAATTGCATCGCGATGGGATCGAAACCGCTGTGCTGAGCGGCGATGCGCCTCAAGCGGCGCAGCAGATGGCCGGCCGCGCCGGCATCACGGCGGCGGAGGGCGGACTTTCCCCCGAGGACAAGCACAGCCGGGTCAAGGCCATGCAGGCACAGGGATTGGTGGTGGCGATGGTCGGTGACGGCGTGAACGATGCGCCGGTGCTGGCCCAGGCCCAGGTGTCGATTGCCATGGGGCAGGGCGCCGACCTCGCCCGCGCCCAATCCGATCTGGTCCTGCTCGGCAACAATCCGCTGGGCGTTGCCCGTGGTGTCCGCTTAGCACGAATGACCCAGCGCATCATCCGGCAGAATCTGGCCTGGGCCTTCCTCTACAATGTGCTGGCGATTCCGCTGGCCATGGCGGGCTGGGTCACGCCCTGGATGGCCGGCATCGGCATGTCCCTCAGTTCGCTGCTGGTGGTGCTGAATGCGCTGCGGATTCAATCCGATGAATAGCCCTTGCCTCAGGTAGCACCATGGAAATCCTTTATCTGCTGATTCCGCTGTCGGTAGTCCTGGTGTTCCTGATCGCCGCGTTTTTCTGGTGGTCGCTGAAGAGCGGTCAATTCGAGGATATGGACGGCCCCGGCTATCGCATCCTGATGGACGACGACCGCGATCTGCGCGTCGATCCAGATGCTACCAATGCCGCCAAAAGCGACAAATCTCGCACAACTGAGTAGCTGTTGACTTAGGTCAACGCGCTGCCAGGGCGCGTCTTTCATACTTCGCCCATGGTTTTCTGACGTTGCCGCAAGGCGGCGTCTGTACTGTCTCTCTGTTGGGGTTGGGGGTGCGCTTTGGCGCACCCTTTTTTTTCGCCGTGACGTATCGGCGACCTGGTCGCGAGCCCATTTGGGCGCGATTTCCCCGAAATTGGAAAGCTTCAGTCCCTGAAATTGACATGGGTCAAATCGGCACTGGCTTGTCGGTGTATCCTTCGCCCCCTGGCGGGGTGTGGTGAAGGACGTGCGACACCCCAGTTTCACCGGTTTTCATTCCAATAACGTGAGGTAGTCCGTCATGCAATCGCAAGCGACATATAACTATAGAGTCGTGCGCCAGTTCGCCGTGATGACCGTCATCTGGGGGGTCGTCGGCATGTTGGTTGGCGTTATCGTCGCCTCCCAACTGGTCTGGCCTGAACTGAACCTAGTTGAATGGCTCAGCTATGGCCGTCTTCGCCCGCTGCATACCAATGCGGTGATTTTCGCCTTCGGCGGTTGCGCGCTGTTCGCTACCTCCTACTACTGCGTGCAGCGGACCAGTCACACCCCCCTGTTCGCACCGGCCCTGGCCGAGTTCACCTTTTGGGGCTGGCAACTGATCATCGTTCTGGCCGCGGTTTCCCTGCCGCTGGGCCTCACCACCGGCAAGGAATACGCCGAACTGGAATGGCCGATTGACCTGCTGATCGCCGTGGTGTGGGTTTCCTACGCCGTGGTCTTCTTCGGCACGCTGATCAAGCGCAAGACGCCTCACATCTACGTTGCCAACTGGTTCTTCGGCGGCTTCATCCTGACGGTGGCCCTGCTGCACATCGTCAATAGCTGCGAAATCCCGGTGAACCTGATCAAGTCCTACTCCTGCTATGCCGGCGTCCAGGACGCGATGGTGCAGTGGTGGTACGGCCACAACGCCGTGGGCTTCTTCCTGACCGCTGGCTTCCTCGGCATGATGTACTACTTCGTGCCCAAGCAAGCCGGTCGCCCGGTGTATTCCTACCGCCTGTCGGTGGTGCACTTCTGGGCCCTGGTGTTCACCTACATGTGGGCCGGCCCGCACCACCTGCACTACACCGCGCTGCCCGACTGGACCCAGTCCCTCGGTATGGTGTTCTCGCTGATTCTGCTGGCTCCCTCCTGGGGCGGCATGATCAACGGCATCATGACCCTGTCCGGCGCCTGGCATAAGCTGCGCGATGACCCGATCCTGAAGTTCATGATCGCCTCCCTGTCCTTCTACGGTATGTCCACCTTCGAAGGCCCGATGATGTCCATCAAGACGGTGAATGCGCTGTCCCACTACACCGACTGGACCGTCGGCCACGTGCACTCCGGTGCCCTGGGCTGGGTGGCGATGATCGCCATCGGTTGCACCTACTACATGCTGCCCCGCGTTTTCGGCAAGGAAGAAATGTATTCCACCAAGCTGATCGGCGTGCATTTCTGGGTCGCCACCATCGGTATCGTGCTGTACATCGCCTCCATGTGGATTTCCGGCGTGATGCAAGGCCTGATGTGGCGTGCCACCAATCCGGACGGCACCCTGACCTACTCCTTCGTCGAAGGCGTCAAGGCCAGTTATCCCTTCTGGGCGATTCGCGTCGTCGGTGGTGTGCTGTTCCTCACCGGTATGTTGATCATGACCTACAACATGTTCAAGACCATCGCCTCCGGTAAGTCGTATGACGCCCCCGTGCTGGCGCCTGCCGCTGCCCACTGATCGCGACATTCCTAGGAGTTAAGAATCATGTTGACCCATGAGAAAATTGAAAAGAACGTCGGTTGGCTGATCGTGCTGACCGTCATCATGGTGAGCTTCGGCGGTCTGGTGGAAATCGTTCCGCTGTTCTTCCAGAAGTCCACCACCACGCCGGTGAATGAGCTGGTCAAGCCCTACGATCCGCTGCGTCTGGCCGGTCGTGACATCTACATCCGCGAAGGCTGCTACAACTGCCACTCGCAGATGATTCGTCCCTTCCGCGCCGAGACCGAACGCTATGGCCACTACTCCGTGGCCGGCGAGTTCGTCTATGACCATCCCTTCCAGTGGGGCTCCAAGCGCACCGGTCCGGATCTGGCCCGTGTCGGCGGTCGTTATTCCGACCAGTGGCACACTATCCACCTGCTGAATCCCCGCGACGTGGTGCCGGAATCCAATATGCCCGCCTACTACTGGCTGAATCGCCCCCTCAAGGACGGTGATATCGGTGCCAAGATGAAGGCTCTGCGTGCGGTCGGCGTTCCCTACACCGATGCTGAAATCGAAGGTGCTGGCAAGGCCATCGAAGGCAAGACCGAGCTGGAAGCGGTGATCGCTTACCTGCAAGGCCTCGGTACCGCCCTCAAGCAGACTCGCTAACCGGAAATGGATATCAACGACCTGCGTGCCATTTTCACGGTGATCACGTTCTTCATGTTCGTGGGCATCGTGTGGTGGGCGTACTCCGGTCGTCGCACGAAGGCTTACGAGGAGGCATCGCGGATGCCCCTCGACGACGATTCTCCGGTTATCCCTGAGTCCCAAGGACCCAAGGACGCAGACAAGTGAAGGAATAAATCATGGATTTCAATAACACGAGTGATTTTGTAAGCGGCTTCTGGAACATCTACATCATTGTGATCGTTCTGGGCGGCATCATCGGCTGCGGCATCCTGCTGTATTTCCAGGAAAACGCCCCGTCTACCGCTGGCCAAGTGACCGGCCACGTTTGGGACGAAAACCTGGAGGAGTACAACAACCCGCTGCCCAACTGGTGGCGTTGGATGTTCTACATCACCATCGTTTTCGGTCTGGTGTATCTGGCGCTGTATCCGGGCCTGGGTACCTATGGCGGCAACTTCGCCTGGACCATGCGCGGCCAGTACGATAAGGAGCAATCTGTTGCCAACGAAGCCTTCAACAACGCCTATGGCCCCCTGTTGAAGATGGACGTGGCTGCGGTTGCTGCCGATCCGAAGGCCAAGGAAGTGGGCCAGCGCCTGTTCCTGTCCTATTGCGCCCAGTGTCACGGCGCCAATGCGACGGGTGCCAAGGGCTTCCCCAACCTGACCGACAGCGATTGGCTGTGGGGTGGTACGCCCGAGCAGATCAAGGAAACCATCATGAAGGGCCGCGATGCCAGCATGCCGCCCAAGGGCCTCAAGGCTGACATGACCGGCGACCAGATCAAGGACGTTGCCAACTACGTGCGCTCCCTCTCCGGCCTCGGCCATGACGCCCTCGGCGCCCAGCGCGGCAAGGAACTGTTCGGTCAGGCTTGCGCCGCTTGCCACGGTCCCGAAGGCAAGGGCCAGGTTGGCATCGCGCCGAACCTGAGCGACAAGGTCTGGCTGTATGGCAGCTCCGAAGACACCATCATCGAGACCATCACCAAGGGCCGCACCAACAAGATGCCCGCCTTCGGTGATTTCCTCGGCGAAGGCAAGGTGCATCTGCTGGCCGCCTATGTGTATGGCCTGGGTGGCGGCGTGAAGGCCGCGCCTGCTGCTGCGCCCAAGGCTGAGGAAGCCAAGCCCGCTGAGGCTGCCGCTCCCGCTGCCGACAAGAAGTAAGGTGCTAAAGTCCCCGGCCCCAAGCCGGGGACTTTTTTCCTTGGATTATCAGTAGTTGCTAATAGATTCGAAATGAATTCCCAGAATCAGGCAAGCAGTAGCGAAGCGGTCGTCGAAGAATCTCTTTATGAGGTGCGGAAGAAGATCTACGCCCGTTCCGTGAGTGGCTGGTTCGCCACCTGGCGCTGGATTTTCGTGATCCTCACCCAGTTGGTTTATTACGGCTTTTGCTGGTTGCCCTGGAATGGGCGTCAGGCCGTGCTGTTCGATCTGGTCGAACGCAAGTTCTACATCTTCGGTTTGGTCTTCTGGCCGCAGGACGTATTTTTCCTCGCCATTCTGTTGATCATCAGCGCCTACGCGCTGTTCCTGTTTACCGCCATCGGCGGACGCCTGTGGTGCGGCTACGCCTGCCCGCAGACGGTGTACACCAGCCTGTTCATGTGGCTGGAACGAATTTTCGAAGGCGACCGCAATGCGCGGATGAAGCTCGACCAGGCGCCTATGGGCGGCGAGAAACTGCTCCGCCGCAGCGGCAAAATCCTGGCGTGGTCGCTGTTCTCCTTGTGGACCGGGTTTACCTTCGTCGGCTATTTCACGCCGATCAAGACGCTGTGGGCCGAGTTCTGGTCCATCACCCTGGGGCCCTGGGAATTTTTCTGGGTGTTCTTCTACGGCGCCTTCACCTATCTGAACGCCGGCCACATGCGCGAGCAGGTATGCAAGTACATGTGCCCCTACGCTCGCTTCCAGGGCGTGATGTTCGACCCGGACACGCTGATCATCACCTATGACGCCGAGCGCGGTGAGCCGCGCGGCACGCGCTCGAAGAAGGTCGACTACAAGGCCCAGGGCATGGGCGATTGCGTCGATTGCGAACTCTGCGTCGCGGTTTGCCCGACCGGCATCGACATCCGCAAGGGGCTGCAATACGAATGCATCGGCTGCGCGGCCTGTATCGACGCCTGCGATCAGGTGATGGACAAGATGGAATACCCCAAGGGCCTGATCCGCTACTCCACCGAGCACGCGATGGAGCATCACTGGACCTGGCGGCAGATCGTCAATCACATCGCCCGGCCGCGGGTCTTCCTCTACACTGGCATCCTCGGTCTGATCTGCATCGCCTTCGTCTGGGGCTTGGCGACCAAGCCTTCTCTGCGGGTCGACGTGATCCGCGACCGCGCCACTTTGGCGCGCGAGGTGGAGGACGGCTTGATCGAAAATGTCTACCGCTTGCAGGTGATGAACATTTCCGAAACCGCCCAGCACTATTCGCTGTCGGTCACCGGCATGGACGGTGTGCGCCTGATTGGCGAGAAGGAGTTCGACGTCCCGGCCGCCAGCACCAAGCCCTACACCATCTCCGTGCGCGTGCCGGCCGAGTCGGGGAAGAAGGGCTCCAATCAGATCTTCTTCGATCTGAAATCTTCTTCCGACACCAATATCGCAGTTCACGAAAAAGCCAGCTTCATCCAGCCATGAGTACTTCAACGATGCAACAAAGCAAACCCTGGTATCGCGAGCCGTGGCCGTGGATTCTGAGGTCCGGCCCGGCACTGGTGATCATCGCCAGCTTCATCAGCGCCTGGATCGCCATCCGTAGCGACGATGGCCTGGTCGAGGATGACTATTACCGCAAGGGACTGGCCGCCGAGAAAACCGTGGCGCGCAGCGAGTTGGCGGCCAAGCAGGGGATCGAGGCGCGGGTCAAGCTGCAAAGCGACCGCGTGAGCGTGGCCGTGTCGGCCATCGACACCACCTTCAAGCCGCCGGTGGCGCTGATCCTGACCATGTCCCATCCGACTCGGGCGGGAATGGATCAGGTGGTCACCCTGAAATTGGAGAACCAGGAATTCACCGGTGCCTTTCGCCTGCCCAGCGCGGGGCATTGGCTGGTCATGATTGAGGATGAGGCAAGAACGTGGCGTCTGATGGGGAACGTAGTGCTGCCCGCATCAGGTGAAACGGTGATCGGTGGCGTGCAACCCGCCGATATTCGACATCAGCACTAGTAAGGAGGCGCGTATGGCCTGGAAACTGTTGTTCAGCAGTGATTTTGGCTTGCTCAGTCTGTTCGTCATCTTGTTCGTGATCGGCATGGCCTTTTACATCTACCGCATGGCTACGCGGAAGATGGCAGAGGATGCGATCGCGAGCGGCAAGCCTGCAAACCTGAGCGGAACGTAGATTCCCGCCACTGAACAGGATTCCCAGGAATCCATATCCGGAGTCAGACCCGCCAAGGCGGGCCGCTCCGGCCCCCGCAGGGATCAGCGGTAAACCAATACGGGGATGGTCGAGTGCGTCAGCACGCGCTGGGTCTCGGAGCCCAGCAAAAACCCCGAAATGCCGCGGCGTCCGTGGGATGCCATGAAGATCAAATCGCATCCCGCTTGCTCGGCCGCTTCGATGATGGCCTCCCAGGGCACATTGCTCACCGATGAGCTGGAGGCGCAGGGCACGCCGGCCTCTTTTGCCTGTTGTTCGCATGCGCTGAGCAGCGTTGCCGCCTGCTGGTCGGCCATTTCGGAGAACTTCTCGGGCGTGGTCGGATCGATCAGGGCGCCTTCCCCGTAGAGAGCGATCGGATAGTCCGGCTTGGCGAAATAGAAGGTCACGCGGGCGCCGGCTTCGCGGGCGAAGACGATGGCGCGTTGCACGGTGCTGTTGGAAAGTTCGGAGCCGTCGGTCGGCACCAGAATATGCTTGAACATGGCTTTCCCCTTGTGTTTGCAGCCGTTGGTGGCGATCACTGGATCGCCCTTTGGATATATACCCCCATCCGGCCTCATGTCAGAATAGCACGGTCGATGCAGACGCAATTCAGCAAAGGGCAGGCCCATGAAGACCAGCTATAGCAAGCTTTCCGAAACGCTTTTGACGCCCCAGGAACTCGCCAGGATTTTTGGCCGGACATTTGAGAGCCATGTCGATCCGGTAGGGATGGCAACGCCCTTGGTTCACGCCCAACTGGCCTGGCTGGCGCACCCAGAGGAGCTGTCTTCGGCACTGACCCGGCTGTCCCTGAAACTGTGGGATTTGCAGGCCCACTCTTGGCGCCGTGCCATCGGTGTGCCCAGCGACGACCTGGAAAATCCGCATCCTGACGACACCCGCTTTACCGATGCAGCATGGACCGATTCCGCCACTTGGGACATCACCAAGGAGTGGTACCTGACCATGACCCACCACATCCAGGACATGCTCTATCAGACGCCCGGCCTGTCCAACAAGGACCGGCGGCGGGCGGCTTTCTGGTGGCGGAAATGGCTCAACGCCATGGCGCCGACCAATTTCCTGTGGACCAATCCGGTGGCCCTGCGCCTGGCCTGTGAAACCCGCGGCGAAAGCCTGAAGAGAGGCTTCGAGAACTACATGGCCGACATGCAGGCTGGCAATGTGCGGATGACCAATCCGGACGATTTCCAGGTCGGCGGCAACCTGGCGACCACCGCGGGCGCCGTGGTGTTCCGCAACCACCTGCTGGAGGTGATCCACTACGCGCCGACCCAGGCCAAGGTGCATGCCGCGCCGGTGGTGATCGTCATGCCCTGGATCAACAAGTTCTACATCCTAGATCTGAACCCGCGCAAGAGCATGATCAAGTTCCTGCTCGATCAGGGTCTCGACGTGTACATCACCAGTTGGCGCAATCCCGGTGCCGAAGCGCGCGAGGTGACCTTCGACGACTATGTCACCGAGGGCATCGACCGCATTGTCCAGGTGGCCCGCGACCTTTCCGGTGCGCCCCAGGTCAATGCCGTCGGCTATTGCATCGGCGGCGCGGCCCTGGCGACCTACATGGCTTGGGCCAACAAGCATTACGGCAAGAAGATGCCGGTGGCCAGCGCCACCTTCTTCACCACCCTGGTGGACTACCACCACCCGGGGGACATCGAAGTCTTCCTCGACGAGGGCACCATCGACTGGCTTTGCAAGTCGATGGAAGAGCGTGGCTATCTCGACGGCAAGGAAATGGCCGCCGCCTTCCGCCTGCTGCGCTCCAACAGCCTGGTGTGGCACTACGTGGTGCATGGCTATCTGTATGGCGAGGCGCCGCCGCCCTTCGACGTGCTGTTCTGGAATATGGATACGACGCGGATGCCGGCCGCGATGCATAGCTGGTACCTGCGAGAGTTCTACCTCAACAACCGCCTGATCAAGAAGAACGCCCTGACCGTCGCCGGCGAGGAGATCGACCTGGAGCAGGTGGTGCAGCCGATCTACGCGGTGTCGGCGCAGGACGACCATATCGCCCCGTGGCGCCAGACTTTCCGCATCACCAACTTCGTCAATGGGCCGAAGCGCTTCGTCCTGTCGTCCTCGGGCCACATTCTGGGTATTGTCAATCCGGTGGTGAATCCGCCGAAGCGCGAATACTGGGTCGGCGATGCCGAACGCCACGACGATCCGGCGACCTGGGAAGACCGCGCCGAGCATCGCCAGGGCAGTTGGTGGGAGGACTGGATGGCCTGGCTGAAGCCGCTCTCCGGGCCGCTTGACGATGCTCCGGCAGTCACTACGCGTAAATATCCGCGCCTTGCCGACGCACCTGGCAGCTACGTTCTCGAGCCCTGATCGGCAAAGCCGCGGGAATAGCCGGGTGAGCGCCTCGCGGATCGGCTATCATCTCGCCCTTTACCCGCGTGAGCGGGGCGCTGGCCGGCCCCCGGCAGAGGACGAACAATGAAGTGTGTGGACGATTTCCGCCTGATGTTTGGCAAACAGGCGCTGGTGCCGATCATGATCGGCGGAATGGGCGTGGACATCTCCACGGCCGAACTGGCGCTGGTGGCGGCCAAGCTGGGCGGGATCGGCCATATTTCCGATGCGATGGTGCCGACCGTGTCGGATCGGCGCTTCAAGACCCAGTTCGTCAAGCAGAAGCTCAAGCTGCACAAGTACAACGTTGAGAATTCCGACAAGTCCTCGGTCAAGTTCGATCTCGGCCAGTTGGAAGAGGCTACCCGCCTGCACGTCGGCCGCACCATGGAAGCCAAGCGTGGCGAAGGCATGGTGTTCATCAACTGCATGGAAAAGCTGACCATGAACGCGCCCAAGGACACCTTGCGCGTTCGCCTCAGCGCCGCCCTGGATGCCGGCATCGACGGCATCACCCTGTCGGCCGGCCTGCACCTCGGCTCCTTTGCCCTGATCGAGGATCACCCGCGTTTCCGCGACGCCCGGCTGGGCATCATCGTTTCCTCGCTGCGCGCCCTGCAGTTGTTCCTGCGCAAGAACGCCCGACTGAACCGCCTGCCCGACTTCATCGTCATCGAAGGCCCGCTGGCCGGCGGCCACCTGGGCTTCGGCATCGACGACTGGATGAAATACGACCTGCAGACCATCGTCAGTGAAATCCACGCCTGGCTGCAGGCCGAGCAACTGAATATTCCCCTGATCGCCGCCGGGGGCATCTTTACCGGCAGCGACGGCGTTTCTTTCCTGGAGCACGGCGCTGCAGCGATCCAGGTGGCGACGCGCTTCACCGTCGCCAAGGAATGCGGCCTGCCGGAGAAGGTGCGGCAGGAATACTTCCGCGCCAGCGAAGGCGATATCGAGGTCAATACCGTCTCGCCGACCGGTTACCCGATGCGGATGCTGAGCAACAGCCCGGCCATCGGCAACGGCATCCGGCCGAACTGCGAAGCCTATGGCTACCTGCTCGACGGCAACGGCAACTGCGCCTATATCGACGCCTACAACCGGGAAGTGGCGGCGCATCCCAATGCCCATCGCGTCTCGGTCAAGGACAAGACCTGTCTGTGCACCCACATGCGCAACTTCGATTGCTGGACCTGCGGCCATTACACCTATCGGCTGAAGGACACGACGATCCGCAATGCCGACGGCAGCTACCTGTCGCTCTCCGCCGAGCACATCTTCCACGACTACCAGTTCAGCAAAGACAACAAGATCGCATTGCCGGCATCGCTGGCCTGACGCGCCGCCGCCACGGCCTGTAATATCCCCGCGGCGCTTGGGTAGAATGCGCCGGTTCCGATAAACAGGCACGGCGGGCAGGGGAGATGTCATGAGCGGACAAACATCAACGGTCGACCGGCGGGCGGCCCTGGAGATGCGGCGCATCGTCCATATCAACGAAGAGATCAAGCACGTCGTCAGCAGCGCCTTCAAGATCAACCTGATGGCGATGAATGCGATCTTCCTGGCCAAGCGTGCCGGCCAGAACGCCCTGGGCTTCGGCGTCCTCTCCAACGAACTGCGCCGCTTTGCGATGGATCTCCAGCATCAAATGGAGCTGCTGCGCGAAACCACCTACAGCAGCGTGGCCACCGTCACCAGCCTGTTGAAACAGGCGCGCCTGTCGCGGATCGTGGACCGGGCACTGCAGGCCAGTTCCGGCGCCGGCCGTCGCCTGATCGAGGGGCAGATGCGTCAGCAGCGCATGGATCAGGTGGATCGCCAGCAAGAGCAGATGGCGGCCTTGAATCGCAAGCTGTCGCAAATGATCTACGACACCGCGCAAATCGTCGAACTGGGCAGCGTGCTGGCCCGCTCCGCCAAGATCGAAGCGGCCTACGGCGGAGGCTTTTCCTCCCCGTTGACCCAGGTATCCACCGATTTCGAACAGATCATCGGCGAAATCCAGCGCTCCCTCGACAAACTGAACAAGACCCAGGAGGCAAGCCGATGAAAGTCGCCCAGACCATCTACGAGGACGGCAATCACAAATGGTTGGCCCTGGTGCGCGATCCCAGCAAGCCCGGCTACCTGATCGACACCAACGAATATCTGGTGACCGCCGGCGACGATGCGATCCTGCTCGACCCGGGCGGCTCGGAGATTTTCCCGGCGGTGTTCTCGGCCCTCTCCAACGAGTTCGATCCGCGCCGCATCAACAAGCTGTTCGCCTCCCATCAGGATCCGGACGTCATTTCCTCGCTGTCCATGTGGCTGGAGTTCAACCCGGCCATCAAATGCCACGTCAGTTGGCTGTGGTCCTCCTTCGTGCCGCATTTCGGCGGTGACGACAATACTTTCGTCACCATTCCCGATGCCGGGGCCGACATCCTGATCGGCGGCCAGCGCTTGCAGGCGGTGCCCGCCCATTACCTGCACTCCTCCGGCAACTTCCACCTCTACGACCCGAAGGCCAAAATCCTGTTCAGTGGCGACGTCGGCGCGGCTCTGCTGCCGACGGACGAGAACGGCTTGTTCGTCGAGGATTTCGACCGCCACATCCGCCATGCCGAGGCCTTCCACCAGCGCTGGATGGGCTCCGAGCGGGCCAAGCGCGACTGGTGCGCACGCGTTTCGGCGATGGAGGTCGACATGCTCTGCCCGCAGCACGGTGCGATCTACCGGGGTGCCGATGTGCAGCGCTTCATCAACTGGTTTGCCGATCTCGAGGTTGGCGTACTGAAGACCTGATGCAGCCTTGATAGCGGTCAAGGCAGCGGGGCGGCGTCTGCGGACAATGGCACCCTCGACGAATTGCGGAGAACGCCATGCCCACCACCCTCGTACTGGCTCAGCACCATCATTACTGCGACGATCTTTTCGCCGATGCGGAAGGTGCCGCCGCCGCTGAAGACTGGGAGCGCTGTGCCGAGCGCCTGCAGCGCTTTGTCGACGAGATGAACCGCCATTTCGGTGCCGAGGAAACTATCCTGTTCCCCGCTTTCGAGCAGGCGACGGGCATGACCGGCGGCCCGACCCAGGTGATGCGCATGGAGCATGAGCAGATGCGCGCCCTGCTGGGCAGCCTGGCGGCGGCTGTCGGGCGCCAGGATGTGGACGGTTTCAGCGGCGCGGCGCAAACTCTGCTGATCCTCTTGCAGCAGCACAACCTGAAGGAAGAGAACATCCTGTACCCGATGTGCGATCAACACCTGGATAGCCGTGCGGCGGTTGGCGACGGCCTCAAGGCCGCTGTGGAAACCTTGGCGGAAGCCAGATGAGCACCCCGGTCGTGATCGACGGGCGCGGCCTGCAGCCGCCTGCGCCGATGGAACTGACCTTCGCCGCCCTGGACAAGCTCGGCAGCGGCGAGGAACTGACTCTGCTGTTGAACTGCCAGCCGTTTCCCCTTTATCAAATCCTGCGCCGCGAGGGCTACACCTGGCAGGAGCAATGGGACGACGGTACCTGCGCCATCCGTATCCGCAAACCCTGAACGCCTGTGGCCCTGCTGCTGTCCTTTGAACAGGCGCCACCGATTTCGGTGCCTGCCCGCTTCCTCTTCACCGCACCGCTGTTCGGCGTTCTTGCCGGCCTGCTGCTGGCCTGGCAGGGCGGCGAGGCCCTCGCTACACGCTGGCACCCGACCACTCTGGCGCTGACCCATCTGCTGGTCGCCGGCTTGATGCTGCAAGCCATGGTCGGCGCCCTGTTCCAACTGGTTCCGGTGGTGGCCGGCGGCAACGTCTGGCGGCCGTTGCCGGTGGCTACCCTCAGCCATCTGCTGCTGGCTGGCGGCACCCTGGCCCTGGTGGGCGGCTTCCTCTTTCAGTTGCCGTGGCTGTTCCTGCTGGCCGCCGCCTTGTTGGGCAGCGGGGTGCTGGTCGTGGTGGCGGTGGTCGGCTTCGCCTTGCTCCATGCCCCGGGGCGCGGCGCCACCCTGCAAGCCCTGCGTGCCGCCATCGTCTCGCTGGCGGTGGTGGCCGGCTTCGGCTGCCTGCTGGCGGTGGTTCTCGCCACCGATATCGGCTGGCCCTTGATGGAGACCACCGACGTGCATCTTTCCTGGGGCCTGGGCGGCTGGGCGCTGGCGCTCATGTCCGGGGTTTCCTATGCGGTGGTGCCGATGTTCCAACTCACCCCGGCCTATTCGCGCTGGCTGACGCGGGTGCTACTGCCGATGATTTTTCTCGCCCTCGGCCTGATTTCCCTGCCGCTGCTGGTGGATGGATGGGCCGGCTTGCGGCCCCTGGGTGCCATCCTGCTGCTGCTGGCCGGCGGCCTGTTTGCCGGTGAAACCCTGAACCTGCAGCGGCGGCGGCGGCGCAAGGTGATCGACACCACCTATCTGTATTTCCGCGGCGCCATGGTTTGCGCCCTGGCCCTGGTGGTCGCGGCGCTGCTGCTGCCTTGGCTGCCGGGCCTCAGCCTGGACCCGGCGGCGCCGGTGGCCCTCGGCATCCTGGCGCTGGTGGGGGTTTTCGCCGCGGCCGTCAACGGCATGAGCTACAAGATCGTGCCCTTCCTGGTCTGGCTGCATTTGCAGCGCCTCGGCGGCTTGAAACGGCTGCCGCCGGACATCAACAGCATGATTCCCGAACGTCGTGCGCGCGGCCAGCTACTGGCCCATTTCCTCAGCCTGGCGGTACTCCTGCCGGCGCCCTGGATACCGCAACTGGCGCGGCCCGGCGGCCTGCTGCTGGCCCTGTCCTGCGCTTGGATGTGGTGGAACCTGGGCGGTGCCCTGCGGATTTATCGCCAGTTCAAACGTCAAATTCTCGCAGCCGCTGAGTCTGCGGAATCGTGATGCTGCGGCCGTGGACCTCGATCAACCCGGCCTGGGCCAGGTCGTGAAAAATCCGCGACAGGGTTTCCGGCGTCAGATTCAGGCGCGAGGCGATGACTTGCTTGGAGGTCGGCAGGTCGATCGACACCGCTTCGCCGTTATCGACTTCCGGGCAGTGCAGCAGCAGGTAGCCGATGACGCGCTGGGTGCTGGAGCGCAGGGAATAGGATTCGACGTCGGCCAGCAGCGAATGCAGGCGCATCGACAGACCGCCCAGCATCCTTGCGGCGAAGGACGGGTCGCGCTCCAGCAGGGTCAACACGCTACGCCGTTCGATCTGCACCAGCAGCGTGTCGGCCAGGGCCTCGGCCGTCACCGGGTAGGGGCGGTCGAGGAACATTACCGCCTCGCCGAAACTCATACGCTGGCCGATGATCTCCACCACCTTCTCGTGGCCCTGGGCGGAGGGGATCGCCAGCTTGATCTGGCCGTAGATGACCACGTGGAAACCCTGCACCGGGTCGCCCTTGTGGAACAGCACTTCGCCACGGCGCAGGCGCTTCTCGCTGGCGCCGGAAATCACCGTGGCCAACTGCTCCGGCGTCAGTGCCGCGAACAGGGGCAGGTGGGCGAGAATCTGGGGAATATTCTTGGGCACGGACGCACCTCCTTTTTAGGAGGCGAACATAGCATGGGAAACCCGCGATGAAAGCACCGATCCTGTTTGCCGCCCCCCATCGGGTGATGTTTGTCGGCGGCTCGATCCAGGCGCTGCTGGCGATGGCCGCCTGGGGCTTGCTATTGGCCCTGCGCCAGGCCGGGTTGGCCGTGCCGGCCCTGGCTTTGCCGCCGCTCTGGCTGCATGCCCTGTTCATGATCTACGGCGTGTTTTCGTTTTTCATCCTTGGCTTCATCTTTACCGCCGGGCCGCGCTGGCAGGGCGCCGGCGAACTGGCGCAAAGCGATTTCCTGCCGGCCTTCTGCGGCCTCGCCGGCGGCTGGGCGATGGTCTGGCTGGGCCTGTTCTGGCCCTTGTTGCTGGCGCCGGGCCTGGTCCTGGTGCTGGCCGGCTGGCTGTGGGCGCTGCGGGTGCTGTGGAAGATCGCTCGGGCGCCGCGGCCGGACCGCCGTCACATCTATGTCGTCTGCGCGGCCCATGGCTTTGGCGCCCTCGGCCTGCTGGCCGCGCTGGCCCTGGCGCTTGGCGGCAGCGCCGAGTGGTCGCGCTGGATGGTGCAACTGGGCCTGTTCGGCTACCTGCTGCCGGTGTTCTTCACCGTCACTCATCGCATGCTGCCGTTTTTCTCATCCGGGGTGATCCGCAACTACCGCGGCTCCAGCCCCGATTGGGCGCTCTGGGCGATGCTGGCGGCCTGCCTCGGCCATGGCGCCCTGGACCTGGCTGATCTGCCGCGCTGGCGCTGGCTGGTTGATGCGCCGGCCGCTGGTCTGGCGCTGTGGCTGAGTTGGCGCTGGGAGTTGCCGCGCAGTTTCGCTGCCAGCCTGGTGGCGGTGCTGCATCTGGCGTTCTTCTGGCTGGGCATCGCCTGGCTGCTGTTCGCCCTGCAAAGCCTGCTGTGGGGGCAGGGCGGCGAGCGCCTCGGGCTGGCGCCGCTGCATGCCCTGTCCCTTGGCTTCTTCGCCTCGATGCTGATCGGCATGGCTTCACGGGTGGCCCGCGGCCATTCGGGTCTGCCAGTGGTCGGAGACCGGGTGCTGCTGTTCACCTTCGGTGCCGTGCAGGCGGCGGCGGTGTTGCGCGTCGCCGCCGAGTTCGGCGCTGGTTTGCCGCTGGCGCTGGCGGCGGCGTTGCTCTGGCTGGCCGCCTTCGCCGCCTGGTTCCTGCGCTACGGCCCGCCCTGCTGGCGGCCGCGGGCCGACGGCCGGCCGGGATGAAGTTCTATTTCGCCCTGCGGCATCTGCACATGCTTTGCGCCGCGCTCAGCATCGGCGGCTTCTTCCTGCGCGGCCTGTTGCTGTTGCGCGGCTCCGATCTGCCGCGGCGGCCGGCCTGGCGGCGCCTGACGGACAGTAACGACAGCCTGTTGCTGCTGGCCGCCATCGGCATGGTGGCGGTGTCCGGCCAATACCCCTTCGTCGTGCCCTGGGTCACCGCCAAGCTGCTCGGCCTGATTGCCTACATCGGCCTGGGCCTGGTTGCCTTCCGCTTTGCCCGCCGCCCCGGCGAGCGTCTGGCCGCCTGGCTGGCGGCCCTGGCGGTGGCGGCCTACATCGTTTCGGTGGCGTTCCTGAAGACACCGACAGGATTTTTTGGAGTTCTACTATGAGTGACTTGCTGCCCATCGCCCCCGGCCTGGACGAACCCCTGGAGATTCTCGAGGCCTGCCATGGTCGTATCGAGCAGAAATTTCAGACCCTGGAAAAGTTGCTGGCGCATTTGCCCAAATTCGGCGCTGATGCCGCGGCCCAGACTGCGATTACTGGTGTGCTGCGCTATTTCGACAGCGCCGCCCAGCATCACCATGAGGACGAGGAGCAGGATTTGTTTCCCTGCTTGCGCCGGCTGGCGCCGGACGACGCCGAACTGATGGCGCTGCTGGATCGTCTGCTGGAACAGCATCAGTCGCTGGCGACGGCCTGGCAGGCCCTGCGCGCTGAACTGGTCGCCGTCGCCGCGGGTGATGCCGCCGCTCTGCATGCGGACACCGTGGCCTGCGCCGCCAGCGGCTATCGGCAACACATTGCGCTGGAGAACGGCGAGCTGCTGCCCAGGGCGCGGCAGGTGCTACCGAAAGGTGAAGTGGAAATTCTCAGCCGCGCCATGACGGCGCGGCGGCGCACCTGAGGGCTACGCTCAGGGCGAAGCCGGCCGGTTCAGCATTTGCCGCAGGCCATCGGTGTCGATGATACGGATGTGCTTCTGCTGCACGCTGATCAGGCCGGCTTCCTGGAAGTGCGAAAAGGCGCGGCTGACGGTTTCCAGCTTGAGGCCCAGATAGGAGCCGATTTCCTCGCGGGTCATGCGCAGATGGAACTCCGAGGCCGAGTAGCCGCGGGCCTGGAAACGCTGCGACAGGTTCAGCAGGAAAGCCGCCAGGCGCTCCTCGGCACGCATCGAGCCGAGCAACATCATCACGCCCTGGTCGCGGACGATCTCGCGGCTCATCACTTTATGGAAGTGGCGCTGCAGGGTGCGGATTTCGCTGGACAGTTGTTCTAGTTGGGCGAAGGGGATCAGGCAGACCTCGCTGTCCTCCAGCGCCACCGCATTGCAACTGTGCTTGTCGCCGCTGATGCCGTCGAGGCCCAGCAACTCGCCGGCCATCTGAAAACCGGTCACCTGCTCGCGGCCGTCTTCCAGCAGCACGTCGGTCTTGAAAAAGCCGGTCTTGACCGCGTAGATCGCTTCAAAATTGTCGCGTGCGCGGTACAGGTGCTGGCCCCGTGGTATCTTCCGCCGCGTTCCAATCAGCGTGTCCAGCCGCTCCACCTCGTCGTTGCTGAGGCCGAAGGGGAGACACAGCTCCTGAAGGCTGCACTGGGAGCAGGCAACCTTGAGGGAACTCATGCCGGCTTGCGTGATTCGAATACTTTCACAAGCCGCTGACTGTCGTTTGATCTGTGTCAATGTTGTACGTTTGCCATTAAGGCAACCTTATAAGCCCCCGGGACGGCGCCCATGCAGAGCAACTATCAGGACTTCATCTTCGATCCGCAGCTCATCAGACGTTTTGATGTGAGCGGGCCACGTTACACCTCGTATCCTACCGCAGACCGGTTCGTCGATACGTTCACCGATGAATCCCTCCTGTCCTGGCTGGGGAAGCGCACCATTGGCGGCATCGGCGGTAGTCCGCGACCCTTGTCATTATACGTTCACATCCCTTTCTGCAATACGATCTGCTACTACTGCGCCTGCAACAAGATCATCACCAAGGATCATGGGCGCTCCGCCAAGTACATCAAGTACCTGGCCAAAGAGATCGGTATCCAGGCCGCGGCACTGACCGGCGGCAACGATGTGGTCCAGTTGCACTTCGGCGGCGGCACCCCGACCTTCCTCTCGCGCGACGAGATGATCCGGCTGATGGAAATCATCCGCAGCCATTTCAACCTGCTGCCCGACGGCGAGTATTCGATCGAGGTCGATCCGCGCAAGGTGGATCGCGACACGGTCAAGCTGCTCGGCGAGTTGGGCTTCAACCGCATGAGTATCGGCGTGCAGGATTTCGAACCGGCCGTGCAACAGGCGGTTAACCGTATCCAGACGCTGGAAGAAACCAAGCTGGTGATCGATTCGGCGCGGGAGTTCGGCTTCCAGTCGATCTCCGTGGACCTGATCTACGGCCTGCCGAAGCAGAACGTGATCAGCTTCAACCGCACCCTGGACGAGGTCATCAAGCTGAACCCGGATCGCCTGTCGATCTACAACTACGCCCACCTGCCGCACCTGGCCAAGCCGCAACGGCGCATCGCCGAGAGCGATCTGCCGTCGCCGGAAGCCAAGCTGCAGATCCTGCAACTGGCGATCCGCCGCCTGACCGAGGCTGGCTACGTCTTCATCGGCATGGACCACTTCGCCAAGCCGGAAGACGAACTCGCCGTGGCCCAGCGCCAGGGCCGTCTGCACCGCAATTTCCAGGGTTATTCGACCCATGCCGAAGCCGACCTGCTGGCCTTCGGCGTTTCCAGTATCGGCAAGGTGGGGCCCACCTTCAGCCAGAACGTGCGCACCCTGGACGAGTACTACGAGCGCCTCGACGCCGGCCATCTGCCGGTGATGCGTGGACTGGAACTGAACCCGGACGACCTGCTGCGCCGTTCCATCATTCAGGCCCTGATGTGCCATTTCGAGCTGTCCATCGAATCCATCGAAATCGCCCACCTGATCGACTTCCGTTCCTACTTCGGCGCCGAACTGGCCGACCTGAAGGAAATGGAAAAGGCCGGCCTGCTGGAGATCAACGACCGCTGGATCACCGTGCTGCCCCGCGGCCGCATGCTGGTGCGGGTGATTGCCATGGTCTTCGACCAGTACCTGCGCAGCGACCGGGAAAAGACCCGCTACTCCAAGGTCATCTGAGGCGTAGGCAGGTGGGGGTGGGATAATCCCACCTCAGCATTTTTGTTTTCCATCCCTCGATGCCTGATTCCGGCTTTCTCGCCGTCTTCCTGATCGGCCTGCTTGGCGGCACCCATTGTGTCGGCATGTGCGGCGGCATCGTCTCCGCCCTGGTGATGCCGATGCCCGGCCAGGCGCCGCCGCTGCAGTTGCACCTGGCCTACAACCTGGGACGCATCGGCAGCTATGCCATCGCCGGCGCCCTGATGGGCGCCATCAGCAGCATGGGGCTGCTGCTCAACGGTTTCCTGCCGGTGCAGATGGGGCTCTATGTCGCCGCCAATCTGATGCTGGTGGCCCTGGGGCTCTACCTGCTCGGCGTCACCCGTGGCCTGGCAGTGGTGGAGCGCGTCGGCGCAGGACTGTGGCGCCTGGTGCAACCCTTGACCAAGCGTTTCCTGCCGGTGCGCGGCGTGGCCCAGGCCTTCCCTCTCGGCATGTTGTGGGGCTGGATTCCCTGCGGCCTGGTCTACAGCGTGCTGGCAACGGCCCTGCTGACCGGCTC
>DATDMT010000196.1:0-16446 GCA_036518635.1 Rhodocyclaceae bacterium | reverse complement strand
TGGAAACGCCGGCGGCGGCGGCCACGTCGTCAAGCCGGGTGGCGGCGAAACCGCGTTCGACCAAGAGGTCCAGGGCGGCATCGGCCAGCTCGCCGGGGCGGGCTTCCTTGCGGCGCTGGTGGGTGCGGGAGGTGGGGGTTGGGGCATTCATGGGGCATGATAATAACTAACCGGTTAGTTATTATCAACCAAAATCTTTCGCCAGCCACCGCTTGATATTGGGGATAAACCACTTAACTTTCATGGGTTAAGCGCAATCCAGTGACTTTTAATTTGATTTCGAAATTGTTATAGTTTCAAGAGTTACTGAAAATACAAAACAGGATTTCCCCCCATGGAACTGCAACCCCTGGTCCAGCGCTTCGTCCTGCATTTCGGCGAAATGGGCAGCCGCTGGGGCATCAATCGCACCGTCGGGCAGATCTACGCCCTGCTGTTCGTTTCGCCGCGGATGCTCAACGCCGACGAGATCGCCGAGGCCCTCGGCTTTTCCCGTTCCAACGTCAGCATGGGCCTGAAGGAGTTGCAGTCGTGGAAGCTGGTGCGGCTGCAACACCAGCCCGGCGACCGGCGCGAATACTTCTCGGCGCCGGAAGACATCTGGACCATCTTCCGCACCCTGGCGGAGGAGCGTCGCCGCCGCGAGGTGGACCCGACTTTGTCGATGCTGCGCGATGCGCTGATGGAGACGCCCGGTTCGGACGACGAGCGCCATGCCCAGCAGCGCATGCGCGAGATGCACAACCTGATCGAGCTGGTCACCGGCTGGTTCGGCGAGGTGCAGCGGCTGGAGCCGGACACCCTGATCCAGTTGATGAGCATGGGCACCCGGATTTCCAAGCTGCTGGAGATGAAGGACAAGATCAAGTTGATGCCGGGCGGCAAGTAGCCGCGACAAACCCTACAGCCACCGGCTGCGGGCGGCACAGACCGCCCCGGCCCGCCCGACAGAGAGATCGAGGCAGTGGCGAAACCGAAATTGTTTCCCCTGGAGTCTGACCATGTTCGATACCCTCGATCCGGTCGTGCTGGCGCGCCTGCAGTTCGCTGCCAACATGACCTTCCACATCCTGTTTCCCAGCGTGAGCATCGCCCTCGCCTGGTTTCTGCTGTTCTTCAAGTTGCGCTACCGGGCGACCGGCGACACTGCCTGGATGGAGGCCTACCGCTTCTGGATCAAGGTGTTCGCCCTGACCTTCGCCCTCGGCGTGGTCAGCGGCGTCACCATGAGTTTCCAGTTCGGCACCAACTGGCCCGGCTACATGGAAAAGGTGGGCAATGTCGCCGGCCCGCTGCTGGCCTACGAGGTGCTCACCGCCTTCTTTCTCGAGGCCACCTTCCTCGGCATCATGCTGTTCGGCCAGCGCCGTGTCGGCGACCGGATGCACACCCTGGCCACCTTCCTGGTGGCCTTCGGCACCACCCTCTCGGCCTTCTGGATCCTCGCCCTGGACTCGTGGATGCAGACCCCCGCCGGCTTCGTCATGGTCGACGGCAAGGCCCACGTCACCGATTGGTGGGCCGTGATCTTCAATCCTTCCTTCCCCTATCGCTTCAGCCACATGTTGCTGGCCTCGGCGCTGACGGTCTGCTTCCTGATCGCCGGCCTGTCGGCCTATCGCTGGCAGCGCGGCGAACGCACCCTGGCGGTGGGCCATGCCCTGCGCAGCGGGCTGATCCTGGCGGCAGTGCTGATTCCGCTGCAGATCGTCGCCGGCGACATGCACGGCCTCAACACCCTGCATCACCAGCCGGCCAAGCTGGCGGCGATGGAAGGCCTGTGGCAGACCGAGGCCGGCGCACCGGCGGTGCTGTTCGGCCTGCCCGACGAAGCCAGTCGCAGCAACCGCTTCGAAATCGCCATTCCCAAGCTGGCCTCGCTCTATCTGGTGCATGAACTGGACGGCAGCGTCCGCGGCCTGGCCGACTTCGGCGACCGGCATCCGCCAGTGGCGCCGGTGTTCTGGGCCTTTCGCGTGATGGTCGGCGTGGCCCTGCTGATGCTGGCGGCGGCCTGGTGCGGCGCCTGGCAAATCCACCGCCGCGGCCTGCCCGGCCCGACCCTGATGAAACTGCTGGTGCCCCTCAGCTTCATCGGCTGGCCGGCGGTGGTGGCCGGCTGGTACGTCACCGAGATCGGCCGCCAGCCCTATCTGGTGTCCGGCGTGCTGACCACCGCCGAGGCTGCGTCGTCGGTGCCTGCCGGCATGATCGCCAGCACCCTGCTGCTCTACCTCGGCCTCTACCTGGGCCTGCTGGTCAGCTATGTCTCGGTGCTGTTCTACCTGGCGCGCAAGGCGCCGGACAAACCGTTGGCGCCGCTTGCCAGCAGCGCCCCCCGCTTCCTGCTCGCCGGAGTCCACCATGACTGACGCCGCCCTGCCCAATCTCGCCGCGCAAGCCGGCTGGCTGCCGCTGGCCTTCCTTTTCATCATGGGCCTGGCCATCCTCGCCTACGTGGTGCTGGACGGCTACGACCTGGGGGTCGGCATCCTGCTGCGCACCGCGCCCGAGGAGGACAAGGACACCATGGTGAATGCCATCGGCCCCTTCTGGGACGCCAACGAGACCTGGCTGGTGCTGGGCGTCGGCATCCTGCTGACAGCCTTTCCCCTGGCCCACGGCGCCATCCTCACCGCGCTCTACCTGCCCGTCGCGCTGATGCTGGCGGGGCTGATCCTGCGCGGCGTCGCCTTCGACTTCCGGGTCAAGGCCCAGGCCGACCACAAACCCCTGTGGAACGCCTTGTTCAGCGCCGGCTCGCTGCTGGCCACCGCCGCCCAGGGCTATATGGTCGGCGCCCTGGTCTGCGGCTTTCGTAGCGGCTGGCTGCCCACCTTGTTCTCCCTGTTCATCGCCCTCTGCCTGGTGGCCGCCTACAACCTGCTCGGCGCCGGCTGGCTGCTGATCAAGACCAGTGGCGCCCTGCAGCAACGGGCCCTGGCCTGGGCGCAGGGTTCGCTGCGGCTGACCCTCTGCGGGGTGATCGCGGTCTCGGCGGTGACGCCCCTGGTCAGCCCCCACGTGCTGGATCGTTGGTTCGCCGGGCCGAACTTCGTCCTGCTGTTGCCGATCCCGGTACTCACCGGGCTGCTGGTGGGGGTCATCCATTTCTACCTCGGCCACCTACCGGAGCAGTTGCGCCGCGGCGACGAGCGTCATGCCTGGGTGCCCTTCGCGGCAACCGTGGGCATCTTCGTCCTGGCCTTCCTCGGCCTTGCCTACAGCCTGTTTCCCTATCTGGTGGTGGATCGCCTGACCCTATGGCAGGCGGCCAGCGACCCGGAAGCGTTGCGGGTGATCTTCGCCGGCTCGGTCGTGGTGCTGCCGATGATCCTGGCCTACACGGCCTACATGTACCGGGTGTTCAGCGGCAAGGCGACGCCGTTGGAGTACTACTAAGGGGAAAACCGCGCGCGGCAGGCTAAGATCGGCGGCTACACAACTCCGACAAGGCCTGCACCGTGCGCGCGATTTCCCTCTTGTTCAGCCTGGCAGCACTGTTCCTTACCGCCTGCGATCAAACCCCGCCCCTGAGCGAAGCCGACAAGATCAAATTCGTCGAGGAGTCGCTGATCAAGCGCGCCGATTGCGATGTCCTGCGCCAGAAGTTGGGCAAGAGCCCGGCCAATGCGGTGTTCGAAGAGGCCAAAAAGGCCGGCTGCATCAAGCGCGATATTTAGTGCCGCAACAGTCGCGCCAGCGCCGCACGGGCATTGGCCTTGAGCGCCCGCAGCGCGGCTCGGGTCTGCACATAGGCCGGCTGGGCATCGAGCCAGGCGTGGGCCCAGGCAATGGCGCGGCGGATCGCCGTATCCAGCCGCAGGAACCAGCCGACCCGGTGCAGCGCTGGCTGCATCAGCGCGTAAAGCCGTGACAGCAGCGCCATGCCGGCCAGCTTGGCGGCGATGAACACGGCGCCGCCGAAAAAGACATGGCCGCCGGCCAGCAACCAGAGCCCCAGCAGCTTGGCCGGCAGGATCACCACGGTCGGGGTCAGCAATAGCAGCACCGCCAGGGGCGGCGAGGCGCTGGCCAGCCAGCGTTCCAGCCAGCGCAGCGGCAGATGGGCGAAGACCCAGGCGGTGAGGGCCTTGAGGCCATCCCACAGCCATTCCTCCAGCAGCGCAAACAGCGCTGCCAGCGCCAGCAGGGGCCAGCGCAGGATGCGCAGCAGGAGGTTACGCGGTTCGCTCAAGGGGCGGACCGCTCCGGATCAGCGGCTTTCCTTGATCAGGCGGCCGTTGGACGGCTGCACCGGACGGGCGTTGTTCTTGTAGAGGCGGGAGAACACCGACACCTGATCCGGCGTCACCATCACCGGCTGCTTGAACACCATCCACAGCACGTTTTCCGAGCAGGGCGGGGTGGTCAGCGAACCCATGTAGGTGTAGTAGGCGCGATCCACCGGCAGCAGCTTCATCAGGTCGATCACCACCGAGGGCGAGACGCTCATGCCGGCTTCCAGCGGCAGGTTGTTCCACAGAGCCTGGATCATCGGCTGCTCCAGAGGCCCCTTCTCCAGCAGCACGGCGATCACCGCCAGGTTGCCGTCGTCGTCCTTATGCACCAGATGCACCACCATGTCGAAGCGGCGGCCGCGGATCTTTTCCTCCGAGGGGCGGTGGAAGTGGAACTGCTTGAGTTCGAAGGTGCGGCCCATGATCTTGATCAGGTTGCCCTCGGCGGGGGTTACCTGGATGGTGTGGCCGTTGTCCTCGATGCGCACCTGGGTCGGCTTGTAGTCGAACTGGATGCCTTCCAGATCCACCTTGACGCCCTCGCCGATGTCGATCGGCGACTGGCGCTTGCCGGTGGCGCAGACGCCGTTCTTGGCGTCGATCTTGGACCAGTTTTCCGGGCCGCCTTCGCCTTCATAGCTCCAGTGGATGTCGTGGTGGGCTTCGGCGGAAACTTCATGGGCCGGCTTTTTCTTCACCGCCTTGCGCGGGCCGGAGGTGGCCAGGGCCAGTTCACGGGTGCGCTTGTCGATCAGCGGCGGGGCTTCCTTTTCCATGGCGCGGGTTGCGGCCGCGGCGGGCTTCGACTCCGCCGCCTTCGACTCGGCGGCCTTGGCGTCGCTGGGGCGTTCCAGTTGCGACTTGTCGATCTTCGGCAGTTCGATCATGCGCTTCGGCATGGTCGGCTCGGCGGTCTTCTCCGCGGCCTTTTCCGGTGCCTTCTCGGCGGGTTTTTCGGCCGCCTTCTCCGCCGGCTTTTCGCTGACCTTGCCGTGGGCATCGGCCACGGTGACGATCTTGGCCTTGTCGGTCTTGCCCTCGGTGACCATCTCGGCGCGCTTGACGCCGGGGGCGGAGGCGTCGGCTACCTTGGCGGCGCTGCGGGCATCGGCCACGGCAGTGCTGCGGCAGACCTTGGACAGCACCTGGGCATCCATCGCCCCCGGGCTCACCGCCACGTCGCGCGGCGTCAGCACCGGCTCGGAGCGGACCAGGGTCTCGCCGTTCAGGTAGAGCCGCTTGACGGTCTGGAAGCGGCTGTTGTCGCAGTCGTAGCTGTTGAGGACTTCGACGGTGTTGTAGGCGGCGCGGGTTTCCCCGTCCACCACTTCCTTGTTCAGTACCAGGCGGGTCCAGGCCTGCATCCGGCCGTCGGCAGCGCGGGCGATGCGCGTCGGGTCCAGTTCCACTTTTTCGCCTCGGCCGGCGGCGACCTTTTGCCAGTCGGCAGCGGCCAGACCGGTGGAAACGAAAGCGGCGGCAATAGCCGCATACATGGCTGCGTGCTGGATACGCATCTGGGGACTCCCCTTTTTTTTCTGGTACTCGTGATTACGGCACAACTTCTCCTTACTTTAGCCAAGGTTGCATCGGGCCTGGGTTTCCGTTAGTTTGGCTCCCCCGGACGCCGCCCCCGGCCGCTCCATCAGGACAACCCCATGAACGCAAACGATAAATTCCTCGCTGCCCAGGCCCATGTGGATGAGGCGGCGATCCAGCCGCTCCCCAATTCGAAAAAAATCTACGTGGAAGGCTCCCGGCCGGACATTCGCGTGCCTTTCCGCGAAATCAGCCAGAGCGACACCGCCGCCGCCCACGGCGCGGAAAAGAACCCGCCGATCTACGTCTATGACTGTTCCGGTCCCTATACCGACCCGAACGCCAAGATCGACATCCGCTCCGGCCTGCCGGCACTGCGCCAAGCCTGGATCGACGAGCGCGACGACACCGAGCTGCTGTCCGGCCTGACCTCGAGCTTCGGCCAGGAACGCGCCGCCGACCCGGAAACCGCCCATCTGCGCTTCCCCGGCCTGCACCGCCAGCCCCGCCGCGCCAAGCCCGGCCAGAACGTCTCGCAAATGCACTACGCCCGCCGCGGCATCATCACCCCGGAGATGGAATACGTCGCCATCCGCGAGAACCTGCGGCGTAAGGAATACCTGGAGTCCCTCCGCGCCTCCGGCCCCACCGGCGAGAAGATGGCCCGCATGATGGGCCGCCAGCACCCCGGCGAGCGCTTCGGTGCCGCCATCCCGGAAGAGATCACTCCAGAGTTCGTCCGCGACGAGATCGCCCGCGGCCGCGCCATCATCCCCAACAACATCAACCACCCGGAATCCGAGCCGATGATTATCGGCCGCAACTTCCTGGTGAAGATCAACGCCAACATCGGCAACTCCGCCGTCACCTCCTCCATCGGCGAGGAAGTGGACAAGATGACCTGGTCCACCCGCTGGGGCGGCGACACCGTGATGGACCTGTCCACCGGCAAGCACATCCACGAGACCCGCGAATGGATCATCCGCAACTCCCCCGTGCCAATCGGCACCGTGCCGATCTACCAGGCCCTGGAGAAGGTGGATGGCAAGGCCGAAGAACTGACCTGGGAGATGTTCCGCGACACCCTGATCGAACAGGCCGAGCAGGGGGTGGACTACTTCACCATCCACGCCGGCGTGCTGTTGCGCTACATCCCGATGACCGCCGAGCGGATGACCGGCATCGTCAGCCGCGGCGGATCGATCATGGCCAAGTGGTGCCTGGCCCACCACAAGGAGAACTTCCTCTACACCCACTTCGAGGACATCTGCGAAATCATGAAGGCCTACGACGTGGCCTTCAGCCTCGGCGACGGCCTGCGTCCCGGCTCGATCTACGACGCCAACGACGAAGCCCAGCTGGGCGAACTGAAGACTCTTGGTGAGCTGACCCAGATCGCCTGGAAGCACGACGTCCAGGTGATGATCGAAGGCCCCGGCCATGTGCCCATGCAACTCATCAAGGAGAACATGGACAAGGAGCTGGACTGGTGCGACGAAGCGCCCTTCTATACCCTCGGCCCCCTGACCACCGACATCGCCCCCGGCTACGACCACATCACCAGCGCCATCGGTGCGGCCCAGATCGGCTGGTACGGCACGGCAATGCTCTGCTATGTGACGCCCAAGGAGCACCTGGGCCTGCCGAACAAGCAGGACGTCAAGGAAGGCATCATCACCTACAAGCTGGCGGCCCATGCCGCCGACCTGGCGAAGGGCCATCCGGGGGCGCAGATCCGCGACAACGCGCTATCCAAGGCGCGCTTCGAGTTCCGTTGGGAGGACCAGTTCAACATCGGTCTCGATCCGGACAAGGCGCGGGAATTCCACGACGAGACGCTGCCCCAGCAGGGGGCCAAGATTGCCCACTTCTGCTCGATGTGCGGACCGCACTTCTGTTCGATGAAGATCACCCAGGATGTCCGCGACTATGCGGCCGCCCAGGGGCTCTCCAACGAGGAGGCGCTGACCCAAGGCATGGAGACCAAGTCGGTGGAGTTCGTGAAGTCGGGCGCCGAGGTTTATCGGCAGGTGTGAGCCCAAGGCCCTGACCGGGAGAACGCCATGCACTACTTCAATCTGCTGCTGGCCCTGGTCATCGGCCTGGTGATCCCACTCCAGGCGGCGGTCAACAACCAGCTCAAGGGTGTCATCGGCGGCAGCACCCTGCTCGCCGCCTTTGTCTCCTTTCTCTGCGGCACCATCACTCTCTGCCTGGTGGCCCTGTTCACCGGCGAACGCTGGCGCGACCTGGGCCAGCTCGGCCAGACCGAGTGGTGGCAACTGATGGGCGGCCCGATGGGCGCACTGTTCGTCTTCGGCACCACGCTGCTGGCGCCGCGTCTTGGCGTCACGGTGATGTTGGCGCTGATCATCTGCGGCCAGATTGCCTCCTCGCTGATGTTCGACCGCTTCGGCGTGCTCGGCCTGCCGCTGCGCGAAATCAGCACGCCGCGCCTGATCGGCGCCGCCCTGGTGGTGGCCGGAGTGCTGCTGGTGAATTTCGGCGACCGTATCGGCCGCGGCTGAAAAGTTCGCCGCGTTAATCCCTTACCACCTCGCGTTGCCGGCTCTTTGGCACAGTGGGTTCAGCGGCGCACGGCGCCGCCCAACCCGGAGAGAGCCCCAATGAACGTGAAAAAAATTCTGATGCTGGTCGGCGATTTCGCCGAGGACTATGAAGTGATGGTGCCCTTCCAGGCCCTGCAGGCGGTGGGCCACACGGTGCACGCGGTGTGCCCGGACAAGAAGGCCGGCGACAGCATCGCCACCGCGATCCACGACTTCGAAGGCCAGCAGACCTATTCCGAAAAGCGCGGCCACAACTTCACCCTCAACGCCACCTTCGCCGACGCCAAGGCCGAGGGCTACGACGCCCTGGTGATCGCCGGCGGCCGCGCCCCCGAGTATCTGCGCCTGAATCCGGCGGTGATCGAGGTGGTGCGCCACTTCTTCGCGACCAACAAGCCGGTGGCGGCGATCTGCCACGGCGCCCAGTTGCTGGCCGGCGCCCGCGTGCTGCAGGGCCGCCTGTGTTCCGCCTATCCGGCCTGCAAGGCGGAGGTCGAACTGGCCGGCGGCAGCTATGCCGAGATCGCCATCGACGCCGCCGTCACAGACGGCAATCTGGTCACTGCACCCGCCTGGCCGGCGCACCCGGCCTGGCTTGCGCAATTCCTGACGGTGCTGGGCACGCGCATCTCCTGAGGAGGGAAAGCTCGCGTGCTACATTGGCCGTGAGGAGGGTTTCCCCATGTGCCAAATCTTCATCAGCGCCGACCCCGATTTGTACCGTCCGCGCAGCCGCTCCCTGCGGTTGCGCGGCGTTGCCACCAGCATCCGCTTGGAAAATTTGTTCTGGCAGGTGCTGGCGGAAATCGGCGCTCGCGACGGCCTCTCGGTGCCGCAACTGATCGCCAAGCTCTACGACGAGCTGGCCCAGTCCGGCGGCGACTGCGCCAACTTCACTTCCTTCCTCCGCGTCTGCTGCGGCCGCTATCTGGAGTTCCAGGTGCACGGTGCGATTCCGGCGGATCAAAACGTCCCGATCAATACCCTCGATGCTAAACGGGTATTGGCCTCGGAGCAGCGCCGACGCCCGCATTCCCAGCCCTCGGCCAAGGCTGCTTGAGGCGGTGTTTGAGCGGGCCGGCACCATGCCTCGCATGTGGCTGCGCAACATGTACCAGGGCGAAAAAGCTAATACACTTGAATTGAGATTTCCCCGGCCCTAGGCCGGATTCAACCCAAGCTGAGCCCAGGATGCCCTTCCCCAGCCACAACTCGGACCCCACCGGACTGATCGATCTGGAAAATCCGCAGGCAGCGCTTCAAGCCATGGATGCCCTGTTGCGCGCCCGCTTTGGCGAGGGCTATGGCGCGCCGGTCCTGGCCCAGGCGGTGGACGATGTGGCGCGCGCCTTCCGCGGCGAATATCCGGGCCTGCTCCGCTGCGACACCCACTACCACGACATGCGCCACGCCCTCGATGCGGGCCTGGCGATGACCCGCCTGATCGACGGCCACTGCAGTTCTGTGGCGGAAAGCGATCCGGAACGGCTGGATGCGGAGCACGCCCTGCTCGGTGTGCTGCTGACCCTGTATCACGACATCGGTCTGCTGCGCCGGCCGGACGAGGAAGACCTGGAAGGCGCTTCGCTAACGCCGATCCACGAGCGCCGTGGAGTGCACTTCATGGAGCGCTACCTGCCGAACACGCCTCTGGCGCACCTGAAGCACAAGGCCGAGCTGATCATGATCACCCGCCTCGACTACAAGATGCGGCCGGACTGGCAGGGCATGGATCGGACGATTGCGCGCCTGATGGGCGCCGCCGACCTGATGAGCCAGTTGTCGGATCGCTGCTACCTGGAGAAGTGCCGCGATTTCCTCTTCATCGAGTTTTCCGCCATCGGCCTGACCGGCCCGGGCAATCCCTATCCGGATGCGGAAACCCTGCTGCGCAAGACCCCTGCCTTCTACAGCGGCCTGCTGCGGCGGCGCATCCACGACGAGTACGACGATTCCGACAAGTACATGGCGGCCCATTTCGGTGGTCACTGCCCCTATATCGAATCGATCGACCGCAATTTCGGCTATCTCGAAGACATCCTCGCCGCCGAGGATTTCGGCCGCCTGCGCCGCGTGCCCCAGCGCGTCATCGACGCGCGATGAGCGCCTGCCGCCCCGGCTGCGGGGCCTGCTGTATCGCCCCGAGCATCAGCTCGTTGAACAAGCCCGCCGGCGTTCCCTGCGACCATCTCGACCCGCAACTGCGCTGTCGCCTGTTCGGCGATCCCCGCCGGCCCCTGGTCTGTGCCGGCCTGCGGCCGTCGATGGAGATGTGCGGTGAAGATCGGGGTCACGCCCTGCAATGGCTGGGCGCGCTGGAAGACCTGACCGCGCCCGAGGTTGCCTCGGTTGGCGGCCCCGGTTAATCTCGCGCAACCTTCAATTCACGGAGCAGAAGCATGAGCATCGTCAGCGAATTCCGCGAGTTTGCGGTGAAGGGCAATGTGATCGACTTGGCGGTCGGCGTCATCATCGGCGGCGCCTTCGGCAAGATCGTCGAGTCCATGGTCGGCGACATCATCATGCCCCTGGTTGGCGCCGTTGCCGGCAGCCTGGATTTTTCCAACCTGTTCATCGTCCTCGGCAAGAACCCCAACAACCTGGCGACCCTGGCCGAGCTGAAAAAGGCCGGCGTGCCGGTGCTGGCCTGGGGCAGCTTCGCCACCGTGGCTGTGAATTTCCTGATCCTCGCCTTCATCATCTTCATGATGGTCAAGCAGATCAACCGCCTCAAATCCCTCGGCGAGGCCGAAGCCGCGTCGGCGGAAGAAGCGCCGCCGCCGGCACCGCCGGAAGACATTACCCTGCTGCGCGAAATTCGCGACGCCTTGCGCAAGTGAACATAATGCGCATGCTTTCCCTCAGCACCCGCTATCCATGAAAGCGCGCAAGGCAACGACGCCCGCCCCCTCCCATCCTCCCCCTCGTGGGGGAGGCTACTAAATGGCTCGCTGCGCTCGATATCTCCAGGCGCATTGTTCGAACTCTTTCACGCTAACACCATGAAATACGCTGTCATTCCCGTTACCCCCTTTCAACAGAACTGCTCCATCCTGGTTTGCGAAACCACCGGCAAGGCCGCGGTGGTGGATCCGGGCGGCGACATCGAGCGCATCCTCGGCGTGACCGAAAAGGCCGGTGTCACCATCGAACGCATCCTCTTGACCCACGGGCACCTGGACCACGCCTCGGCCGCTGGCGCCCTGTCTGCGCGCCTGGGCGGCATCCCGATCGAAGGCCCGCACGAAGCCGAGCGTTTCCTGATCGACGCCCTTCCCAGCCAGTGCGCTAGCTACGGCTTCCCGGTGCAGCCGGCGTTTACCCCGGATCGCTGGCTGCAGGAAGGCGACAGCGTGCACTTCGGCGATGAAGCCCTGGAAGTCATCCACTGCCCCGGTCACACCCCCGGCCATATCGTGTTCTTCCACCGCTCGCGTAAGCTGGCGGTGGTCGGCGACGTGATCTTCGCCGGCTCGGTGGGTCGCACCGATTTCGACTTCAAGGGCAAGCCCTACGGCGATTTTGACACCCTGGCCCATTCGATCCGCGACAAGCTGTTCCCGCTTGGCGACGACGTCGAGTTCATTCCCGGCCATGGTCCCAACTCCACCTTCGGCCGCGAACGCATGACCAACCCTTTTGTCGGCGACGACGCCTGAGCACCCATGAGCGACGACCTGAAGCACCTCTTTGAACGCAACCGCCAGTGGGCGGAAAAGGTCCATGCCGAGGACCCGGATTTTTTCAGCAAGCTGTCCCAGTTGCAGACGCCGGAATACCTGTGGATCGGATGCTCCGATTCGCGCGTGCCGGCCAACCAGATCACCGGCCTGCTGCCCGGCGAAATCTTCGTCCATCGCAACATCGGCAATGTGGTGGTGCACTCCGACCTGAACTGCCTGTCAGTGCTGCAGTTCGCCATCGACGTGCTCAAGGTGCGCCACGTCATGGTGGTCGGCCACTACGGCTGCGGCGGCGTGCGCGCGGCGCTGGAAAACATCCGCGTCGGCCTCACCGACAACTGGCTGCGGCACATCCAGGACGTCCGCGACAAGCACGCCTGGGTGCTGGCCGGCGAGGCGGAGGACAAGCGCGTGGACCGGCTGTGCGAACTGAACGTGCTGGAGCAGGTGGCCAACATCGCCCACACCACCCTGGTCCGTGACGCCTGGGACCGGGGCCAGCCTCTGACCGTGCATGGCTGGGTGTACGGCATCTCCGACGGCCTGATGCGCGACGTCGGCATCCGCGCCAGCAGTGTCGAAGAACTCGGCAACAGCTACCAAGCCGCCCTCAAAACGATCGCCGAAGGCGGCTGCTGATGCGGCTCGGCGTCGATCTCGGCGGCACCAAGACCGAGATCGTCGCCCTTGCCGATGACGGCAGCGAGCTGTTGCGGCAGCGGATCGCCAGCCCGCAAGGCGCTTACATGGACACCGTGATGGCCATCGTCGGTCTGGTCGAGGCGGCGGAGAACGCCCTGGAGCAGCGCGGCAGCGTCGGCATCGGCATCCCCGGCGCCGAGTCGCGCACCAGCGGCCTGATCAAGAACGCCAACTCCACCTGGCTGATCGGCAAGCCCCTGCGTCGCGACCTGCAGGCCCTGCTGCAGCGGGAGGTGCGCATCGCCAACGACGCCAACTGCTTTGCCCTGTCGGAAGCCGCAGACGGTGCGGGTGCCGGGGCCGCCGTGGTTTTCGGCGTGATCCTCGGCACCGGTGTCGGTGGTGGCATCGTGGTGAATCGGCAGATCATTGACGGCGCGAATTCAATCGCAGGAGAGTGGGGCCATAACCCTATGCCCGGCGAGCCGGACGAACTGCCTGTCTGCTACTGCGGCCGCCACGGCTGCATCGAGACCTATCTCTCCGGCCCCGGCTTGGCGGCCGATCACAGGCGCATCGCCGGCAACGACCTGTCACCCGAGGACATTGTGGCAAGGGCGGCCGAGGGTGACGCCGCTTGCGAAGCCACTCTGCAGCGTTACGAGGAGCGCCTGGCGCGGGCCCTGTCCGGCGTCATCAACATCCTCGATCCGGACGTGATCGTCCTCGGCGGTGGCCTGTCGAATCTGGATCGGTTGTACGTCAACGTGCCGCAGCGTTGGGAGCGCCACGTGTTTTCCGACAGCGTCGCCACCCGCCTGCTCAAGCATCGCCATGGCGATAGTTCCGGCGTGCGCGGTGCTGCCTGGCTCTGGCCGGCTGTTTAGTTACAGCTCGATTGGGTCCACGTCGAGATGCCAGCGCAGGCTGCGCGGCGTCTTCAACTCATAGAGGCGCAGATTCCATTCCGTCAGGAAGGCCTGCAGCGCCGGCCGCGAAGGGCTTTCCACCAGCAGTTGGGCGCGCTCCAGGCTCATCAGCCGCACCATTCGCATCGGCACTGGGTCGTAGAGCATCACTGCTTCGCCCGCTAGGGGCGCGGCTTCGCGCGCCGCGGCAGTGAGGAATTCGAGGGCCGTTGCCACCTCCGGCGCTTCGGCGCGCAGCAGGGCTTGATAGGCGAAGGGCGGGAAGCCGGCTTGTTCCCGTTCCTTGAGCTGGGCCTGGGCGAAGCGGGCGTAATCGTGGTCGGCCAGGGCCCGATAAATCTCGTGGTCGGGATACTCGGTCTGGATCAGCACCTCCCCCGGCAAGTCGGCGCGGCCGCTGCGGCCGCCTACCTGCATCAACTGGGCGAACAGGCGTTCCGGGGCGCGGAAATCGGCGGCGAACAGGGCCGCATCGGCACCCACCGCGCCGACCAGGGTCAGCTTGGGAAAGTCGTGGCCCTTGGCCAGCATCTGGGTGCCGATCAGGATGTCGGCTTCCCCGTTGTGGATGGTCTCCAGCAGAGCCTGCCATTTCTTCGGACTGTTGGCTGAGTCGCGGTCGATGCGCAGCACCCTGGCTTCGGGGAAGCGCGCCTCGAGCGCTTCTTCCAGGCGCTGGGTGCCGCGGCCGAAGGGCTGGATGTCGAGGTTGCCGCAGTCCGGGCAGGCCCGCGGAATGCCGGTTTCCAGGCCGCAGTGGTGGCAGCGCAGGCGCCGGTCGGCGAGATGCACCACCAGGTTGGCGGCGCAGCGGCGGCAGCGCGAAATCCAGCCGCAGGCGGCGCAGGCCAGCACCGGCGCGTAGCCGCGGCGGTTGAGGAACACCAGGCTCTGCTCACCCCGCGCCAGGCGTTCGCCGATGGCGTCCAGCAGGGCGGCGCACATGCCGTCCTGAAGCTTCTCCTTGCGCGTATCCACCGCCCTCACCGTCGGCATGGCCTCGGCGACGGCGCGCTGGGTCAGCGGCAGATAGCGGTAGCGGCCGCTGCTGCCGTGGTGATAGCTCTCCAGGGAGGGCGTCGCCGAACCCAGCACGATGGGCACATTGCGCTGCTTGGCGCGGAACACGGCGACGTCGCGGGCCGAATAGCGCAGGCCGTCCTGCTGCTTGAAGGAGGCGTCGTGTTCCTCGTCCACCACGATCAGGCCCAGCCGCGGCAGCGGCATGAATACGGAGAGCCGCGTACCGAGGACGATGTCGGCACGGCCTTCCTGTGCATCGAGAAAGCCGCGGGCCCGTGCCGCGTCGGCGACGCCGCTGTGGGCGGAGACGATGCGGGTATTCGGGAAGCGCGCCGCGACGCGGCCTTCCAATTGCGGCGTCAGGGCGATTTCCGGCACCAGCATCAGCGCCTGCTTGCCGGCGGCGAGCACCTCGTCAATGGCGTGCAGGTACACCTCGGTCTTGCCGCTGCCGGTCACGCCGTGCAGCAGGAAGACTTCGAAGCCCTGGCTGGCATTGATGGCGGCCAAAGCGCCCTGCTGTTCCTCGCTGAGTCGCGGCGGCGGCGCTGCCGCAAGCTCGCTGCGGGCCTTGGCCTTTACGGGCCGGGGCAGCTTGCCCCGGCGCAGCATCGGCGGCAGGGCGAAGTTCATCACCTCACCCAAGGGGTGCTGGTAGTAGCGCGCGCAGAATTCGCACAGGGCGATCCAGTCGGCGGGCAGCGCAGGCATGTCGCGCAGGATGCCGACCACCGGCTTGAGTTTTTCCGGCGCCTGCTCGCTGCAGTGCACCAGTGACACAAGTACACCAATGCGTTCCCCAGTGCCAAAGGGAATCCGCACCCGTCGTCCTATGTCTTCGGTAGTAGCGTCCGGGGCCAGGTAGTCGAACAGCCTGGGGAGGGGGACATCAAGGGCAATTTGGGCAATGTTCATTGCCGCTCATGGCATTGCCGCTGCAAGCTCGACTTGGTATCGCAAAAGGGCGCTAAGTGACTGCTGGGAAAGGACAAAACAGTTCCCCACAAAATCTGTGGATAACTTTGTGAATTACCTTCGGCAAAAGTGGCTAAGTGCCGGTGGCACAAGGCGATTCCTTTCTTTGCGCAACAAAGCAGCAACAATTCAGCCATTAAAAATCAATGAGTTATCTTGACGGGCCGGTTTTTAGCGGGTTTTGGACTAGCGACACCCTATCGAACCGATTTCTGTGCATAAGTCAAGACTTGACCCCTGTCTGAATTTTCCCCAATTAGGCACAAAAAACCCCCTTGACGGGGGCTCTTTTTAAGCCTGGCGCGGGCGCCAGGAATGCACCGCCTCGACCAATACCCCTACATTTTCAGGGGGCGTGTACTGGTTGATGCCATGGCCCAGGTTGAACACATGGCTGCCACCGCCGCCATGGCTGTCGAGAATCCGGGTGGCTTCGGCGGCGACGATCTCCGGGGCGCCGAACAGGGTCATCGGGTCCATATTGCCTTGCAGCGCCACCTTGTCGCCGACGCGGCGACGGGCGTCGCCGATATCCGTGGTCCAGTCCAGGCCGATGCCATCGCAGCCGATGGCGGCGATGGCTTCCAGCCACTGGCCGCCGCCCTTGGTGAACACGATGCAGGGAATGCGCTCGCCGTCGTGGCTCTTCTTCAGGCCGGCGATGATTTTTTCCATGTAGCCCAGGGAAAATTCCCGGTAGGCAGCGTGGGACAGGGAGCCGCCCCAGGTGTCGAAAATCATCACTGCCTGGGCGCCGGCTTCGATCTGGGCGTTCAGGTAGTCGGTCACTGCCTTGGTGTTCACTTCGAGAATCCGGTGCAGCAGGTCCGGGCGCGAATAGAGC
>DATDMT010000195.1:0-9373 GCA_036518635.1 Rhodocyclaceae bacterium | reverse complement strand
CAGGGGCGTGGACTACGGCGCGCCGGTCGGCACCCGGGTCAAAGCCACGGCAGATGGCGTCGTCGAGTTCGTCGGCAACCAAGGCGGCTATGGCAAGGTTGTCGTGCTGCGCCATCAGGGGCGCTACTCCACCGTCTACGGACATCTCTCCGCCTTTGCAGCGGGGCTGCGCAAGGGTAGCCGCATTGCCCAGGGCGATGTCATCGCCTTCACCGGCATGACCGGGCTGGCGAGCGGCCCTCACTTGCATTACGAATTCCGCATTGATGGCGTCCACCAGAACCCGCTGACCGTTGCGCTACCCGGCAGCCCGCCCCTGTCGCCCCAGGCGATGGCTCGCTTCAAGACAGAATCGGCTAACGCCCTGGCCCGTATCGAGCTGATCCACGACGGCAAACTGGCGGCCCTCGACTAAGCCGCCATGGAGCATTACATCGGGCTGATGTCGGGCACCAGCCTGGACGGGGTGGATGCGGTATTGGTGGGATTCTCTGCTGCCGGCCCCGCACCTCAAGGTGCCATCCACCACGCGTTCCCAGCCGAGTTGCGCGACCAAGCATTGGCCCTTTGTACCGCGGGCAGCGATGAAATCCACCGTGCGGCAATGCTTGGCAATGCCCTTGCAGAGCACTACGCCGAAGCGGTCGGCCAACTACTCGAGGCCACCGGCATGGCGCCCGCCGAAATCGCCGCCATTGGCTGCCACGGCCAAACCTTGCGTCATCGGCCCGAAGCCGGCTACACGGTCCAGATTGGCAACTCGGCCCTATTAGCGGAGCGCAGCGGCATCACCGTTGTCAGCGATTTCCGCAGCCGCGACATTGCGGCAGGCGGCCAGGGAGCACCCCTGGTCCCGGCGGTCCACGAGGCCCTGTTCCGCCAGCCGAATCGCCACCGCGTGATTCTGAATCTGGGCGGGATCGCCAACCTGACCAATCTCGCCCCAGGGCAGCCGGTCACGGGTTTCGATTGCGGGCCGGCCAACATGCTGCTGGACGCCTGGGCGAGTCGCTATCTGGGCCGAGCCTATGACCAAGACGGGCGCTGGGCGGCCAACGGAACGATCAGCGAATCGTTGCTGCACACCTTGCTTACCCACCCCTTCCTGGCCGAGGCCCCACCCAAGAGTTGCGGTCGGGAGCAATTCGGCATCGCCTGGCTGGATGGGCTGCTGGCTGGTCCCGAATCACCGGCGGACGTCCAGGCACCGTTGGTGGCCTTCACCGGCCACAGCGCAGCCGAGGCGATTCAAGCCTGGTGCGGTAGCCCGGAGGAGCTCTACGTCTGCGGTGGCGGAGCGCGCAACCCGCTGGTGATGGCAACCCTTCAGCGCGAATTGCCGGCCACGGCGGTGGCCACGACCGACACCTTAGGACTGCCCGCCGAGCAAGTGGAAGCCTTCGCCTTTGCCTGGCTGGCCCGCCAGTGCTTGCTGCGGCAGCCTGGCAACCTGCCCTCGGTCACCGGGGCGGCCGGACCAAGGGTGCTCGGGGCGATCCACCCGGCCTGAGCACCCAAAGAAAAAGGCGCGCCGCAGCGCGCCTTTTTCCTTGAACGAAGGCAATCAGGCCGAGAACGAAGAACCGCAGCCGCAAGTGCTGGTCGCGTTCGGGTTCTTGATCACGAACTGGGAGCCTTCCAGACTCTCGGTGAAGTCGATCTCGGCGCCCACCAGATACTGGTAGCTCATGGGGTCGATCAGCAGGGTGACGCCGTCCTTTTCCAGGGCGGTATCGTCGTCGTTCTGCACCTCATCGAAGGTGAAGCCGTACTGGAAGCCGGAGCAGCCACCGCCGGTGACGAAGACCCGCAGCTTCAATTCGGGATTACCTTCCTCGGCGATCAACTCCTTGACCTTGGCCGCGGCATTGTCGGTGAAAAGCAGGGGGGCGGGCATTTCGCTGGGTGCATTCATGATTTCTCTCCTGTAGGGATGATTTGATTATCGGCAATGACAGCAATAAAGGTCAATTGCTGGTCGCCAGTTTCAGCTCGACGGCTTTGGCCATACTGGTCTGATGAACGAGGCGCCCCTGAATCACAGCACCTAGATGCATTTCGATAGTGCTGTATTCCACATCCCCTGTGACCCGAGCCTTGGGCTGAAGTTCGAGAAACTCGCCGGCATGCACGGGACCGATCACGGTGCCGTTGATCACCAGGTGGGTGACGGAAATTTCGCCCTCGATCCGGGCATGTTCGCTGATCACCAAGGTGCTGGGCTGGTCGCCGGAGGCGATCACGTTGCCGCGAATCTCGCCATCGACCCGCAGGCCGCCGGTGAAAGTGACGTTACCCTCGACACGAGTGCCGGCGCCGATCAGGCAGTCGATTCGGCCTTGGGGTTTACTGGGCTTGTTGGATGATGAAAACATCGGGCCTCCTTCAGAAGCTTGTTTTCTGGGTTCCGACCACCGAGCCGCCGACCAACAGGCGCAGTTCGGCTTCCTTGATTCGGGCACCCTGTGGAATCACAAAGCTGCCTTCATGACGGCGGAAGCGGCGAAAAACCACACGCCAAGCACCACCATCCTTTTCGGCTGCAGGGAATGTGAGCATAGCAAGTTTGTCGCCTTGAAGCACCTTGACGGAAATTTCCAGGCGGCCGTCGACCTCCTTTTCCCCGCCGGCCGTCAGCAAAGCCCGGTAGCGCCAAGTGCCCGCAGCGCCCTCCGGCTCCAGGGAAAATCGGGATATTCCGAGGTCGCTGGTTTTACCGCTGCCGCTGGCCAGTTTTTCAAAAACCGCCAGCTCTTCCTTCAATCGGGCGTTTTCCGCCTCCAGGCGCTTGGCCTCTTGGCCAAGGTGCTGCTGGGTGGTGCGTTCGATGGCGATGCTGCTGTCGCTAGCGTTGGCGACCTTGCGCAATTGGGTCGCCTCCTCCTCCAAAGCGGTTACCCGGCCGCGGAGGGCATCGATCTCTTCCTGCCGTTCCTGCGAATGGAAGCCGGCAAAACTTCGGCCGGCATCGTAAATCCAGCCGGATAAGGCCAGGGCGACCGCCAGGATCACCGCCCCCGACAACAGACGCCAGTGCCACGGCACGTGGGCCCGAATCGTCAGGGGACGGGAGGCAATCCCGAAGCGGCTGCGCAGGGTACGCAGGGAGCGTTGAATCACGGTAGGACCGGCACCTGCATCAGGCCGGTAGTTTCCTCCAGGCCGCCCATCAGATTCATGTTCTGCACCGCTTGGCCGGCAGCGCCCTTGACCAGGTTGTCAATCACCGACAACACCACCAACGTGTCGCCGCCCTGAGGACGATGAACCGCAATACGGCAGGTGTTGGCGGCACGCACCGAACGAGTGTCGGGATGCGACTTGGCCGGCATCACGTCGACAAAGGGTTCGCCGGCATAGCGCTGTTCGAACAGCGCCTGGAAGTCCGCTTCGCGCGTAATCCGTGCATAGAGGGTGGCATGGATGCCGCGAATCATCGGCGTCAGATGGGGCACGAAGGTCAAGCCGACGCTACGGCCGGCCGCCCGCGCCAAGCCCTGGCGGATTTCCGGCAAATGCCGATGGCCTGGCACACCGTAGGCCTTGAAACTGTCGGCCGCCTCGGAGAACAGGATGTTCACTTCCGCCTTGCGGCCAGCGCCGGACACGCCGGATTTGGTGTCGGCAATCAGGTTGTCGAGTTCAATGCAGCCGGCTTCCACCAAAGGCAGGAAGCCGAGCTGCGTGGCGGTCGGATAGCAGCCGGGATTGGCCACCAGGCGGGCCTGGCGAATCTGCTCGCGGTTCACTTCGGGCAATCCATAGACTGCTTCGGCGACCAGATCCGGGGTGGCGTGGCTCATGCCGTACCACTTCTCCCATTCGGCGACGTCCTTGATCCGATAGTCGGCAGCTAGATCGATCACTTTCACGCCGGCATCCAGCAAGCTACGGGTCTGCTGCATGGCGACACCGTTGGGCGTAGCGAAGAACACCAGATCGCACTTATCGAGGGCAGACTCGGCCGGGTCGGTGAACTTGACCGCAACGCGGCCGCGCAGGCTGGGGAACATGTCGGCCACTGCGGTGCCCGCTTCGCCGCGGGAAGTCACCGCAACCAGTTCCACCTCAGGGTGCTGAGCCAGCAAGCGCAGCAACTCCACGCCCGTGTATCCCGTTCCGCCAACCACACCAACCTTGATCATGAGCTACTCCTGAATTTCCAGAACTGAATACGTTACCAGAGCCACAAGGTAAAAAAGCCGCCCGAAGGCGGCTTTTCGAAGGCTTCGTAAGAAGCGATCAGCGCTTGGAGAACTGCTTGCGCCGACGGGCCTTGTGGAAGCCAACCTTCTTCCGTTCCACTTCACGGGCATCGCGAGTCACGAAGCCGGCGGTGGACAGGGAGGGCTTGAGAGCCGCATCGTACTCAATCAGCGCGCGGGTAATGCCGTGACGCACGGCGCCGGCTTGACCGGACTCACCACCACCGACCACGTTCACCATGATGTCGAAAGTGGAGATGTGCTGAACCAGTTCCAGCGGCTGACGAACGACCATGCGGCCGGTTTCGCGGGAGAAGAACTCATCCACCGGCTTGTCGTTCACCGTGATCTTGCCGGAACCCGGCTTCATGAAAACACGGGCAACGGCAGTCTTGCGGCGGCCGGTTCCATAGTAATAGTTGGTGGCCATGTCGGTTCCTTAGATATCCAGCGACTTGGGCTGCTGGGCGGAATGGGGATGCTCACCGCCGGAGTAGCACTTCATCTTCTTCAGCATGGCGTAGCCCAGGGGACCCTTGGGCAGCATGCCCTTCACGGCCTTCTCGAGGATACGACCGGGGAAGCGCTGTTGCAGCTTGGTGAAATTGGTTTCGTAGATGCCGCCGGGGTAGCCGGTGTGGCGGAAGTACTTCTTGTCTTCGGCCTTGTTACCGGTCACGCGCAGCTTTTCCACATTGACCACGACGATGTAATCGCCGGTATCAACGTGGGGAGTGTAAATAGCCTTGTGCTTGCCGCGCAGACGGCGGGCGATTTCAGAGGCCAGCCGGCCCAGGACCTTGTCCGTCGCATCAACGACGAACCAGTCCCGCGTGACCTCGTGCGGCTTGGCAGAAAAGGTTTTCATGAGGAAATCCTGTCTCAAACGCCCCCATAGGGGCAAACGCCCCAAGGGGCAAACGCAGAAAAGCCGCGCATTCTATTTCACGAGTAGAGGGGTGTCAAACACTTATTTGACTTTGAATGCTGTCCCGCCGGTAGCGGCTAGAATCGACGCTTCCGATCAAATTGATGCTTATCGCAAGGATTTCCCATGGAATGTACCGTACGTTGGCATGACGGCATGAGCTTTATCGCCGAGACCGGCAGTGGTCACCTGATCGCGATGGACGGCCCGCCCGATGCCGGCGGCCGCAATCTCGCACCGCGCCCAATGGAAACCGTATTGGCCGGCACCGGCGGCTGCACCGCCTTCGACGTGGTGCTGATCCTCAAGCGCAGCCGACAGGATATTCAGGGCTGCGAAGTGAAATTGACGGCGGAACGGGCTGAAACCGATCCCAAGGTTTTCACCAAGATCAACTTCCATTACCGCTTGACTGGCAGCAACCTGAAGGCGGAAATCATCGAACGGGCAATCCATCTGTCCGCCGAGAAGTACTGTTCCGCCTCAATCATGCTCGGCAAGACCGCCGAGATTACCCACACCTGGGAAGTGATCGCGCCTTAAGCTCGGCCATCAGAGGTAATAGGCGCTGCCCGTCATCACCTTGGAGGTGGCGCGCATCGCCAGTTTCACCGGCAGGGGCAGTTCGCGGGCGCCGAAACCCACGGCCATCTCGGCATGACTGATCTCGTCGGCCTTCATCTGGTCGAGAATTTCCCGGGAGCGAAGGTCCTTCTCGGGCAACTCGGCCAAATGGCCATCCAGATGCCCCTCCACCTGACGCTCGGTCTCCGCCAGGAAACCCAGGTTCCAATCGTCGCCCAGGGCCCCGGCGGCCAGGCCGACGGCCAGGGAGCCGGCGTACCAGAACGGATTCAGCAGGCTGGTGCGGCCACCTAACTCTGCTATGCGCCGCTCGGTCCAGTTAAGGTGCTCGGTCTCCTGCCAGGCGGCGTGCTCCATGGCTTGCCGCGTCGCCGAGTTGCGCGAAGTGAGCGCCTGTCCCTGATAGAGGGCCTGGGCACAGACCTCGCCGCAGTGATTGATACGCATCAGGGCGGCAGCATGGCGCTTTTCCGTTTCGCTCAGATCGGCTTCCAACTGATTGACGCCCGGCCGCGGGCGCACGGTACCGGCAGGTGCAAACAAGGTGCGCAGGGCCTTGTCGAATTCGATGATCAGTTTGTCCATCGCGCCCCCCTTCAATTGGTGTTCTTGATGCGCGGATTGTGACCGAGCTTCAGGGCCTGGCGGCCTTCGTCAGCACTGTGCAGGCCGCCGTCGATACAGAAATACTCACGATTCAGGGCGACCTTATAGCGATTCATCGTGATGTTCTCAATCGGCTTCCACTCGGCCTTCGGAAGTACGCGCCAACTACCGTCGCTACGGGTAACCGCATAAATCTTGTGTTCGCCAGTCTTGCAGCGAAGGCCTTCGTAATTGACGTTCAGGGCACCGCCGCTGGTGCGAATCACCAGGATGTAGCGAACGATTTCATCGCTGCCAATACTGATCGAGCTGGCGTCCACCAGGAACTGGTTGCGCTCGGTCGGCCCCAATTGAAGCGCCACCAGATCCGCGTCCTTAGGATACGCAGGTGGGGCGATGGACTGTTCTTTCCATTCCTCGTCGGTCCCCTTGTAATCCAGCGGCGGCGGATTGCTCCCGGCCATCGGAAGATCCTTGGCCGCTACCGGCAAGGCCAGCAGCGCCGCGGCGAACAGGGCAAGCAGCCGCCTCATGGCCGCGTCTCCGCCGGCGTCGGCCAGCGTGGAATACGCTCCTGCGGCGTGATGAACAAATGCCGCGCCAATTCCGTCAGAGCCTGCTCATAGACGCTACGCTTGAATTCGATCACGGTATCCAGCGGTATCCAATAGTCGTTCCAACGCCAGGCGTCGAATTCGGGATGTTCGGTAGCACGCAGCGAAACGTCGGCGTCCCGCCCCACCAGACGCAGCAAGAACCAGATCTGTTTCTGACCCCGGTAGGTGCTGCGCCATTCACGGCGAACCCACTGCTTAGGCACCTCATAGCGCAGCCAATCCCGGGTACGCCCGAGGATACGGACGTGCTCCGGCTTCAGGCCTACCTCTTCATGGAGCTCGCGATACATCGCCTGTTCGGGCGTTTCGCCCTTTTTGATCCCGCCTTGCGGGAACTGCCAGGAATGCTCGCGGATACGTTTGCCCCAGAAGACCTGATTGTGGCTGTTGGCAAGGACGATGCCGACGTTCGGGCGAAAGCCTTCACGGTCGAGCATGATGCAACCTTCTCAATATTTGACTGGTTCCGATTTTTCCACATCCGGCCGCCCGTGGAAAGGCGGGAGGGTTCGGTAAAATCGCCCCTTTTCCGCAGCCGAGACTCGAAACCATGCGTGCCAGCCAGTTTTTCATCACCACCCTGAAGGAAGCCCCTGCCGATGCGGAGGTCGTCTCCCACAAGCTGATGATGCGCGCCGGCCTGATCCGCCGCCTGGCCGGCGGCATCTATACCTGGACCCCGATGGGCCTCAGGGTGCTGCGCAAGGTCGAGAACATCGTCCGCGAGGAAATGAACCGAGCCGGCGCCCTGGAACTGCTGATGCCGGCGGTACAGCCCTTCGAGTTGTGGGAAGAGTCCGGCCGCGGCCCCAAGTACGGCCCCGAACTGCTGCGTTTCAAGGACCGTCACCAGCGCGATTTCGTCATCGGCCCGACCCACGAGGAAGTGATCACCGACTTCGTGCGCAAGGAAGTGAAGAGCTACCGCCAGTTGCCGCGCCACTTCTACCAGATCCAGTCCAAGTTCCGGGATGAGATCCGCCCCCGCTTCGGCGTCATGCGCGGCCGCGAGTTCCTGATGAAGGACGGCTATTCCTTCCACACCAACTACGCCGACCTGGAGCGGGAATACCGCAACATGTACGAGACCTACAGCCGCATCTTCACCCGTCTCGGCCTGCAGTTCCGCGCCGTGGCTGCGGATACCGGCTCCATCGGCGGCACCGGCTCCCATGAATTCCATGTCATCGCCGACACCGGGGAAGACGCCATCGCCTACTGCCCCGATTCCGACTATGCCGCCAATGTCGAACTGGCGGAGGCCGTGGCGCCGGCCGCGTCCCGCGGCGCGGCCATCGAGACCATGGAAAAGAAGGCCACCCCGGGCAAGATCAAGTGCGAAGACGTGGCCGAATTCCTCGGCAGCGCCGTCACCCGCACAGTCAAGGCCATCGCCGTGATCCGCACCGAACTGGCCGAGGATGCCCCCGGCCGCTTCGCCCTGCTGCTGGTGCGCGGCGACCACGAGCTGAACGAGATCAAAGCGCAGAAGGTGATCGGTGAATTCCGCTTCGCCAAGGACGAGGAAGTGGAAGCCGCCCTCGGCTGCCGCCCCGGCTACATCGGCCCGGTGGATGTCGGCCAAGCCCTGGTCGTCGCCGACCGTACCGTCGCCGCCATGGATAACTTCGTCTGCGGCGCCAACGAAGCCGGCTTCCACCTGACCGGCGTGAACTGGGGCCGCGACCTGCCTGAACCGGCCCAGGTGGTCGATCTGCGCAATGTCGTGGCGGGCGACCCCGCCCCCGACGGCAAGGGCCAACTGGCCCTCTGCCGCGGCATCGAAGTCGGCCACATCTTCCAGTTGCGCACTAAGTACGCCGAAGCCCTCAACTGCAAGTTCCTCGACGAGCAGGGCAAGGACCAGATCATGGAAATGGGTTGCTACGGTATCGGCGTCTCCCGCATCGTCGGCGCCGCCATCGAGCAGGGCCACGACGACAAGGGCATCATTTTCCCGGCGACGATTTCGCCCTTCGAAGTGGTGATCGTACCGATGGGCTACGCAAAGTCCGAGGCCGTACGCGAAGCCGCCGACAAGCTGCTGGCCGAACTCCAGGCCGGCGGCGTGGATGCCCTGCTGGACGACCGCGACGAGCGCCCCGGCTCGATGTTCGCCGACTGGGAACTGATCGGCACGCCCCACCGCATCGTCGTCGGCGAACGCGGCCTGAAGGAAGGCCAACTGGAATACAAGGGCCGCACGGACAGCGAAGCCACCATGATTGCCAAGGACGGCGCGGCCGAATTCCTGCGCCAGAAGCTGTGCGCCTAGGGCGTTACCTTTTAACGGTACCGCTGCTGGCTTGGGCCCTTGCTGCCCAGGCCGGCGCACAGAAATACGAGCCCCTGGCGGCCAGCGTCCAGGCCGCCCTATCGCGCATCATTGCTGATCAGAAGCCGCCCCACAGCTCCTTCAAGGATCCGCTGGA
>DATDMT010000194.1:0-14016 GCA_036518635.1 Rhodocyclaceae bacterium | reverse complement strand
GGGACTGTTGCACGGTTAAGCCTCCTGGCTACCGTTCAGCAAGTCCGATGCCTGAAAATAATTTCAGTAAAAACAGTTGCTTGTGATCGCGTGGCGGGGCGTTGTGGCGAATCCGACAGGGGCAAACAGCCCATCGTCGCGGCGGCGGGGCGGATTTAGCTGCGGCGGTAGAGGCGCAGCCTCTCGCTCTTGTCGCCGGGGCGGTTGCCTTCCCAGACCTTGCGCCAGCCGGCGGGCTGGGTCTCGACGCGGCCGCCCTGGACCAGCAGCCAGCCGCAGTCGCGGCTCTTGCGCGGGGTGCGCAGCTTGAGGTCGATGAAGTAGCGCAGGCTAGCCTTTTGCGGGTCGCCGAGGCCGCGCGCGGCGACGCAGTCGTCGCTGTCGGCAAGGGCTTTCTGCAGCGATTGGGCGACCGGACGATAGGTCTTGCCGTAGTCGATCCAGGGCATCCACAGGGTGGCGATCAGGCCCCAGGTCAGGGCCATGCCGGCGGCCCAGTGGGTCACCGAGCGCCAGGGCGATTTGGCCAGGCCGGCCATGGCCCAGATCCAGCAGGCGGTGAGCAGGGCGGCGGCGATCAGGGCCGGCCAGGAGAGTTCGGCGACGAAGCCGGGTTCGGCCTTGAGGAAGTTCTTCGCCACCCGCGCCGGCTCGCCGGTGATCATCGAGATGCCGCCGAGCCAGATCAGCCCGGCCACTAGCGTGAAGGTCATGGTGCCGAACCAGTCGAAGGCATTGGCGGCGCCGCGCCGCAGCTTCTCGACGCCGGCGGCGGCGAGTAGGGCCAGCGGTATGTAAAGCGGCAGGTGCTGCAGGGGCTGCGGCGCTGTGGTCAACAGCACCTGGGCCAGGGCCAGCAGGGATACCAGCAGCGGCAGGAAGAAGGCCGGGTTGCCGAGTTGGCGGCGGTAGCCCCAGAGCGCCCAGAGCCCCAGGGGCAGCAGGGGCCAGGCGCCCCAGGCGAGGAGCTCGAAATGGTCTTGCAGGTTGTCGACGTTGAGGTGGGCGAAGCTCATCCGCCCGGCCTCGATGGCGATCCAGCGGTCCAGTTGGGCCGGTGCCTGCCAGGCCAGCAGGGCGGGCCACAGGCCGGCCAGCAGCAGGCCGAGCAGCAGGGCTAGGGCGATGCCGCCGAGGGCGCGGCGGCTGCGCCATTGCGGATGCAGCGGCGCCAGCAGCAGGGGCAGGGTCAGCAGGGGCAGGGCGGGGCTGCCCTGGGCAAAGATGCCGAGGCCGACGCCCAGGGCGGCGGTGAGTCCGCTGGCCAGGGGGCGCTCTGCCATCCGGGCGAGGCCGAACAGCAGAAGGGCCTGGGCGGCCAGCAGGGCGATGGCCGGCTGGGCGTCGTGGATCGGGGTCAGCAGGCCGAGGGTGCCGATCAGCAGTAGCGGCGTGCCGCGGGCCGCGACGGGACCGTGCAGGGTGCGTACTGCGCCGCCGATGGCGAGCAAAGCTAGGGCGCCGAACAGGGCGCTGGCCAGGCGGGCGCCGGCATGGAACGGCAGGGTGAACTCAAAGGCCTGCCCAAGCAGGGCGGCGACCCAGTGGTAGAGCGGCGGCGCGCCGAACCAGGCGCTGTCGGCGAGGCGCGGCGTCAGCCAGTCGCCGTGCTGGGCGAACTCCCAGGCGACGCCGAGATGCACGGCGTCATCCGGCTTCCATGGGTCGTGATCGATCAGCCCGGCCAGCAGATAGACCAGGCAGATCAGGACCAGGGGCAGGCCGTGGAGGGGGAGGGCGCGGGGCTGCGTCGGGTTCATTTCGTCAGAAAACAAAAAAGGCAGCCGAAGCTGCCTTTTTTGGCTGTCCGTCAGGCTCAGGCGGCTTTCTTGCCGTACTTCTGGCGGAAGCGTTCGACACGACCGGCGGTATCGACGATCTTCTGCTTGCCGGTCCAGAAGGGATGGCAGGAAGAGCAGACTTCGATGTGCAGCGGCTTGCTGTTGGTCGACTTGGTCTTGAACGTCAGACCGCAGGAACAGGTCACGTCGATCTCGACGTACTTCGGGTGAATGCCTTCTTTCATGGTCGTGTCCTTAATTCGATATCTTGTGGCCCGTGATTGTGGCGGGCCGGGGAGGGCGCGATTATCCCGGAAAAATCCCCAGGAATCAACCGCGCCGCATGGCGTCGAAGAATTCGCCGTTGTTCTTGGTCGCTTTGACCTTGTCCAGCAGGAATTCCATCGCTTCCAGATCGTCCATGTTGTAGAGCAGCTTGCGTAGCACCCACATCTTTTGCAGCACGTCGGGCTTCAGCAGCAGCTCTTCGCGACGGGTGCCGGAACGATTGACGTTGATCGCCGGATAGACGCGCTTTTCCGCCATGCGCCGATCCAGGTGGATTTCCAGGTTGCCGGTGCCCTTGAACTCTTCGTAGATCACTTCGTCCATCCGCGAACCGGTGTCGATCAGGGCGGTGGCGATGATGGTCAGGGAGCCGCCTTCCTCGATGTTGCGGGCGGCGCCGAAGAAGCGCTTGGGCTTCTGCAGGGCGTTGGCGTCCACGCCGCCGGTCAGCACCTTGCCGGAGGCGGGCTGGACGGTGTTGTAGGCGCGGGCCAGGCGGGTGATCGAGTCGAGCAGGATCACCACGTCCTTCTTGTGTTCGGTCAGGCGCTTGGCCTTTTCGATGACCATCTCGGCCACTTGCACGTGGCGGGTGGCGGGCTCGTCGAAAGTGGAGGCGACCACTTCGCCGCGCACGGTGCGGGTCATTTCGGTCACTTCTTCAGGGCGCTCGTCGATCAGCAGGACGATCAGCACCACGTCCGGGTGGTTCGCGGAAATCGAGTGGGCGATGTGCTGCATCATCACCGTCTTGCCGCTCTTCGGGCTGGCCACCAGCAGACCGCGCTGGCCTTTGCCGATGGGCGCGATCATGTCGATGATGCGGCTAGTGGTGTTTTCTTCGGCCTTGATGTCCCGTTCGAGCTTCATGTGCTCGGTGGGGTGCAGCGGCGTCAGGTTTTCGAACAGGATCTTGCTCTTGCAGGCCTCCGGCGATTGGCCGTTGATGGTGTCCAGCTTGACCATCGCAAAGTAGCGCTCGCCTTCCTTCGGCGTCCGGATCTCGCCTTCCACGGTGTCGCCGCCGTGCAGGTTGAAGCGGCGGATCTGCGAGGGGGAGACGTAGATGTCGTCGGTGCTGGCCAGGTAGGAGGTGTCCTGGGACCGCAGGAAACCGAAGCCGTCGGGCAGGATTTCGAGGACGCCGTCGCCGTGGATGATCTCGCCCTTCTTGGCCTGCTGCTTGAGGATGGCGAAGATCAGTTCGTGTTTGCGCAGGCGGTTGGCGGCTTCGACGCCGTCGGCGTTGGCCATCTCCAGCAATTGGCTGACGTGGAGGGCCTTGAGCTCCGAGAGGTGCATGGGACAAACCTGTGGGAAGTGCCGGACGCAGGACGCGCCCAGGGGAATTTCGAAAATCGGGAGGGGGAGGTGCTGCGGGCGGAGCTTGCCGCCCAGCCCGGATTCGTTACCCGCCGTCAGCGGGACTGGTCGAATCCGGGGCGGACTCTAACGGGATCAGAGATTGCTGTCAATGAAGGCGGTGAGCTGGGATTTCGACAGGGCGCCAACCTTCTGGGCTTCGACATTGCCGCCCTTGAACAGGTGCAGCGTGGGGATGCCGCGGATGCCGTATTCGCCGGGGGTCTTCTGGTTGTCGTCGATGTTGAGCTTGGCGATCTTCAGCTTGCCGGCGTATTCCTTGGCGACTTCGTCGAGGATCGGAGCGATCATCTTGCAGGGGCCGCACCACTCCGCCCAGTAGTCCACCAGCACGGGGACGGCGGATTCGAGGACCTCGGACTTGAAGGTGGCATCGGTAACGTGGGTGATATGTTCGCTCATGAAGATCCTCGGAAAAAATGGATTGCCCGGGGCAATGCGGGAGGCCTGGGCCGACCGTTCGACCGTAGCATGTCGCTAGATTAGCAAAAAACCGCTGGATTGGCTTGGCGTGGCGGGCAGAGCGGCAAGTCACTACAATAGAGGGAAATTTCCCAAGCAAAAAAGGTGTTGGTATATGACTTATGTAGTGACCGAGTCCTGCATCCGCTGCAAGTACACGGACTGCGTAGACGTCTGCCCGGTGGATTGTTTCCGCGAGGGACCGAACTTCCTGGCGATCGACCCGGACGAGTGCATCGATTGCACTCTCTGCGTTGCCGAGTGTCCGGCCGAGGCGATTTTTGCCGAGGACGACGTGCCCGCCGGGCAGGAGCACTACATTGCGCTGAATGCGGAGCTGGCAAAAAAGTGGCAGCCGATCATTGAACGCAAAGACCCGTTGCCCGATGCGGACGAGTGGGTTAAGGTCAAGGACAAATTGAGCCTGCTGGAGCGCTGAGCGGACGCCGTCCGCCGCCTAGTGAAGGAGAGGAGGCAGCAATGCAAGTCAGGGAAATTCTCGCGATCAAGGGAACGGTGCTGTACACCATCGCCCCCGACAAGACGCTGGGCGATGCAGTGGCCGTGATGAGTGAATTGGATGTGGGTTCGCTGGTCTGTTTCGAGGCGGGCCGGATGGTGGGCATGCTTACCTTCCGCGAGCTGTTGCAGGACCTGCACAAAGCCGGTGCCCATTGGGAAAGTCACAAGGTTGCCGATGTGATGGTGCGCGAGCCAGTAGCCGCGGGGCCCGACATGGAAATGGACGATCTGCGCCGCCTGATGGTGCAGCACCATATGCGCTACCTGCCGGTAATGGACGGCAGCGTGCTGATGGGGGTGATCTCCTTCCACGACGTGGCCAAGGCCGTGCTCGAGGAGCAAAGCTTCGAGAACCGCATGCTCAAAGCCTACATCCGCGACTGGCCGGAAGAAGAAAAGCCCGCTTCCTGAGTTTCGGGACATGGCTCCCAACTGCCCGCGGCCCCAGCGGCCGTGCGGCGGCGTATTTCGCAACCGATTCGACGATCCCATTCATGTCCGGCAATAGCTTCGGCACCCTGTTTCGCGTTACCTCCTTTGGTGAATCCCACGGCCCGGCCATCGGTTGCGTCGTGGACGGCTGCCCGCCCGGGCTGGAAATCGACGTGGCGGAAATCCAGGCCGAACTGGACCGGCGCAAGCCCGGCACCTCGCGCCACGTCACCCAGCGCCGCGAGTCGGACACGGTGGAGATCCTTTCCGGCGTCTTCGAAGGCAAGACCACCGGCACCTCCATCGGTCTGTTGATCCGCAACGAGGATCAGCGCAGCAAGGACTACGGCAATATTGCCCAGAGCTTCCGCCCGGGCCACGCCGACTACACCTACTGGCAGAAATACGGCATCCGCGACTACCGTGGCGGCGGCCGTTCCAGCGCCCGTGAAACCGCAGTGCGGGTGGCCGCCGGGGCGATTGCGCGGAAGTGGCTGCGCAGCCGCTACGGCGTCGAGATTCGCGGCTACATGAGCCAGTTGGGGCCGATCGAGATTCCCTTCGTCGATTGGGCGGCGGTATCCGCCAATCCCTTCTTCGCGCCGAATGCGGCCATCGTGGACGAGTTGGAGGCCTATATGGATGCCCTGCGTAAGTCGGGCGATTCCGTCGGTGCCAAGATCGCCGTGGTGGCGGAAAACGTTCCGGTGGGCTGGGGCGACCCGGTCTATGACCGGCTCGATGCCGACATCGCCTACGCCATGATGAGCATCAACGCGGTCAAGGGCGTCGAGATCGGCGCCGGTTTCGCCAGCGTCGCCCAGAAGGGCAGCGAGCATGGCGACGAGTTGACGCCGGAAGGCTTTGCCAGCAATCACGCCGGCGGCGTGCTGGGCGGCATTTCCACCGGCCAGGACATCAACGTCAGCATTGCCATCAAGCCGACTTCCAGCATCCGCCTGCCGCGCCGCTCGATCGACCTGATGGGCCATCCGACCACGGTGGAGACCCACGGCCGCCACGATCCCTGTGTCGGCATTCGCGCCACCCCCATTGCCGAGGCGATGCTGGCCCTAGTGCTGACCGATGCCGCCCTGCGCCATCGCGCCCAGTGCGCCGACGTGGTCTGCGAGACCCCGAAGATTCCCGGCCACATCGCCAAGTAAGGTGCGTGGCTCGAAATATTGTTGATCAGCAAGTCTAGGAGGAAAAACATGAGCATCGAACATCACGATCTGCACCACGAGTTTCCCGAGCACAAGGAAGCGATTCACGCGCTGAAGACCAGCAACAACCATTTCGCCAAGCTGTTCGACGAATATCACGTCGCCACCAGCGAAGTGGAAGCGCTGGAAGGTCGCGGCATTCCGCTGGGCGACCATGAGTTTGAAACCCTGAAGAAGAAGCGTCTGAAGCTGAAGGACGAGCTGTACAACATGCTGCAGACCCACAAGCCTGCCTGAGCGATGTTTTCGGCACCGGCAAGGGACCGGCGTCCCCTGCCGGTGCGGTAAGTGGACGTGAAATCGCCGGGATCGCCTGCGTGGCGGCTCTCGGCGTGGTACTTCGCCTACTTTGCCTTTGTCGGGGCCTACGGGCCCTACTTCGGCCTGTATCTCCAATCCCTCGGTATTGATGCTTTCGGCATCGGCGTGCTGCTCTCGCTGATGCAGTTGAGTCGCCTGCTGCTGCCCCTGTTCTGGCGTTGGGCCGGGCATCGTCGCGACGGCCGCAAGGCGGTGGTGGTGCGCTGGTCGGTGGGGCTGGGGGCTGCGGTGTTCCTGGCGCTGGTGTGGCTGCGCGACTTCTGGGCGCTGTTCGCGGCGATGGCCTTGCTGGCCTTCTTTCTCAGCGCTGCGATGCCTATGGTGGAATCGCTGACCCTCGATCATCTGCGCCACCAGGCCGGGCGCTACGGCCATATCCGGCTGTGGGGTTCGGTCGGTTATATCGTCGCGGTGCAGGCTATCGGCGCCACCCTGGAAGCCAGCGCATTGAGCCTGTTGCCCTGGCTCTGCCTGGGAGTCTTGCTGATCTGCTGGGGAGTCTCCAGCACCCTGGAAGAGTCTTACTCCGGCGGCGATGCGGTACCGGCCATGCAGTGGCGCGAGACCTTCAGCGATCCGCGGGTGCTGGCGCTGCTGGCGGCGGGCTTTTTCATGGTGCTGGCGCACGGCCCGCTGTATGTCTTCTACTCCATCCACCTGGTGGACCACGGCTACGGCAAGGGGGCGGTCGGCGGCTTGTGGGCGTTGGGCGTGGTGGTGGAAATCCTCGTCTTCCTCTTCATGCCGCGGCTGATGTCGGCCTTCAGCCTGGGGCGGCTGATGTTGTTCAGCTTTGCCGCGGCGGTCGTCCGTTTTCTGTTGATCGGCTGGCTGGTGGATCAGCCCGTCGTTGTCCTGTTTGCCCAGACCCTGCACGGCGCCACCTTCGGCGTGCATCACGCCGCCACCGTCGCGGCGCTGAACCGCTGGGTGGCGCCGCGCCATCACGCTGCGGCGATGGCGCTCTATGGCGCGGTGGCTTATGGCGCGGGTGGTTTGCTCGGCGGTTTGGTCAGCGGTGCACTGTGGACGCCGCTAGGTGCCGGGGTGGTTTTCAGCCTGGCTTCCGTGGCGGCACTTCTCGGCGGGATGCTGGTCCTAGGCGTAGGCGGGCTGCGGGCTGGCGGCAAGCTGTGACATAATTCCCCTCTTGTCCTTAATTCATTGATTGAGCAAAGTTTCATGGCGAAAACGCTGTACGAAAAGCTCTGGGAAAGTCATGTTGTCCATACCGAAACGGATGGCACGGCTTTGCTTTATATCGACCGTCATCTGGTCCACGAAGTGACCAGCCCGCAGGCCTTCGAAGGTCTCAAATTGGCGGATCGCAAGCCCTGGCGTGTCAGTTCCATCGTCGCCACGGCCGATCACAACACCCCCACCGACCATTGGGAGCGGGGCATTCAGGACCCGGTTTCGCGCCAGCAGGTGGAAACCCTGGACGCCAACATTCGTGAAGTGGGCGCCCTGGCCTACTTCCCCTTCCGCGATCCGCGCCAGGGCATCGTCCATGTGGTGGGCCCGGAAAATGGCGCCACGCTGCCCGGCATGACCGTCGTCTGCGGCGACTCGCACACCTCGACTCACGGCGCCTTCGCCTGTCTGGCGCACGGCATCGGTACCTCGGAAGTGGAGCATGTGCTGGCTACCCAGTGTCTGCTGCAAAAGAAATCCAAGACCCTGCTGATCCAGGTGAATGGCCAGCTCGGCAAGGGCGTTTCGGCCAAGGACATCGCTCTGGCGATCATCGGCAAGATCGGTACCGCCGGCGGTACCGGCTATGCGGTGGAGTTCGGCGGCACGGCGATCCGCAGCCTGTCCATGGAAGGCCGCATGACCCTGTGCAACATGGCCATCGAGGCCGGCGCCCGTGCCGGCATGGTGGCCGTGGACGAGACCACCATCGAATACCTGCGCGGCCGTCCCTTTTCGCCCATGGGCGATGTCTGGGATCGCGCCGTAGCCCACTGGCGCACCCTGGTCTCCGATCCGGGCGCCAAGTTCGACGCCGTCGTCGAGCTGGATGCTGCCGGTATTCAGCCGCAGGTCACCTGGGGCACCTCGCCGGAAATGGTGTCCTCGATCAAGGACGTGGTGCCCGCCCCCGAAGACTTCAAGGATCCGGTCAAGCGTGAAGGCGTCGCCCGCGCCCTGCAGTACATGGGCCTGACGCCGCGCACGCCGATCAACACGATCAAGGTGGACAAGGTCTTCATCGGCTCCTGCACCAACTCCCGCATCGAGGATCTGCGCATTGCCGCCGCCGTGGCGCGGGGCCGGCGCAAGGCCGACAACGTCAAGCTGGTGCTGGTGGTGCCGGGCTCCGGCCTGGTCAAGCGCCAGGCCGAGGCCGAGGGCCTGGACAAGATTTTCATCGCCGCCGGCTTCGAATGGCGCGAGCCTGGTTGCTCGATGTGCCTGGCGATGAACGCCGACCGGCTGGAGCCGGGCGAGCGTTGCGCGTCCACCTCGAACCGCAATTTCGAAGGCCGCCAGGGCGCCGGTGGTCGCACCCATCTGGTCAGCCCGGCGATGGCCGCCGCTGCCGCCATCGCCGGCCACTTCGCCGACGTGCGCGAAATTCTCTGAAGGAGCCCGATCATGAACAAGCTGATCCTCATCCTCCTGGCCGGCGCTGCGCTGTTGGCCGGCTGCAATACCGTCCACGGCATCGGCAAGGACATCGAGAAGGGTGGCGAAGCCATCCAGAAGGTGGTCAAGTAATGCGTGCCTTCACCGTACTCGATGGCCTGGTGGCACCGATGGACCGGGCCAACGTCGACACCGACGCGATCATCCCCAAGCAGTTCCTCAAGTCGATCCAACGCGCCGGCTTCGGCCCCAACGCCTTCGACGAGTGGCGCTATCTGGACCATGGCGAGCCGGGAATGGACAACAGCCGGCGGCCGCTGAATCCGGACTTTGTTCTCAACCAGGCGCGCTACCAGGGCGCCTCGGTGCTGCTGACCCGCGACAACTTCGGCTGCGGCTCGTCGCGCGAGCACGCCCCTTGGGCGCTGGAGGACTTCGGTTTCCGCGCCATCGTCGGCACCACCTTCGCCGACATCTTTTTCAACAACTGCTTCAAGAACGGCCTGCTGCCGATCCGCCTGCCGGCCAACGAGGTCCAGGCGATGTTCGAGCAGGTGGCGGTGACGCCGGGCTACAAGCTGCGCATCGACCTGCCCAACCAAGTTGTGCTGCGCCCGGACGGCTGGGCGATCCCTTTCGACATCGATTCCTTCCGCAAGGAATGCCTGTTGAACGGCTGGGACGACATCGGCCTGGCCCTGCGCCACGCCGACATGATTAGTGAATTCGAAGCCCGGCGCCGCATCGAGCAGCCCTGGTTATTCTCCTGAGACTGGAAGGAAAGTGATGAAGATTGCAGTGCTGCCGGGCGATGGCATCGGCCCGGAAATCGTTGCCGAAGCCGTGCGCGTGCTGAAGGCCCTGGACCTCAAGCTGGAAATGGAAGAGGCCCTGCTGGGCGGCTGCGCGGTGGATGCGGCCGGTAGCGCCTATCCGGAAGCGACTCAAAAGCTGGCGCGTGAAGCCGATGCGGTGCTGCTCGGTGCCGTCGGTGGCCCGCAATGGGACAGCAACCCCCGCGAGCTGCGCCCCGAGCGTGGCTTGCTGGCGATCCGCAAGGACCTGAACCTGTTCGCCAACCTGCGCCCGGCGATCCTCTATCCGGAGCTGGCCAATGCCTCGACCCTGAAGCCCGAAGTGGTGGCCGGTCTCGACATCCTGATCGTGCGCGAACTCACCGGCGACATCTACTTCGGCCAGCCCCGCGGCATCCGCGAGGAGAACGGCGAGAAGGTCGGTTTCAACACCATGGTCTACAGCGAGTCGGAAATCCGCCGCATCGGCAAGGTGGCCTTCGAGGCCGCGATGAAGCGCGGCCGCAAGCTGTGCTCGGTGGACAAGATGAACGTGCTGGAATGCACCCAGCTCTGGCGCGACGTGATCAGCGATATGGCCAAGGACTACCCGAAGGTGGAGCTGTCCCACATGCTGGTGGACAACGCCGCGATGCAATTGGTCAAGGCGCCCAAGCAGTTCGACGTGATGGTCACCGGCAATATGTTCGGCGACATCCTCTCCGACGAGGCTTCGATGCTGACCGGCTCCATCGGCATGCTGCCCTCGGCTTCGCTCGACGCCAACAACAAGGGGCTCTACGAGCCGAGCCACGGCTCGGCGCCGGACATCGCAGGCAAGGGTGTGGCCAATCCGTTGGCGACCGTTCTTTCCGCGGCGATGATGCTGCGCTATAGCGGTAACAACGAGGTCGCCGCTCAGCGCATCGAGAATGCGGTGAAGAAGGTGCTGGCCCAGGGCTATCGCACCGGCGACATTTACGAAGCCAACACTCGCAAGGTCGGCACCAAGGAAATGGGCGACGCGGTGCTGGCGGCGCTGTAATCTGAACATCTGGATTTAGAGAGAACGAACATGAAGAAGCTTGGACTGGTGGGTTGGCGTGGCATGGTGGGTTCCGTCCTGATGCAGCGGATGGTGGAAGAGAAGGATTTCGACCTGATCGAACCCGTGTATTTCTCCACCTCGGCTGCTGGCGGCAAGGCCCCGGCTTTCGGCGGCAAGGAAGGCGGCACCCTGCGCGATGCCAACTCCATCGGCGACCTGAAACAGATGGACATCGTCATCACCTGCCAGGGCGGCGACTACACCAAGGAAGTCTTCCCCAAGCTGCGCGCTGCCGGCTGGAACGGCCACTGGATCGATGCCGCTTCCGCGCTGCGCATGGCGGATGACGCAGTCATCATCCTCGACCCGGTCAACGAGCATGTGATCAAGGACGCCCTGGCCAAGGGCGGCAAGAACTGGATCGGTGGCAACTGCACCGTGTCGCTGATGCTGATGGGCCTCGGCGGCCTGTTCCGCGCCAACCTGGTGGAGTGGGTTTCCGCCATGACCTATCAGGCCGCCTCCGGCGCCGGCGCTCAGAACATGCGGGAGCTGATTTCGCAGATGGGCGTGATCCACGCTTCCGTCGCCGATCTGCTGGCCGATCCGGCCTCGGCGATCCTCGAAATCGACCGAAAGGTGGCTGAGACCATCCGCTCCGACGCCCTGCCGAAAAAGAATTTCCGCAACACCCCGCTGGCCGGCAGCCTGATTCCCTGGATCGACGTGCCGGTGGAAAACGGCCAGTCCAAGGAAGAATGGAAGGGCGGCGCCGAGTGCAACAAGATCCTCGGCAACCCGGCTTTCCGCAGCCCCGGCAGCATCCCGATCGATGGCCTCTGCGTGCGCATCGGCGCCATGCGCTGCCACTCCCAGGGCCTGACCATCAAGCTCAAGAAGGACGTGCCCCTGGACGAGGTGACCGACATCATCGCCAAGGCGAATCAATGGGTTAAGGTCGTTCCCAATGAGCGCGAGATCAGCGAGCGCGACCTGACCCCGGCTGCCGTGACCGGCACCCTGACCGTCCCTGTCGGCCGCCTGCACAAGCTGGCCATGGGCCCGGAATATCTGGGGGCATTCACCTGCGGCGACCAGTTGCTTTGGGGGGCCGCCGAACCACTGCGCCGCATGCTGCGTATCCTGCTTGCGTGACTTTTAGCGCAACAGGGCCGCACCTGACAGGAAGCATGAGCTTGCGCAGCTAAGGTCATGATGTTATTTTGAATGCTGGGCAGATAGACCCTGCGGGGGATGACGTGTTCGATAACGACAAGCACAAAAAACTGAGAATCTCGATCCTGGCAGCCGCGCTTGCGGCCCTTCCCCTTGGGGCGGGTGCGGCGGGACTTGGCAAACTCACGGTGGTTTCCGCCCTGGGGCAGCCCCTGAAGGCCGAACTCGACATTTCCGCCAGCAAGGAGGAACTCAGTTCCCTGGCGGCCCGGGTGGCCTCGGCGGATGCCTATCGGCAAGCCAATATCGAGTACTCGGGCATCGTCTCGACACTGCGCTTCACGCTGGACAAGCGTCCCAACGGTCAGGCCTATTTCCGCATCAGCAGCGAGCGGCCGATCAGCGACCCCTTTCTTGACCTGCTGGTCGAACTGAGCTGGTCTTCCGGCCGACTGGTCCGTGAATACACCTTCCTGCTGGACCCTCCCGAGCTGAAGCCGGCCGAAGCGCCGGTGGCACCGGTCAGCGCTCCGGTGGCGGCACCGACCCGGGCGACGCCCAAGGTCGAAACCGCCAAGCCGGCGGAGAAAATGGAAAAGGCTGAAAAGCCCGTTCCGGCAGCAAAAAAACATAGCGTTGCGCTGCCCGCGCCGAAGGCGGAATCTGCCAAGGCGGAAAGTGCCGGTGGCGACACCCGCGCCGTCAAGAAGGGCGATACGCTAGGCAAGATCGCCAACGAGGTTCGGCCCGAGGGTGTCAGCCTGGATCAGATGTTGGTGGCCCTATTCCGCGGCAACGAAGACGCCTTCGATGGCGCCAATATGAACCGCCTCAAGGCGGGCAAGATTCTCAACGTCCCCGACCGCGACACAATCGTCGCCGTGGATGTAGGTGAAGCACGCAAGGTCGTGGTCGCCCAATCGGCTGATTTCGAAGCCTACAAGCGCAAGCTGGCAGGTGCCGTGGCTGCCGCGCCGGCCAAGAGCGAGGCGCCGTCTCAGGCCGCCAGCGGCAAGATCACGCCCAAGGTGGAAGACAAGGCTCCCGCCGTCGGCGGCAAGGACAAGTTGCAGGTGTCCCGCACCGAAGGCGGTAAGGACGGCAGCAAGGGCAAGGCCGCCGAAGATATGGTCGCCAAGGAAAAAGCCCTGCAGGAGGCCAAGAGCCGCATTGCCGAACTGGAAGGCAACGTTGCCAAGCTGCAAAAGCTTGCCGAATTGAAGAGCCAGGCCGGTGCCGATCTGCAGAAGCAGGCGGCCAAGCCGGCAGAAGTGAAAAAGCCCGAACCGACTCCCGCTCCGGCACCGGCTGCAAAGCCCGCCGAGCCGCCCAAGGCGACGCCCGCACCGGCCAAGCCGGAAGCTGCGGCACCAGCCAAGGTGGAGCCGCCCAAGGCCGAACCCGCCAAGGCAGAGCCACCCAAGCCGGTTGAGGCGCCCAAGCCCGAAGTGGCCAAGGCCGAACCCGCGGACGCAGCTAAGCCTGCTGAAGCCGCAAAGCCTGCTGAGCCGCCCCCGCCGCCGAAGAAAAAGCCGCTGCCGCCGCCCCCTCCGCCACCCGAGCCCGACTTCATGGAAGAAAACGGTGCCTTGGTTGCCGGCGGCGGCGGTGTGCTGGCGCTGTTGGCTGGCTATTTTGGTTTTACTGCTTGGAAGCGTCGCAAGGCGGCTGCCGCTGCGCCGGAATCCCATTTCTCCGAGCCGCCGGTATCCGGCGGTTCGGAATTTGGCCCCGCCAGCGAGGGGCCGCTCGCCGGACCGGCATCCGATTTCGGTGCCGCGGCCGATGACCTGGTCGGTAGCGTAGATCCAGTCCGCGAGGCCGAAACCTATTTGGCCTACGGTCGCGATGCCCAGGCCGAAGAAATTCTGGTGGATGCACTGCGCAGTAATTCGGCACAGCCGGCTGTGCAGTTGAAGCTGCTGGAAATCTACGCGTCCCGCCGTGCGGTTAATGAATTCAACCAGGTCGCCAACGATCTCCATCAGCAG
>DATDMT010000193.1:0-3708 GCA_036518635.1 Rhodocyclaceae bacterium | reverse complement strand
TCTTGGCGCTGACCACCTCGACCTGCTGGCCGTTCATCAGCGGCGTGTTGAGCGGCAGCAGGTGGCCGTCCACCTTGGCGCCGCGGCAGCGGTGGCCGAGTTCCGTGTGCAGGCGGTAGGCGAAGTCCAGCGGTGTGGCGCCGCGCGGCAGATCGATCACGCGGCCTTGCGGCGTCAGCACGTAGATGGTGTCGTCCAGCGCGGCGCGCTTGAACTGTTCGACCCACTCGGCGGAGTCAGTGATTTCGTCGCGCCACGACAGCAGATTACGCAGCAGGCCGATCTTGTCGTCGTAGGCGGAATCGGCCTTGGCCGAACTGCCCGTCTCTTTGTAGCGCCAGTGGGCGGCGACGCCTAGCTCGGAATGCTGGTGCATCTCGTGGGTGCGGATCTGCACCTCCAGCGCGCGTCCGTCCTCAGCGATCACCGCGGTATGCAGCGAGCGGTAGTTGTTGCCCTTGGGCTGGGCGATGTAGTCGTCGAACTCGCCATGCACCGGGTGCCAGCGCTGGTGCACCAGGCCGAGTACGGCATAGCAATCCTTGATGTCGTTGACGATGACGCGCATCGCGCGGACGTCGTAGACCTCGCTGAAGTCCAGCTTCTTCGCCCGCATCTTGTTCCAGATGCTGTAGATATGCTTGGGCCGGCCATAGACCTCGGCCTCGACGCCGATGGCCGCCAGATCGGCCTTGAGGCTGGCCACCGCATTCTGGATGAAGGCCTCGCGCTCCATGCGGCGCTCGTCCAGGCTCTTGGCGATGCGCTTGTAGGTGGCGGGCTCGGTGAAGCGGAAGGAGAGGTCTTCGATCTCCCATTTGAACTGCCAGACGCCGAGGCGGTTCGCCAGCGGGGCGTAGATGTCCAGGCTCTCGCGGGCGATGTCGGCGCGCTCGGCGGTGTCGTGGTCGGTCAGCCAGCGCAGGGTCTGGGTGCGCGAGGCGAGGCGCAGCAGGACGACGCGGATATCCTCGACCATGGCCAGCAGCATCTTGCGCAGCACTTCGGTCTGGGCCTTGGCCTCGCCGCCGCGGGCGCCAATCAGCAGACGCAGCGGCGCCAGGCGGTGCAGGCCGGCCACCAGATCGGCGACAGTGGCGCCGAAGCGCTTGGCCAGCTTGTCGTGGAATTCGGCCAGGTCTTCGGCGACGTCGAACAGCAGCGCGGCGATCCGCGCATCCAGGTCCAGCCCCTGCCCCGCCAGCATCACCGCCATGCCCAGGGCGTGGGGCAAGGCCGGCTCGCCGGTGCCGAGGCAGCGCTCACCATAGACGGCGCGGGCGAACTCGAAGGCCTCGCGCAGGCGAGCGGCGGCGGCGGCATCGAGGCCATCGCAGGCCAGGCTCAGGGCGGCCTCATCGGCCTCGGCGGAAGTCAGTGCGTGGGTAACGGAAACCATGGTTCAGCAACGGCGGGTCAGAGCTTTGACGATAGCGCATCCATCAACAGCCGAGTCAGCCAAATAGCGGAAGCGATCCACAACACCACGATGAATGCGGCGGCGATACGGCTGACGGGTTTTTCCGCCGCGGCATCGGCCTGGCGGTGGGCCTCGGCCAATACCTCGGGCGGCGTCAGGCGCAGCACCAGGGCGATGCCGAGGGGGACGATGATCAGGTCGTCGAGATAGCCGATCACCGGGATGAAGTCGGGGATCAGGTCGATGGGGCTCAGCGCGTAGGCGGCCACCGCCAGGGCCAGCAGCCGCACCGGCCAGGGCAGCGCCGGATGGCGCGCGGCAAAATACACCACCAAGGACTGGCGGCGCAGGCGGCGGGCGGCGTCTTTCAGGGACATGGGGCGGTGCGAGGAATCAAGGAAAAATGACTTTGAAGATCAGGTGCCAAGGCATTGATCCAGCATCTCCGCCAAGGCCGGATGGGCCGCCGCCTTGGCAATCAACCGATTCTTGAGGGAATGAATCGGTTTGATCATGGCCTCCGGAGCATCCGCAAAGGCCTGCGCCAGCGCATGGGATTCCTCATCGGCTAGCACAGCCGCCAGCACCAATGCCTGATGCTCATCCTTGGCAGCTTTTTCTGCGGCCCCCTGACGCTGGGTCGCGGCGTAGAGCTTGTGCCATACCAGCCGTGCCGCCTGGGGCAGGCGAACTGGAACGCAATGCCCACCGGCAAGCATGGCTCCCGGCTCCGCATCGGCCAACAGGTAGTCGTAATGGGGAATGGCCTGGGCCGTCCAGGCCAGTTCCGGCACGGCTATGGCCGCCCCCAAAGTAGGACCCGGCGCCAACACGTCCACCCGCAAGCCCTCTACTCCCGGCAACTTGATCGAGGTGGACGGCGCGGTGGATGGCAGGCCGGGTACGGCGACAAACGGCAAACCGGTGGCTTTCATGGTTTCCAGAAAGGGCAGCGGAGTCGCCAATTTGAGTTGCTGGCGACGGGCCAGATCCACATCCAAGGTACGCGCCGACACGGCCATGACGCCCAGTTCGTTGAGCCAGGCCATGTAGCCCAGGGTGCCCACCAAAACCAACCCGGCTTCGAAAGCGCCGCGGTTATGGAGTTCCACCAGTACCCGGGCCGTTTTTTTGTCAGCGACTTGGAAACTCAACTTGCGCAGGGCAGAGACTTGGTCGGCGGCCCACTCACTGAGTCCCATACGTAACCGCATATCTTCTAGCGCGGCTTCGTCCCCTTCTCTAGCCACAAGTGTTTCCGCCACCTTACCTGGCACGGAGTAGAACACCCGATACCAGTAAGCTCGCCCGCTGCCTTTGCGAAGCGCCAAAGAACCTGGTGTTCCAGGTAGCAGTTCGCCGGCAAATTGCGTTCTTTCCTTTAACTCACCGTACTGGGTGCGGAACGCCAATTCATGCAGGCGATAGAGTGGTCGGCCCAAGGCATACCCCATGACTTTAACTTTTATGGGGTATGACTCTAACACCAATCAAGGCATACCCCACATTTCAATGAATTATGGGGTATGTCTCTAATACAAACGAATCACCCCACCCACTTCCGCGCGTTGTGGAACATGCTCATCCAGGGGCTGTCCTCGCCCATGTTGTCCGGGTGCCAGGACATCTGCACGCTGCGGAAGATGCGCTCGGGGTGCGGCATCATGATGGTGACGCGGCCATCCGGCGTGGTGACGCCGGTGATGCCGGCGGGGGAGCCATTGGGGTTGAAGGGATAGGCGGTCGCCACCTGGCCGGCGTTGTCCACGTAGCGCAGCGCGGTGATCGCCTTGGCGGAATCGCCGGCAAAGACCGCGCGGCCCTCGCCGTGGGACACCACCACCGGCATCCGCGTGCCGGCCATGCCGGAGAGCAGGATCGACGGCGACTGGGGAATCTCGACCATGACGAAGCGGGCCTCGAAGCGCTCGCTGCGGTTCTGGTGGAAGGTGGGCCAGGCCTCGGCGCCGGGGATGATGGGCGCTAGGTGGGCCATCATCTGGCAGCCGTTGCAGACGCCCAGGGCGAAGCTGTCGGGGCGGGCGAAGAAGGCGGCGAACTGGTCTTTCAGGCGGGCGTTGAAGAGGATGGACTTGGCCCAGCCCTGGCCCGCACCGAGCACGTCGCCGTAGGAGAAACCGCCGCAGGCGGCGAGGCCCTTGAAGTCGGCCAGATTGACGCGGCCGGACTGCAGGTCGGACATGTGCACGTCCACGCTGGCAAAGCCGGCGCGGTCGAAGGCGGCGGCCATTTCGACTTGGCCGTTCACACCCTGCTCACGCAGGATG
>DATDMT010000192.1:0-5842 GCA_036518635.1 Rhodocyclaceae bacterium | reverse complement strand
GAACGCTCGCCGACGAACATCAACAGCTCACCCTCCGGGGTGAAGATTTGGAAGTTGCCGAAGGCCGCGTCAACCACATACACATTGCCGTCCCGGTCGGTCGCCACTTCCTTGGGGCGGGCGAAGTTGCCGAGCTGCTTGCCGACGGCGCCGAAGCTCTTCAGATACCTGCCGTCCTTATCGAACACCTGGACGCGGAAATTGCCACCGTCCACCACATAGATACGGCCGTCCTTACCGATGGCCGTGTCCCGCGGCAGATTGAATTCGCCGTTGGCGCTACCGCGCTTGCCGATATCGAACAAGTGGCTGCCATCCTTGGCATTGAACACCCGGACCCGGTGCTGCTCGGACTTCACGCCGCCGATATCGACCACATACAGCCGCTCCCCGGCAGGATCGACCGACACGCTGGAAAGGCGATCGAAAAACTTCGGGCCGGCGACCTTGCGCAGGAACTTGCCGTCCTTGTCGAACACCATGATGGCCTTCAAGCCCGCATCGGCAACGTACAACTTGCCTTGCTGATCGACGTCGATGCCCAAGGGCTTGTTCAACTGTCCATCGCCTTCCGCATCGCCGACCTTGTAGTAAGCGCCGCCGCCCACATCGAAGACCTTGATGAAGCGATCGGTGGAATCGGAAACAAAAATCTTGCCCTTGTACACCGCCACCGCATAAGGCTTACCGAGAACCTCGGAGGTTCTGTTCTGCCCGGTCAGGGTGCGCTTTAACAGCGAGGCTTCTTCTTCATCGACGATATCGGCGCTGCCGCTGATGGTGCGCTCGAAGACGAAGCGGGGATCGTCCGGCGGCGCCGGATAAACTAGCTGAGCCTCATCCGCCCGGTGCTCCGCCACCTTCGCCGTCGGCGCGCAGCCGGACAGTAGGACGCTACAGATCAAGGCAAAACCGGCCCCCTTGAGCCAAACAGGGCGCTTGCTGCCCTCGCGATTTAACGTGGTGTTCATAGAATTGCTCCCCATTTCACGGCTACCGGTGCTATTTCAGATGGCAGGTCAGGCAAAGACGGCTGCCCTCGTCATTGTTAACTCGAAGAAACTTTCGATTGCTGGAATGCGGGTCATGGCAACTGCTGCACTCCAAAAACGGCACATTGTCCCCGGTCGCCTCGTCGGTTCTCTCATACAAGGGCAGGTCATTGCGGGTGCGGCGACTGGACTGGCCGCTGGAGGACACCCACCAGACGGCCCGATCTTCGACGATGGCGCGGCTGACGTCGCGGAAATCTTCGGTGGCGACCAATTTTTGCGCGGCCACAAAAGGTGCCTCTTCCTTGCGCATCATCCTCGGCACCGAGTCTGCCACGTTTGGCCCACGGTTTTTCAACGCCCCCCGATATGGCACGCCAAAGGGATGGTCGCCCCCTGTCCCCTTGCTGACCGAAATCGCCTGATTGGCATCGTGACAGGATAGGCAGGCAATCGATTGCGAGCCGACCGAGGACTTGCCCAGGCCCAGGCGACCGATGTCGTCGTAGATCGTGAAGGTCAGGGTGGTTCCCGCCGAACGCTGCCAGAGCGGCGCCTTTTCCGGCGGGGTGCCGCTCAGGTTAGGGGTGTGGCAGAACGCGCAGATTGCCGAAGTATCTGTCTTGCTGACGTTTTGGACCAAGGCGTGCGGCGTCGTCGTGATATCACCGCGGGCGACGGAATTGCAAAATACCGTCACCAACAGGCACACCAGCAGACGCACAAATCGTCCCATCGAATCCATTTTTTCCAATCGTTGCCAAAGCTGCGGCCGCCATGATGGCGGGACGTGCAACGCAATTGCCATACCATGCGCCAACGCAGAAGGTATCCGCCCATATATCGGCCTGGCTCTTGCTTGATATCCGCCTCCTGCGAATACAATCGCCCTCACTACTCAATTCATCTTACTGCCCATGATCCGATCCGTCGCTAAACGATTTCCCGCCCTGGTCGGCTCCGTTCTGCTGGCCGCCTCTTTCACGATCGTCAGCGGCAGCGTCCTGGCCGGCGAACGGCCGATCAAGACTGGCGAAATCAAGCCCGAACTGATTTATCACAACTACTGCTCGGTCTGCCACGGCGATCGCGGCAACGGCGACAGCCGGGCCAAAGGCAGCCTGAATCCGCCGCCGCGCGACTTCACCTCGGCCACCAACCTGTCCCGTGACACGATGATCACCATCGTCACCCACGGCAAGTCAGGAACCGCCATGGTGCCCTGGAAGAGCCAACTGTCCGACAAGGAAATCGCCGCGGTGGTTGATTACATCCGCGACTCATTCATGGTCGTCGCGCTGGATCCCCGCCTGCAGCGCGGCAAGACCGTCTATGTGCACAACTGCGCGGTCTGCCACGGCGAACGCGGCCAGGGCTCCAGCAATCCCATCGGCGGCCTGGTGCCCGCCCGCAACCTGGCCTCGCCCCAGTCCCGCGCCGAACTGAGCCGCGAGCGCATGCTGAACTCGGTAACCAACGGCCGCCCCGGCACCGCGATGGCCGGCTTCACCGGCCGCCTGCCGGCCGAGGACATCGAAGCCGTGGTGGACTACGTGCGCACCGCCCTGATGGTGCCTGAAACCAAGGACGTTTCCGGCATCCGTGCCCATGGCGGCCGCGGCAACGATACGCCGCTGGCGACACCGCAAGTGCAACTGACCACCGACATGAACCTGCCCTTCGCCAAGGGCCTCAAGGGTGACGCGGCCAAGGGCGAGAAGTTCTACAACGCCAACTGCGCCACCTGCCACGGCGTCAAGGGCGACGGCCAGGGGCCGCGGGCCTACTTCATTAATCCCAAGCCGCGCAACTTCATCGCTCCGCAATACCGCACGGTGCTGAACCGGCCGGTGATCTATTCCGCCGTCTCCATGGGCCGCCTCGGCACCGAGATGCCGGCCTGGAGCAAGGTGTTGAACGAGCAGGAAATCGCCGACGTCTCCGAGTACGTCTACGAGAAGTTCATCCGCCCGGTCCGCCAGCCCGCCGCCAAGAAATAAGGTGTTGCTTCGCCAAGCGGGCCGTTGGGCCCTGATTGCCGCCCTCGCCCTGGGGGCGGCTTCAGCCTGGGCAGCGGATGACGCCACCCGGCATGAGCAGGGGCGGAAGATTTTCAACTTCCGCTGCTATTTCTGCCATGGCTACTCCGGCGACGCCAAGACCCTGGCTGCCAGCTTTCTCTCGCCCAAGCCCACCGACTTCACCCACGCCGACCCGCAACGCCTGACGCCGGGCTACATCGCCTCGGTGATCGAGCAGGGGCGGCCGGGCACCGCGATGAAATCCTTCCGCGGCATCCTCGGCGCCGACGAGATCAAGCTGTTGGCCGATTTCGTCGCCAAGGAGTTCGTCGAGCGCAAGGCGGTGAATACCCGCTACCACACCGTGGAAAACGGCTGGCCCAAGCACGAGCGCTACGCCAAGGCATTCCCGTTTGCTACCGGCGAGATTCCACTTTCCCAGCCCTGGGAATCCCTGAGCCCGGATCAGGCCGAAGGCAAGCGGCTGTATTTGGCCTCTTGCGTCAGTTGCCACGACCGCGGCGCCGAAAAAGAAGACCCGGTCGCCTGGGATGCGCGGCCCCTTTCCTACCCGCGCAACAACTACCTGATGGACAACCATGACATCGACGCCATGGCCAGCGCCAGCCCCTACGCCAAGCACGACGTGCCGCGCAAGATCGCCCATCTAAGCCGCCAGGAAAAGCGCGGCGAGCGGCTTTTCCTGCGCAACTGCGCCTTTTGCCACGGTGCCGATGGCACCGGCAAGAACTGGATCGGCAGCTTCCTCGAGCCCCATCCGCGCAACCTGACCGACCCGGCGGTGATGACTGGCATGACCCGAACCCGGCTGATTCAGGCCATCGGCAACGGCCTGCCGGGAACCTCGATGCCGGCCTGGCGCGACGTATTGAACAAGGGCGAAATCGAGGCCGTGGCGGCCTACGTGAACCGGGCTTTCTTCCCGTTGGCGGCCGAATAAATCCCTGGCGCATTAATTGCGTTTCAGTCCCTATTGACCCACTTAGGGACTGAGCCGCGATGATCGCCGCCCTGATTCGCTCCATTCGCTACACCCGCCGCGGGGCCGTTGCCGCCTCCGCCCTCGTCGCCCTGGCGTTTTCCACCGTCCCGGCCTACTTCGCCGCCGACTATCGCCAGTCGATCCAACAACAGCTCGCCGCCGAGGCCGAGCGGCATTTGCAGAACCGCATTGCCCTCGCCCAGGAAATGCTCGACCAGGCCAAAGCGGTCCCGGGCATCATCGCGCCGACCTTGAGCAGCAGCGCACGCCCCGAGCAGACCGAAGCGGCCGTCCGCAACCTGCTGAAGATGGGGCGCATTGTCGAATCGATCCGCGTCGCCCCCGACAACGGCCCCAGCACCACCATCTACCGTACCGAGGCCGCCCAGCGCAGCCCGCTCAACGCCTTCGCCCTGCCGCGCTCGGCCATGCTCTCGGTGCGCCAACCCCACGCCGCCATCGGCGACGGCACCCTGATCATCAGCCAACCCCTGGCCGAGCTGGATGCCCAGGGCAAGCCCCACCACTGGGGTTCCCTGGTGGCCGACGCCTCGATCGGCTACCTGATCCAGGAGCTGCAACTGCTGCCCCTGGTGCGCGAAGGCTTCGGCATCAGCTTCCGCGTGCAATGGCAGTCGGGCGCGCCGGACACTGTGCTCTACACCGGCGGCAATATCGAGGAAGTCCGCTTTTCCCGTTCCACCCCGCTGGTCGGCGGCGAATTGCTGACGCTGACCATTGCCCCCCCCGCGCCGGCCACCACCGGCCTGTCTATCCTCTCGCAACTGGGCATCCTGCTTTCCGGCGGCCTGCTGTTCGCCTTCACCTACTACCTGTTGCGCCGCCCGCAGGAGCTGGAGCGGCAAGTGGCCGCCCGCACCCGGCAGATCGACGACGAAAAGACCTCGCTGCGGCGTGAAATCGATGCCCGGATCAAGGCCGAGGAATATCTCGAACGCTCCCACACCCTGCTGGATTCGATCTTCGAGCACATCCCCGGCATGATCGTCTTGAAGCGCGCCTCCGACTTGCGCGTGGCGCGCATCAATCGCTCCGCCGAGAAGACCCTCGGCCGCTCCCGCGACTTCCTCATCGGCCGCAGCAGCGAGGAAATCTTCTCGCCGGAAACCGCCGACTTCTTCACCCAGACCGACCGCCAGGTGCTTCAGCAGGGCGGCCTGCTAGAGCTGCCGATCCATCGTGTCGACATGCCGGCGGAAACCCAGCGCTGGATTCGCTACCGCAAATCGATCCTGCGCGATCGCAACGGCCAGCCGCAATACATCCTCGAATTCGGCGAGGACGTCACCGAGCGCGAAATCCTCGACCGCCAGTTCAAGGAACAGTTGTACTTCCTCAAGCAGTTGATCGACGCCTTCCCCGGCCCGGTGTTCTCCAAGGATCTGGATGGCCGCTACCAGACGGTGAACCTCCAGTTCGAGAAATTCCTCGGCCTCTCGCGCGAGCAGTTGATCGGCAAGACCGTGCACGACGTGCTGCCGAAGGAGATCGCCGACGAATACGAAATCGGCGACCAGATACTGTTGAAGTCCGGCGGCTCCCGCAGCTCCGAAGCCAGCGTGCGCCGCCGCGATGGCCGCGTCGCCGAGATCATGCTGTACAAGGCCGCCATACTGACCCAGGATGGCAATACCAGCGGGGTGGTCGGCATCGCCCTCGACATCTCCGAGCGCAAGGCGGCCGAGCGGGACGTGGTGCGGCTGAACCGGGTGCTGACGATCCTCAGCGAGATCAACAAGCTGATCATCTATACCCGCAACCGCCAGCAACTGCTGGAAGACGCCCGCCGCATCATCCAGGACGTC
>DATDMT010000191.1:0-11788 GCA_036518635.1 Rhodocyclaceae bacterium | reverse complement strand
GGGCAACTGGCGGCCGATCATGCCGGACACCGCCATCAGGTCGTAGCCATGCACCTTTGCCAGGGTGATCACCGGCGTGCCGAGGGCGCCATAGGCCACCGGCGCGGTATTGGCGATCAGCGACAGGCCGGAGGCGGCCAGCGGCGAGAAGCCCAGACCGATCAGGATCGCCGCGGTCACCGCCACCGGGGTGCCGAAGCCGGCCGCACCTTCGAAGAAGGCGCCGAAGGCAAACGCGATCAGCAGCAGTTGAAGACGACGGTCCGGGGTGATGCCGGCGATGGAATCCTGCAGCACCTTGAAGGAGCCGTTCTGCTCGGTGAGCTGGTGCAGGAAGATGATGTTGAGCACGATCCAGCCGATTGGCAGGAGGCCCGTCAGGCCGCCGAGGAAGGCGGCTTTGCCGGCCATTTCGGCGGGCATGCCGTAGGCGACGACGGCAATCAGGATAGCGGCGAGCAGGCCGGCACCGGCGGCGATGTGCGCCTTCAGGTGGAGGAAGCCGAGGCCCACCAGCATGACGACGACGGGAATCGCCGCCACCAGGGTGGACAGGAACATGCTGTGGAATGGATCGTAGATTTGTTGCCAAACCATGGGAGTCTCCTTCGAGTATTTTCAGGTGGCAAAGCTGCGTGGCTTTGCACTGTGTTGTGCCGGGGTGAAAGGTCAGCAGTGCATGGCGTCCTCCTCCCGGCTGCATTCCTCGAGCAGGTAAGCGATGGACCGATAGGGACGACCGGTTTCCGCCGTCAGACCCAGCTCGCAGGTACGGTTGGAGGAGACGCCACAGGCGCACGCGTCGGGTAACGCGGCGTGGATGTGGCGCAGGGCATGGACATTCAATTCAGGAACGGCAAAGCCGCGGTCGCCGCCGAAGCCGCAGCACTTGACGTCGCTCGGCACCACCACCTCGCTGGCGCAGGCGGCGGCGAGGCGGCGCATCACGCCTTCCTCGCCCTGGCGGCGGGCGCTGCAGTTGAGGTGCAGGGCAATCGGCGCTTGCTGCTTCTGCAGCCGCAGCCGCGGCAGCAGGGCGGCATCGGCGAACTCGGGGAAATCGAGGACACGGATGCGGCCGGCGAGGCGGGCCTTCATCCGCGCGGCGCAGGGGCTGGCGTCCATCACCACCGGCAGGCGGCCGTTGTCGCTGGCTTCAAACAGGGCGCTTTCGAGCTTGGCGGCGGCCGCTTCGGCGGCGTCCTCCAGGCCCTTACTGGCGAAGGATTGGCCGCAACAGAGGTTGTCGTAGCCGGCCGGCAGGCGGGGAGCGTAGCCGGCCCGGGCGAGCAGGGTGACGATGGTGTCGGGCAGCGGCGGATCGCCCTCGGCGGCGCCGAAGATGCGATTGGCGCAGGTGGGGAAGTAGACGACGGGGTCGGCGGCGTCCGACCTTTCAACTCCGTTCGGGCTGAGCCTGTCGAAGCCCGACAACTGGGACGTGGGTTGATTCACTCGCCCTTCGACAGGCTCAGGGCGAACGGGATCGATGTTTGAAGGCAGCTTGGCCGCGCCGGGCATGTTCTTGCGCCAGGCACCGCCGGAAACCCGCCCGACCAACTTGTCGCCAAAGATGTAAGCGGCCCCCTGGCCGATCGCCACCGCGCGCCGGGCCAGCGCCGCCACCGTGCCGAAATGCTTCGCCGCATATCCGCCAACAGCCTTGGCGGTCTCGCTCTGCCGCTGCCCGCGCAGTTCGCGGATCAGGGCGCCGGTGTCGATGCCCACCGGGCAGGCGGTGGAGCACAGGCCGCAGCCGGCGCAGGTGTCCATGCCCATGTAGACGTAGTCGTCGGCCATGCTGCCGGCGGCCTCGCCGGCCGGGTTTTCCCTTTGGCGGCGCGACAGCTCGCGCCAACTGGTGATGCGCTGGCGCGGCGACAGGGTGAGCTGGTGCGAGGGGCACTGGGGTTCGCAGAAGCCGCACTCGATGCACTTGTCCACCACCGCGGCAGCGGCCGGCAGGGGCTTGAGGTTTTCCAGGTGGGCGTGGGGGTTGTCGTTGAGGATCACCCCCGGATTGAGCAGGCCCGCCGGATCGAACAGGGCCTTGATCCGCCGCATCAGGTCGGCGGCTTCGCGGCCCCACTCCAACTCGACGAAGGGCGCCATGTTGCGCCCGGTGCCGTGCTCGGCCTTGAGGGAGCCCTGGTACTTGACCGCCACCAGTTCGCAGACCTCGTCCATGAATTTCGCGTAGCGCGCCACCTCGGCGGCGTTGCCGAAATCCTGGGTGAATACGAAGTGCAGATTGCCTTCCAGGGCGTGGCCGAAGATGATCGCCTCGCGGTAGCCGTGCTTGTGCAGCAGGGCCTGCAGGTCAAGGGTGGCCGCCGCCAGGGATTCGATGGGGAAGGCGACGTCCTCGATGATCACCGTGGTGCCGGTCTCGCGCATCGCGCCGACCGAGGGGAAGGTGCCCTTGCGCACGTTCCAGAACACCTCGCACTCCGCCGGGTCGGTGGAAAAGCGCGCCGGCTCCACCGTGGCGAAAGCGGCCAGGGCCGCCAGCACGGCGTTGGACAGGGACTGCAGCAGGGCGGCGTTCTGTTCGCGGACTTCGATCAGCAGGGCGGCGGCGCCCTCGCCCAGGGTCTTGATCACGGCCGGCAGGCCGGGCTTGTTTTCCACCGAATGCAGCGAGGCGCGGTCGAGGATTTCCACCGCCGCCACCGGCAGCTTTTTCAGTTCGATCACGGCCTCGCAGGCGCTGGCGATGTCGGCGAAGAACACCAGGGCGCTGGCCTTGTGAGCATGCTCGACGACGGTCCGGTAGCTGATCCGCGAGATGAAGCCGAGGGTGCCCTCGGAGCCGATCATCAGGTGGGCGAGGATGTCGATCGGGTCTTCGAAATCCACCAGGGCGTTGAGGCTGTAGCCGGTGGTGTTCTTGATCTTGTACTTGCGCCGGATCAGCGCGGCGAGTTCCGGGTTGTGTCGCGCGCTGCGGCCAATGGCCGCCAGCTCGGCCAACAGCGCTGCCTGCTGCTGGCGGAAGGCGGCGACGCTGGCCGGGTCTTCGCTGTCCAGCACGCTGCCGTCGGCCAGCAACACGCGCATGCCGAGCAGGGTCTGGTAGCTGTTCTGGGCGGTACCGCAGCACATGCCGGAAGCATTGTTGGCGGCGATGCCGCCGATCTTGCAGGTGTTGATCGAGGCCGGGTCGGGGCCGATCTTGCGCCCCAGCGGCGCCAGGCGGCGGTTCACCTCGCCGCCGATGATGCCGGGGCCGAGGCGCACGCTGCCACCGTCGGCGGCAATCTCGCAAGTGGCGAAGCCCTCGCCGATCAGCACCAGGATGCCGTCGCTAACGGCCTGGCCGGAGAGGCTGGTGCCGGCAGCGCGGAAGGTCAGATGGCGCTCGAAGCGCTGGGCCAGGGCCAGCACGTCGCGCACCTCGTCTTCGTTCTCAACGACGACGACGACCTCGGGCACCAGCCGATAGAAACTGGCATCGGTGCCCCAGGCCAGGCGGCGCAGCTCGTCGGTGATGACCTGCGACGGCGCGAGGCGCTGGTGCAGGGCGGCAATCAGTTCGGACATGGCAATCTCAACGGCGTTGGCGGATCAGGTCGTGCAGGCTTTGCGGCGCCGGCTTGAGCGGCGTGCGGTAGCGGGTCCAGCCCATCTGCTTGCTGGGTGTCAGAGCGCGCAGCCGCGTCGCCAGCCAGCGGAAGACGCGGTGCAGGGCCGGATGGGCGTAGGCGCCGGTCCAGAACTGCCAGACTAGCTGTTCGCCGAAGCTGTAGCTGGCGCCCTGGCCGCGCAGGCGGTGGGCGACGTGCTCGCCGGGATTACGCTGGGCTTCGGTACGCAGCCGGATCAGCAATTGCGGGATGGGAATGCGCACCGGGCAGACCTCGGCGCAGGCGCCGCACAGGGTCGAGGCGGTGGGTAGGTCGCGGCTGGCTTCCAGGCCGAGCAGATGGGGCGAGAGGATCTGGCCGATGGGGCCGGGATAGACGGTGCCGTAGGCGTGGCCGCCGAGGCGGGCATACACCGGGCAATGGTTCATGCAGGCGCCGCAGCGGATGCACTGCAGGGTGGCGCGGATTTCCTCGTCCTCGTAGGCCTGGGTGCGGCCGTTGTCCATCAGCACCAGGTGCACTTCGCGGGGGCCGTCCAGCTCGCCGGGACGGCGCGGGCCGGAGATCAGGTTGAAGTAGGTGGTGATCGCCTGGCCGGTGGCGGAGCGGGTCAGCAGGCTAGCGAGGGGGATCGCGTGTTCCAGCTTGGCGATCACCTTCTCGATGCCCATGATCGCGATATGCGTGTCGGGTACGGTGGTGGACAAGCGGCCGTTGCCCTCGTTTTCCACCAGCCCCAGGGTGCCGGTTTCGGCGATGGCGAAGTTGACCCCGGAGATGCCGATGTCGGCCTCGGCGAACATCCGCCGCAGGGTCTTGCGGCCGATCTGGATCAGGGCGTCCACGTCCTCGGTGTAGGGCGTGTCGGGGATTTCCTTGTGGAACAGCTCGGCGATGTCGCCCTTGGTCTTGTGGATCGCCGGCATGACGATGTGCGAGGGTTTTTCGTGGGCTAGCTGGACCACGTACTCGCCCATGTCGGACTCGACGCAGGTGATGCCGCGGGCCGCCAGGTAGTCGTTGAGTTCGATCTCCTCGCTGGCCATCGACTTGCCCTTGATCACCCGCGTGGCCTGACGGCGCCGGGCGATGGCTTCGATGATGGCGTTGGCCTCGTCCGGCGTTTCGGCCCAGTGCACCTGGACGCCGTTGGCGTTGAGCTTGTCTTCCAGTTGCTCCAGCAGCTCCGGAAGGTTGGCCAGGGCGTGCTTGCGGATCGCTTCGCCGAGATCGCGCAGATGCTCCAGTTCATCGGCATCGGGGAACTGGGCGCGGCGCTTGCCGCGGAGGAACTCCATGGCGCCGCGGAAATTGGCGCGCAGCTTGGCGTCCTGCAGGGCCTCGCGGGAGCGGGCCTTGAACTGGGAGGCGGGCTCGTAGTGCAGCGGTTGGGCGCTCATTGCAGCTCCTCCGCCACCACGACGACGATCAATTCGCGCGGGCCGTGGGCGCCGTAGGCCGTGGTCTGCTGAATGTCGGCAGTCTTCGACGGGCCGGAGATGGTCACCAGATTGGTCGGCAGGTTCTGCGCCCAGGCGCCGGCAACGGCGGCGTCGATCAGGCGCGGCTGGATGCTGCCGGCCCGCACCAGGGCGACGTGGATCGGCGGCACCAGGGAGACGGTGCGCGGCATGGTCGGGCCGCTGCGGATGATCAAAGCGCCGGTCTCGGCGACGGCGCCATCGACCACGGTGAAACCGGCGTCGACGTTATCGAACAACTCCCGCTTCCAGGCTTCGATGGGGCGGTCGAAGGACAGCACTTCGATGTCCTTGAGGGCAATCGCCAACTGCGCGGCCTCGGGGGTGCCGGAGTTCATCAGCAGGCGCTTGACGCCGCCGCTGGCGAGCCGCAGCGCGAGCTGGCCGGGCCAGGCGTCGGGCGTGGCGACGATGAGCTCGGCGTGGGCGGTTTCCAGATTGGCGCGCATCTGGGCGATCAATTGCGCCCGCTCGGCGATGGGGGGATTGCCGTACCAGGCGCGCACCTCGGGCACCGGCGAGGCGGTGACCGGGCCGCGGGCGCTGCGCAGCTTGCCGAGGATGCTGTCGCGGGCGCTCACGATTTGGCTCCCAGCAGGCGCTCGACGACGAAGCTGGCGAGGTGGCCGGCGCTCAGATTGCGGCCCTGGTGCTCGGCGGCGTGGCCGATGTTCAGCAGGCAGCCGCAGTCGGCCGAGACCACTCGCTCACAGCCTGTGGCGGCGAGGCTGGCGGTCTTGTCCTGGACCATGGCGCCGGAAATATCGGGATGCTTCAGCGAGAAGGCGCCGCCGAAACCGCAGCACTCGGATTCGTTGCCATGCTCGGTGAGTTCGACGCCGGGCAGGGCGCGCAACAGGGCCAGGCCGTGCTCGCGGGTACCCATCTCGCGCCGCGCCGAGCAGGAGGTGTGCAGCGCCACCTTGACCGGGGAGCCTTTAGCGGCGGAAAGGTCGATGTGCATCACCTCGACCAGGAACTCGGTCAGCTCGAAGGTGCGCTCGGCAATCTCGCGGGCCTGGGCGGCGAGGACCGGATCGTAGGCGAACAGATGGGGCCAGTGGTGGCGCATCATGCCGGCGCAGGAGCCGGAGGGAACGACGATCGGGCGGTTCTCGGCGAACAGCTTCATCTGCGCGGCGGCCACGCTGCGCGCCGATTCCTCGTTGCCGGTGGTGTAGGCCGGCTGACCGCAGCAGCTCTGGCCCATGGGAAAGTCCACTTCGAGGCCGAGATGCTCCAGCAGACGCAGCGCGTCCATGCCGACTTCGGGCACGAACAGGTCCACCAGGCAGGTGCCGAACAGGTAGACCTGCTTGGGCGCCGCTGGGTATTTTCTTTTTTCCATGTCTCGCATCTCCTCCAGAATCCACTGGCAAACCACCGGAAAGTGCTGCGAATCATCGGCTTACTTAGGCTAGACTCAAAACTGGTCTGACCAATTATTGATTATGGTCTCAATCATTTGAGTTGAAAGGGCTTTTTCGATGGGGGCTATTCCATGGGCCTAGCCAGCGGCCGCAGCCGGGTGGAGCTTGTGCAGCGCCAGATGGAGGCGCAGATGCTGGAAGGGCATTGGCGCCCCGGCACCCGCCTGCCTTCGGAGCGCGATCTGGCGCTGCAATGGGGTGTCTCCCGCGCCACGGTGCGCGAGGCGATCTCGCGCCTGGCGGCGCGCAACCTGCTGGTCAGCCGCCACGGCAGCGGCGTCTTCGTCACCGACCAGTTGCAGGCCGGCTTCACCTCGCCATGGCGGCAACTGTTGGCAGACCACCCGGAATTGCGCTGGGACACCCTGGAGTTCCGCCGCGAGCTGGAAGGCGCTGCCGCCCAGTTCGCCGCCCAGCGCGCCACGCGCGAGGATTTGAAAGCCATCGGCGCCGTGGTCAAGCGCCTGACCCGGGCCTACGAAGAGGGCAACAAGGCCGAAGAGGCCCACGCCGACGCCGATTTCCACGAGGCCATCGCCGAGGCTTCGCACAACAGCATGTTCCGCCACCTGCACACCGGCGTGATCCGCATGCTGCGCGCCCATATCGCACTGAACCTGGACGGCATGCAGGACGGCTCGGCGGAAACCGCCGAGGCCCTGGCGCAACACCTGGCGGCGGAACACATCGCCCTCAACATGGATCAAATGGAGGAGATCGGTGTGGACATCACCGCCTGCCTGATGCAGCAGCACCTGGCGATCTGGGACGCGATCCGCAACCGCCAGCCGGAACAGGCCCGGGCCGCGATGCGGGCGCATATCGACTTCACCTGGAACGAACTCAAGCGCCGCGATGAGCTGCTCAATGAGGCACGCCAGGCCAGGAAGCCGGGGCGGCCTAGCCGGAAGTGATTGGCGAGGGGGGCGGAGTGGGGCGCTCGATGGTCTCCGCCTGGCGCATCAGCAGCGTGAAGCGGCAGGTGTCATCGAGCCAGCGCAGGCGATCCAGCAATGGCAGGCTGCTGTAGGCCAGCAGCCGCTCATCGGAGATTTGATAAGAAAAGTCAGCGCGTTCCATGACCAGCCCCTCAAGCCCCACCCAATTGTCGCAAGCGCTGCAGGGCCTCGACATCCGAACGGTCGCGCTGCCGACCGGTGGCAGACTTCATCGCAATCAGGTCGTCGATGCCTATTAGCTGCACGTGCACTGGACCTAGCGTCTTTTCGATCCGTCGCGCCCATGCGGCCTCAAAGTCGATTCCCGGCTTAATCAGAATATCGACCGTGGGGCTGGCCGGATCGGGCGGCCGCAAGGCGAAGGCCAGCAGATTCTTTTCCTCGATCCAGGATAGCCTTCGTTCGGGCAAGGCCAGGTCCGCCAGGGGAACCGGCGCCACTGGCTGCAGCCTAAGTGCTTGTGCAGCGCCGATGAAGGCGCCAAGATTTTCGTCGTCCAGCGCCAGAGCAAGATCCACGTCCATGGTGGCACGCTCGACGCCATGGATGTTCAAGGCCAGCCCGCCCACCAGCAGGTAGCGGACGCGATGCTGATCGAGGGTGCGGAACAGGTCGAGGTAGAACATGGGCAGAATTTAGCACTGCCGCGCTTCCTGCGCCAAAGCTCCGCCACAGGCCAAGGGCTTTGTCCCTATGCGGCCCATGGCCGCGGACAAGGGGTCAATCTTCTACAATATCGGTCTTTGCTTCACGGCCTCACATCATGACCGCCCGCCTGCGCGAAATCCCCTACAACTACACCTCCTTCTCCGACCGGGAGATCGTCATCCGCCTGTTGGGCGACGAAGCCTGGCGCGTGCTCGACGAGCTGCGCGGCCAGCGGGTCACCGGCCGTTCGGCGCGGATGCTCTACGAGGTGCTGGGCGATATCTGGGTGGTGCGGCGCAATCCCTATCTGGAAGACGACCTGCTCGACACCCCGACCCGCCGCGAGGCCCTGGTGCAGGCCCTGCGCCACCGCCTCGGCGAGATCGACAAGCGCCGCGAAGGCAACGAGAAGGTCGCCATACTGCTCAAGGCGGCGCTGCAGGCGGTGCACGAGTTCGAGGCCTGGTTCGAAGACACCGCGCGGCTGCGGCGCAAGGCGCTGCGCATCCTGGCCAAGCACACCCGCCGCGACAACGTGCGCTTCGACGGCCTGTCGCGGGTCTCCCACGTCACCGACGCCACCGACTGGCGCGTCGAATATCCCTTCGTCGTGCTGATGCCCGATACCGAGGAGGAACTCGGCCCGCTGGTGCGGAGCTGCATCGAACTCGGCCTGACCATCGTCCCGCGCGGCGGCGGCACCGGCTACACCGGCGGCGCCGTGCCCCTCGACGCCCACTCGGTGGTGATCAACACCGAAAAGCTGATCGACCTGGGCCCGGTGGTGATGCAGCGCCTGCCCGGCACCGACCGCGACTACGCGACGGTGAAGACCGGCGCCGGCCTGGTGACGCGGCGGGTGATGGAGGCGGCGGAGGACGCCGGCTTCGTCTTCGCCTGCGACCCAACCTCGGCCGACGCCTCCACCATCGGCGGCAACATTGCCATGAACGCCGGCGGCAAGAAGGCCGTGCTGTGGGGTACCGCGCTGGACAACCTGGCCTCCTGGCGGATGGTGATGCCCGACGGCAACTGGCTGGACATCGAACGCCTGAACCACAACTTCGGCAAGATCCACGACCAGGAAACGGTCAGCTTCCGCCTGCGCCGCTTCGACGCCGCCGGCGACACCCTGCTCGGCGAAGAGACCATCGCTGTGCCGGGCGCCAGCTTCCGCAAGGTGGGCCTCGGCAAGGACGTCACCGACAAGTTCCTCGCCGGCATCCCCGGGGTGCAGAAGGAGGGCTGCGACGGCATGATCACCTCGGCGGTGTGGGTGCTGCACAAGATGCCGCCGGTGACCCGCACCGTCTGCCTGGAGTTCTTCGGCCAGGTGCGCGAATCGGTGCCGGCCATCGTCGAGATCACCGACTATCTGAAGACCCGCCCGGGCGGTGCCATCCTCGCCGGCCTGGAACACCTCGACGAACGCTACGTGCGCGCCGTCGGCTACGCCACCAAGGCAAAGCGCCACGGCCGGCCGAAGATGGTGCTGATTGGCGACATCGTCGGTGACGACGAGACCGCGGTGATGAGCGCCGCTTCGGACGTGGTACGGATGGCCAATGGCCGCGGCGGCGAGGGCTTCATCGCCGTGACGCCGGAGATGCGCAAGAAGTTCTGGCTTGACCGCTCGCGCACCGCGGCGATCTCCAAGCACACCAACGCCTTCAAGGTGAACGAGGACGTGGTGATTCCGCTGCCGCGGATGGGCGACTACTGCGACGGCATCGAGCGGATCAACATCGAGCTTTCCATCGAGAACAAGCTGGCGCTGTGCGACGGCCTGGCCGAGTTCTTCGCCGGCGACCTGCCGCTGCATGCCGGCGACACCAACCTCGACAAGGACGTACTGATCGGCGACCGCCGTGAGCAGGCGCTGGAGCTGCTGGCGGTGATCCGCGGCCGCTGGCAGTGGCTGCTGGACAACCTCGACATGCCGCTGGGCCAGGCCGAAGGCCACTTCGCCCCCCTCGGCATCGAGGCCGGCGAACTCAGCAACCGCGCCGCCGCACCGACCCTGTTCCACCGCCTGCAGGACTACTCGGTGCGGGTGTCGTGGAAGAAGGAACTGCGCGCCGGGCTGCTGAACATCTTCGCCGGCGAGACCTATCGTCCCATCGTCGAGCGCATCGCCGGCATCCACCAGGAAGTGAAGCGGGGCCGCATCTTCGTCGCCCTGCACATGCATGCCGGCGACGGCAATGTGCACACCAACATCCCGGTGAACTCCGACCACTACGCCATGCTGCAACGGGCCAACGTCGCCGTGGCGCGGATCATGGAACTGGCCCGCTCGTTGGACGGCGTGATTTCCGGCGAACATGGCATCGGCATCACCAAGCTGGAATTCCTCGCCGAGTCCGAGATCGAACCCTTCCGCAACTACAAGCGCAAGATCGATCCGGAAGGCCGCTTCAACAAGGGCAAGCTGATGCCCGGCGGTGATCTGGCGCGGGCCTACACGCCCTCCTTCGCCCTGCTCGGCATCGAGTCGCTGATCATGGAGCAATCCGAGATCGGCACCATCTCAACCATGATCAAGGACTGCCTGCGCTGCGGCAAGTGCAAGCCGGTCTGCTCGACCCACGTGCCGCGCGCCAACCTGCTCTACAGCCCGCGCAACAAGATCCTCGGCACTTCGCTGCTGATCGAGGCCTTCCTCTACGAGGAGCAGACCCGGCGCGGCATCAGCCTGCAGCACTTCGCCGAGTTCAACGACGTCGCCGACCACTGCACCATCTGTCACAAGTGCAAGAACCCCTGCCCGGTGGACATCGACTTTGGCGACGTCTCGGTGGCCATGCGCAACTTCCTGCGCCGCCAGGGCAAGAAGAACTTCGTCCCAGCCACCGCCATGGCGATGACCTTCCTCACCATCACCGACCCGGCGACGATCAAGCTGATGCGAGCCGGCATGATCCAGCTCGGCTACAAGGCGCAGCGCCTCGGCCACCGCATCGCCAAGGCGCTGGGGCTGATCCAGGACCAGCTCAAGCATCCGCCGGCGACGCTTGGGCGGCCCGACATCAAGACGCAGGTCATCCACTTCCTCAACAAGCCGCTGCCGGCCGGCGTGCCGAGCCGCACGGCGCGCGCGCTGCTCGACATCGAGGACGACGCGCTGATCCCGGTGATCCGCAATCCGCGCACGGCCAGCGACGACGCCGAGGCGGTGTTCTATTTCCCCGGCTGCGGCTCCGAGCGCCTGTTCTCGCAGGTCGGGCTTGCAACGCAGGCCATGCTGTTCCACGTCGGCGCGCAGACCGTGCTGCCGCCGGGGTACCTATGCTGCGGGTATCCGCAGACCGCCGCAGGCAATCACGACGAAGGCCAGCGCATTACGACCAGCAACCGCGTGCTGTTCCATCGCGTCGCCAACACGCTCAACTACCTCGACATCAAGACGGTGGTGGTGTCGTGCGGCACCTGCCTCGACCAGCTCGAGAAGTACGAGTTCGAGAAGGTGTTTCCAGGCTGCCGCCTGCTCGACATCCACGAGTACCTGCTCGAGAAAGGCGTGAAGCTCGACGGCGTGAACGGCGTCCGCTACATGTATCACGACCCCTGCCACACGCCGATGAAGCAGCATGCGCCGCTCGCGGTCGTCAACAAGCTGATGGGCCAGCCGGTGGCGCTGAACGAGCGCTGCTGCGGCGAATCCGGCACGCTCGCCACCACGC
>DATDMT010000190.1:0-9849 GCA_036518635.1 Rhodocyclaceae bacterium | reverse complement strand
GTTGCGATAGCCCTGCTGCTGCAGGCTGCCGGCCAGGGCGCGGGTCGGCACCAGGGTGGTGTCGGCGCGGTTGTGGAAGCGGCGCAGGTGGGCGGTGATGAAGGGGCGGATCAGGCCAATGCCGTAGTGGTGGCTGTAGGCGTCGAAGTTGGTGTGGAAGCTGGTGCTCACCGGCAGGCCCAGCGCCCGCGCCGCCTTCAGCGCCGAGACGCCGAGCGGGCCTTCGGTGGCGATATGGACGATGTCCGGGCGGCTGGCGCGCCAGCGCTTTTTCAGCGCTCCCAGCGCCGGCAGGCCGAAGCGCAGGCCGGGATAGCGGGGGATCGGCAGGCCGGCCACCAGGGTCTCGGTGAAGCGGCTCATGGCGGCGGCGGTATCGCGCGGATGCTGGCGCGGCCGCACCAGGTGCACCTGATGGCCGCGGGCGAGCAGGCCTTCCACCGTGCGCCCCAGGGTCATCGCGACACCGTTGACCTCTGGCGCATAAGTCTCGGTGACCAGGGATACCTTCAGCGGCGCGTCGACGAATTCCATGCCGCCATGGTGGCGGGCGGCGGTGACGGGATTGTTAACGATTCATGACGAATTCGTGACTGGGACAATCCGTGTGGCTAGCGCGAGGAAGACGCTGCGCAATGCGTCCCCTCTCCCGCTGGCGGGAGAGGGCCAGGGTGAGGGTGGTGCAGCGACGAATTCCCCTCACCCTGTCCCTCTCCCCGAAGGGGCGAGGGAACCTTCTTCAGGGGCTTTACCTGAACTCCGGATCGCCGGAATGACGTTTAGATCAGGCCGTCAACACCAGCGCCCAGACGATGATCACATTCAGCAGCGCCATCAGCACCGCCGCGCTGCCGATGTCCTTGGCACGCTTGGCCAGCTTGTGGTGGTCGAGGGAGATGCGGTCCACCGTCGCCTCGACGGCCGAGTTGAGCAGCTCGACGATCAGCACCAGCAGCACGCTGCCGATCATCAGCGCCTTGCCGATGTGGCTGGCCGGCAGCAGCAGGGCCAGCGGAATCGTGATCGCCGCCAGCAGCACCTCCTGGCGGAAGGCGTCCTCCAGCTTGTAGGCCGCCTGCAGGCCGGCAAGGGAATAGTGAAAGGCGTTCCACAGCCGGGTCAGGCCGGTCTTGCCCTTGAACGGGCTTTCGCGATGGAGGTGGGCGGTGGTTTCGGCGGCGGTGTTGGACTCGGTGGGGCTGGGGTTCATCGTTTCAGTGATCGGTAAAGGTGGGCAAGTTGGCGGGCGCGTTCCGGCGCCGACCAGTCGTTGGCGAAACAGCTACCTTCCACGGCCATTCTGGCACGCAGCGCCGGGTCGCGCAGCAGCCGTACCAGGCCGTCGGCGAAGCCCGCTTCGTGCTGGGCGGCGGCGATGGCGCCGCGCCCCGGCTCGACGATGTCGCGGGTGCCCATGGCGGCGAAGGCATACACCGGCAGGCCGGCGGCCATCGCCTCCAGCAGCACCAGGCCCTGGGTCTCGGTGCGCGAGGCGAAGGCGAAGGCGTCGGCGCCGGCATAGCAATCGGGCAGTTCCGTGCTGCGGTCCATGTAGCCGATGAAGCGCACATTGCCTTCGATGCCCAGGCTCGCCGCCTGGCGTAGCAAGCTCGGCAGCGCCGGGCCTTCGCCCGCCACCACCAGCAGCAATTCAGGCATGGCGCGGGCGGCAATGGCGACGGCGCGCAGCAGGAAATCGATGTTCTTCTCATGCGCCACGCGGCCGACGAACAGCGCCACCGGGCGATGCTCGGCGATGTCGTGGCGGGTGCGGAAGCGGCCCCGGTCGCCGCCGTTGAAGCGTTCGATGGGAATGCCGGTGGGCAGCACGTGGGTGGCGGCGGTGACGCCGTAGCCCTGCAGCGTCTGCTCCATGGCGCGGGACGGCACGATCACCGCGTCCAGGCCGTTGCACTGGCCGCGCGCAATGCCCCGTGCCGTGGCGCGCAGCAGCGGCCGCGGCAGCACCGGCAGGTAGTGGCCGATGTATTCCTCGAAATGCGTGTGATAGGTCGCCACCACCGGCCGTCCCAGCCGCCGCGCGGCGCCGACGCCGGCATAGTGGGCGGCGAAGGGGGTCTGGATATGGATCAGGTCCACCGGCTCGCGGCAGGCCTCGTCCACCTTGCGGCGCAGGGAGCGCCAGACCATCAGCCGGTCCTCCGGGTCGAAGGGCAGGCGCCGCGCCCGCACCCGCAACACATCCTCGCCGCCAGGGTGTTCCTCATAGGCCGGCGCCACCAGAGTCACGCGGATATCGCTGCCGCCCAGGTCGCGGCGAAAAGTCTCGATGGAAGTGGACACCCCGTTGATGCGCGGGAAGTAAACATCGGACAGCATCAACACATGCATGGGGCGGTCGCTCCAATAGGGAATGGCCGCGATGCTGAGGCTAGGGTGTTACAGAACGGTTGCGGATTTGTGTATGGGAGGTTTCAGCAGGCGCTGGACTCAGTCAGACGCTGGCTTGACTGATCAGAGGAAACTGCTCGGGATGGCGAATCGACTCCAGCGCCAGGTCCACATCCAGTTCCGGCCAATACAGGTGATTCGGCGAGGGCAGTTCGACATGCAGAATCTTGGCCACTACTGCATCGCGAAACCAGGGGAACTCGGAGAAGGGCAGAAAGAGTTCCTCCGCGTTCACCAGCAACCAGAGGCCGTGCGGCGAGATGTTGGTGACTTCAACCGGGGAAGTGCCGGGACCAAACGTTGCGGATGTCATGTTCGTGGCCTTGAGTTAAGCGTAGTGAGAAATCGGTGTCTGCCCCTCATTGTTTCGGCCGGCTAATGGATGTCCCCATTGTCCAATGGCGGACTGATGGGTTAGCCATTGTTCATACGTGGCTGATAGGCGTAAATAATCCCATGCTCTAGCATTGTTCTCTCCCGTTTCCCGGCAACAAACCAAAGAGCGACTCGGATGATTGGTTCAGGTTGTATCGTATGGATCGAACCATCGGCGAGCGTGATTTGCATATCGAGGTGGCCAGAGTCCACGTGGGACTCAAAGAATTTGTCGATGCGTTCGCCATCAGACCAATGAGTCCAAAGGCGCTTGCCAAGGCGCGCTGTCTTTCCAGCATAGATGTATACCGGCTTCGTTCCCTCGCCCCAATCGTAATAGCAGTAGTAGAGGTAGCAACCAGAGGCATTCATTCGGCCCTTTAGAGGGTGGGGCGCTTCCATAAGCTCTCTATCGGCTTTATCGGAACTAATGCCCTCAATTATTTCGTCTGGATGTGGGATTAAAGAGGTCGCAACGAAGAATTGGCCCTCAACCGTCTCCCAAATGCCGCGGATAGGAGAATTCATTCGGGCAAAAAGGGTCTGGCTAAAAGGGTCAGTGACATTTCGTTTTACCCAAGCTTCATAACCCGCCATGGGTTGCCCAGAATTGCGTCGGTGTCACGATGGGGTAACGGTCTGCTAGCGCCAGCAGGTCCTTGTCGCCGGTGATCAGATAGTCGGCATTCGACGCCTGGAGTGCCGCCAGCAGCGTGCCCAGCACCGGTTGATCGGCGAGGTCGCGCAGGGCGGGCTCCGCGTCCGCATGAGGCTCGATGACTTCGGCCTGGATCGACAGCGTGTCCACCAGATCGTCGATTTCCGCGACGTTCAAGCCATGGCGATGCGCCAGGCGTGGCATCACGCGGCGCAGTTCGTCGAGGATGTAGGCAGACAGCAGCACGGCTACCGAGCCGTGGCGCCAGGCGGTGACGATCTTGCCCGGCAGGCTGGCCGGGTAGGCGATGCCGGAGAGCAGCACATTGGTGTCGAGGACTACCCGCAGCGTCGCCACGGCGCCTCAGCGCTTCTTGCTCGGTTTCTTGGTGGCCTGGCGCGCCTGCGTGCGCTCGGCATCGATGGCGGCCTGGATTTCGGCCAGGCCTTCCACTTCCGGCTGGTTCGCGTAGCCGGCTTCGATGCGTTGGCAGAGCGCATCGAAGCGGCTCTGCATGCGGCGGATGCGTTCGAACAGGCGAGCGTCCACCAGCGCGGCGACTGGCTTGCCGTCCTTGTTGATGACCACGCTGTCGTGGCGGTACTGCACCTGATTGAGCATTTCGCCCAGGTTCTGGCGGAAATTGACCGCACTGATTTCGGTGATCATGGTGCTTCCTCCGATATGACCATATTGATCATTATGATTGGAGGCTGGATGCGGGTCAATGCCGCCGCAGAATCTCCCCTGGGCGCATCAGATGCCGAGCGCGGGCCGAATCTGCGCTAGCCAGGCGTCGAGCCTGGCTTCGGTCAGCGCCGGCTGCAGGATCTGATCCAGCGGTAGGCCGACGAAGCGCCCGTCCACGATGGCTTGGGAGGCCTTGAAGCTGTAGCCGTCCACCGGCCAGTCGCCGACCACGCTGGCGCCGCAGGCGGTGACGGCGTCGTGGAGCAGGATCAGAGCGTCGCAGAAGTAGTCGCCGTACTTGTCCTGCTCGCCGAGGCCGAACAGGGCGACGGTCTTGCCGGCCATGTCGGCGCCGCCGAGCCAGGGCAGGAATTCCTCCCAGCTTTCGCTGTTCAGGCCCACCGAGAGGCCGGGCAGTTCGCCGTCGCCGTAGGTGGGGGTGCCGAGGATCAGGGCGTCGTAGGCGAGGAAATCGTCGATGCTGATCTTGTTGATGTTCACCGGTGCAGCGGCGGCGTCGCCGAGTTTTTGCCCGATGAGCTTGGCGATGCGGCGGGTGCGGCCGGTGTCGGTGCCGAAGAAGATGCCGATTTTTTTCATGGGTAGTCGGGAAGCTCGGTCAGGTCGAGGTGGATGGCGATGATCTCCAGGGTGCGTTCGAGGGGCAGGTCCTCGCCGTCCTGATTGGTCAGTTCCGGTCGGTTGTCGGGGAGTTCCGGGTATTCGAGCTGCAGGCCGTAGCGGCCGTGGTTTTGGCCGAAGGTGAAGATGCGCACGCCGAGATGCAGCTCGTGGGGGTGGAAGACGCGGATCGCCCGCGGGTCGGGCGGGTCGTCCACGCAGAAGGCGAAGGCGTCGTCACCCAGGCGCTGGTTGAGGGCCAGCAGCAGGTGTTTGATGGCCTTTTCCTTGGGCAGGGACCAGATGCTGGCAGGGCTGGCGACTTGGACGGGCATTGTGGGACTTGTGACAAACGCAGGGAGCCTGCGTCTATCTAGCAACAGCAATGCCACCGCCGGTGGCGCTCCGATCTACTCGGTCGCTGCCCAGGTCTTGAACCAGGCGATGGCCGCCGCCAGGTTGTGCGCCGCTTCGCCGCTGAGAGGCGCGCCGAGTTCGAAGTCCGTGCCGCGGATCGCCAGCAGCCAGGCCGGCGGTGGCGAGGCTTTTTCCACGTCGAGATAGGTCTGCAGCACGGCGGCAGGGCTCATGGCGTGGGAGGTAAAGCTTTCGTCGCGCAGCACCGCGACCGGGCCGACATGGAAGGGCGCTGCGGCGGCGGCGCTGGCGTCCACGAACAGGATGCGTTGGCGGCCCTTCAAGTCCAGGGCGTGCTCGATCTGCAATTGGAAATCGGTAAGACATTCGACGCCGGGCAGGGCCAGGGCCTCCACGGCATCGACGAACAGCGGCCCGAGGGCGTCGTCGCCGCGGCTCGGGTTGCCCCAGCCGAACACCAGCAGGGGCTCGATATCAGCGGCCATAGGCGACGATCTCGTCGGGTATCCGCTGCAGGGGGACCACCTTGGCGGCGCCGCCCATCTCGATGGCGACCTTGGGCATGCCGAACACGACGCAGGTGGATTCGTCCTCGGCGACGGTCTGGGCGCCGGCGTCGCGCATTTCCTTCATGCCGCGGGCGCCGTCGTCGCCCATGCCGGTCATGATGATGCCCAGGGCGTTGGCCCCGGCGACCTTGGCGACGGAGCGGAACAGCACGTCCACCGAGGGCTTGTGGCGGTTCACCACCGGGCCGTCGGCGACCTCGACGTAGTACTGGGCACCGCTGCGCTTCAACATCATGTGGCGGCCTCCGGGGGCGATCAGGGCGCGGCCGGGCAGCACCCGGTCGCCGTCCTGGGCTTCGCGCACTTCGAGCTTGCATAGCGTGTCGAGGCGCTGGGCAAACATGGCGGTGAACTTCTCCGGCATGTGCTGGACGATGACGATGCCGGCGCAGACCGCCGGTAGCTTGGTCAACACCGCTTCCAGGGCCTGGGTGCCTCCGGTGGAGGTGCCGATGGCGATCACCTTGTCGGTGGTGTTGGCCATGGCCCGGGTGCCGGCTTCGCGGGCGGCGAGTACGGCGTCGGCGCTCAGCTTGGGCGAGGCGAGGCCAGCCGTCGAGCCGGGGGCCACGCGGCGCATGTTGGCGCGGGCGGCGGCGCGTACGGCGCTGACCAGATCGTTGCCCGCATCCTGGAGGAACTGCTTCACCCCGGCCTTGGGCTTGGTGATGATCGACAGGGCGCCGGCAGCCAGGGCTTCCATGGTTGCGGCAGCGCCCTTTTCCGCCAGGGAGGAGCAGATCACCGTCGGCGTCGGGTGTTCGCTCATGATCTTTTTGAGGAAGGTGAGGCCGTCCATGCGCGGCATCTCGATGTCGATCACCAGCACGTCGGGCCAGACGGTCTTCATCTTGTCGAGGGCGAACAGCGGATCGGAAGCGACGCCGATCACCTCAATGTCCGCTTCGCGTTCCAGGGTCTCCTTGTTCACCTGGCGGACGACGGCGGAGTCGTCCACGATCATCACCTTGATGCGGCTCATCGCGGCTTCGTCATTTCAGTTGGTAGATCGTCGGTTTGAGGGCGCGCAGCCTGTCGGTCAGGCCGTTCAGGCTCTCGGAATGGCCGACGATGAAATAGCCGCCGGGGTGCAGGTGGTTGATCATCCGCTCGACCACCTGGCGCTTGGTGTCGTTGTCGAAATAGATCATCACGTTGCGCAGGAAAATAACGTGAAACTTGCCTAAGTTGGGCAGGGTCTGGTTCAGATTGACCTGCAGGAAGCGGGTGTGGCGCTTCACCTCCGGCGCGATCATGAAGCTGCCTTCCTGGCTACGCACGCCCTTCATGCAGTATTTCCTGAGGTAGCGGTCGGGCAGGCCGCGGGTGCGATCCAGCCAGTAGTGGCCGCGCTCGGCGGTGGCCAGCACCTGGGTCGAGATGTCCGAGCCGGTGACGGTCCATGCCGCATCCAGGCCCAGCGCATCGGCCAGGACGAAGGAGATGGTGTAAATCTCCTCGCCGGTGGAAGAGGCGCCGCTCCAGATATCCAGTGAGCGGCCCGCCGGGTGCTGCGGCACGATCACCTCGCTGAGAAACTGGAAGTGGGCTTCCTCGCGGAAGAAGTAGGTTTCATTGGTGGTCAGCAGGTCCACCATGGTCTGCAGTTCGGCCGCCTGGCTGGGGTTGGAGACCAGGCGGTAGTACTCGGTGAAGGTGCTGAGGCCGTGGTGCTTCAAGCGCTTGCCGAGGCGGCCGACCAGCAGGACCTTTTTCGATTCCGCCATGCTGATGCCGGCAATTTTGTAGATCAGGCGCTGGAACTGGGAAAACTCCGCATCGGTGATGGTGGCGATATCGTTGATAGGCATGTCGTTTGATACGGCGGGCATCAGGTGTCGTCCCGATGCTCCACCTTGAATAAACTCATCAGGTCTTCCAGGTGCTGGGCCTGGCTGGTCATTTCGCTGGCGGTGGCGGCGAGTTCCTCGGCGGCCGCGGCGTTCTGCTGGGTGGCGCGGTTGAGCTGGCCCATGGCGGTGTTGATCTGGCTGGCGCCGTTGGCCTGTTCCTGCGAGGTCGCGGCGATGTGCTGCACTTTAGCGGAAGTGTCGCGGATTTCCGGGACCATTTTTTCCAGCAGATGGCCGGCTGCCTCGGCGCCCTGAACGCTGGTGGCCGCCAGGGTGCCGATTTCCTGGGCGGCGACCTGGCTGCGTTCGGCCAGCTTGCGCACTTCGGCAGCGACCACGGCGAAGCCCTTGCCATGTTCGCCGGCACGGGCGGCCTCGATGGCGGCGTTGAGGGCGAGCAGATTGGTCTGGTAGGCGATGTCGTCGATGATGCCGATCTTGCCGGCGATCTGTTGCATGTTGCTGACCGTGGTGTTGACTGCGGCGCCGCCTTCCTCGGCGCGATGGGCGGCAGCGGCGGCGAGGTGGTCGGTCTCCTCGGCGCGGGCCGTGGTGTCGTTGATCGACTGGCTGATTTCCTGGATCGAGGCGGTGGTCTCCTCGAACGACGCGGCCTGCTCGGAGGTGGCCTGGGAAAGGGATTGGGCGGTGGCCGCCACCTGGTCGGCGGCATCGCGGATGTGGTCGGCGCTGGCACCGACGCGGCGCATGGTGTCGGCCAGTTGGCCGACGGTGGTGCGCAGCGCGCCTTGCAGTTCGCCGATCTCGTCCTGGCGGTCCACCGCGATGGTTAGGGTCAGGTCGCCGCTGGCCAGTTGCGTGGCGGCGTTGGTGGCGTTATGCACCGCCTTCAGGGCGCCGAAGAGCATGGTCACGAACAGCACGGTGGCGCCGATCACCAGCAGCGAACTGCCGACGGCGGCGAGCAGGCCCAAGCGCGCCTTGGCGATCATCGCCGCGGCCGACAGCGTGATTTCCTCGGCCAGCCCGTCTTCGACCTGCTTCATGCCGTCGATCTTGGCGGTGATGGTGGCAAACCAGGTGGCCGGCACCACGCCGAAGTTGCCCTCGGCGGATTTTTCCAGGGCGCTGCCGCGCATGGTCAGCACGTCGCGACTGGCCGGGGCTTCCAGCAATTTGCCGAGTTTGGCGACATGCTCGGCCGTCGCCATATTGCGAAAGCCGGCGAGGAAGTTGTCCTGGCTGGTGACGATGCCCAGCAGGCGGCGCAGCACCGCGCCGTCCAGCGGCTTGTCGGCGCTGAAGGCGGCGTTCAGCGTGGCGCGTTCGCGGCCCGCCTGTTCCTTGGCATTGAGGAACATCGTGTAGGCGGAGAATTTTCGCATCATGCCGGCGTCTTGGAGGGCGGGGGTGACGTGCCCCAAGCTGACCAGATAGCCGTCGATGGTGCCGGTGAAATAGGCAAAGGATTCCGCGCCGGCAATGCCCAGGCCGCTGATCGCGTCGCGGCGCGCGGCCAGCTTGGCGATGGCTTCGTCGGCGCTGCGCAGGCCCTGGGCCACTTCGACCGGGAGTTCCGCGCCGACGGCCTGGCGGCGCTCGGCCAGCACGGCGATGCGGGCGTCGGTTTCCTTGCGCTGGGTGTTCAGGGCCTCGCGGAATTTCTCGCCCTTGGAGCCGATGAAGCCGGCGGAGAGGCCGCGTTCTTTCTGCAGTTCATGCACCAGCGCGCTGGTGGCGACGGAAACGCTAGCGATGGCCTCCAGCCGGTGGCCGTCGCGCAGCTCGGCAATGCGGGCGATGACGTCCCCGGCCAGATAGTAGGTGATGCCGGCTGCGAGCACGGCGAACACGGCCATCAGGCGCAGCCGGATCGAGCGCCAGCCCAGTTTGGATGCCTTGCCCATTTCCCTTCTCTCCTGTTCAGAAGCGCTTGAAGTCGCCTGATTTGCTCGCCGCGAGGGTGAAGAATTCCATCAGTTCCTGCAGTTGCCGCGCATTGCCGCTCATTTCCTCGGCGGTGGCCGCCAGCTCTTCGGAGGCGGAGGCGTTCTGCTGGGTGGCCTTGTTCAACTGGCCCATGGCGCCGTTGATCTGGCCGACGCCAGCAGACTGCTCCCGGGAAGCGGCGGCGATTTCCTGCACCAGATCGGAGGTCTTCTTGATCGAGGGAACCATCTCATTGAGCAGGGTGCCGGCACGTTCGGCCATCTTTACCGAGTCGCCGGCGAGGGCGCCGATTTCCTGGGCAGCGACCTGGCTGCGTTCGGCCAGCTTGCGCACTTCCGCCGCGACTACGGCGAAGCCCTTGCCGTGCTCGCCGGCGCGGGCG
>DATDMT010000189.1:0-2415 GCA_036518635.1 Rhodocyclaceae bacterium | reverse complement strand
TCGGCTCGAATCATGGTGACGTCGGTCTTCAATAGTTAGAGGGAAATACGCATGCCGTCGTAGGCCAGCTCGATGCCGGCCCGCGTCAGCTCCGCTCTCTGGGGGGAGTCCTCGTTGAGGATCGGGTTGGTATTGTTGATGTGAATCAGAATTTTGCGGACGTGGCTGGGCAGCTCCGAAAGCCACTCGATCATGCCGCCGACGCCCGATTGGGGCAGGTGGCCGATGTCGCGGGCAGTCTTGGTGGACAGGCCCCAGGCGATCATCTCGTCGTCGGTCCAGAAGGTGCCGTCCACCATCACGCAGTCGGCTTCGCACATACGGCGGAACACTGCATCGCTGTGGGCGCCGAGGCCGGGGGCGTAGAACACCTTCTTGCCGCTGGCCTTGTCGGTGATGGTCAGGCCGATGTTGTCGCCGTCCACCGATTGCTCCCGGTGGGGCGAGTAGGGCGCGGCCTTGCTGGACAGGGGCAGGGCGGAGAAGGTGATGCCCTCGGCCTTGGCAATTTCGAACAGGGTGCCGTCGAGGGGCACGGTGTGGCGATCGACGCCGCAGAAGTGCTCCAGCACCTTGAGGATCGGGTTGCCGGTGGTCAGGTCTTCATAGACCGGATCGGCGCACCACAAGGGGAGCTTCTGCTTCTGTTCGCGCAGCATGAAAAGGCCGGTGGAATGGTCGATCTGACCGTCCACCAGCATCACCGCGGCAATGCCCGTGTCGCGCAGGGCGCGGCCGGGCTGGAGTTCGGGCGTGGCCTTGATCTGTTGCAGGATGTCGGGCGAGGCGTTGAGCAGGACCCAGTCCTGACAGTTGTCGCCGCTGACGCAGATGGAAGACTGGGTGCGCGGGTAGGCTTTCACCGTACCTTTGCGGACACCCTCGCAGTTTGTGCAGTTGCAGTTCCATTGGGGGAAACCACCCCCGGCGGATGCACCGAGAACTATGATTTGCATAATGTGCTGGAAATAAAAAGCCCGCCGTGGGGCGGGCTTTTAACGTGTCCGTCTCGCTTTAGCGAGCGGCAACGTACATGGTGATTTCGAAGCCGAAGCGGAAATCGCAAGCCTTGGGGGTTTGCCATTGCATAGTAAGTCTCCTTCTGAGGTTGTTGATTAAAGATGGCAGGCCGGTATGACCCGGGAGCAGGCCGCTGCGGCTCACCATTCGGCTGGCTCATCGGCCAGGCTCCGGTTGAATAGTGGCACCGGCGGAAACTTAAAACTTCAAGTGTTCATTGAAACGGGCCTCATGATTTTCATGATTTGACCTAAATCAATTTTGATCGGGGCGCTGATGGGCTTCCGGCGGGGTTGTTACCATCCGGCTCCATGAACTCGAAAACCCCCGTTGTTGCGGCCGCCGACGGCCTGTTTCCTCCCGCCGATCCCTACGATGGTGGATTGCTTCCCGTGAGCGGCGGCCATCGCATCGCCTATACGCAGCGCGGCGCCCCCGACGGCATTCCGGCTGTAGTGCTGCACGGCGGGCCGGGTTCGGGGAGTTCGCCGTTCCAGGCGCGCTTCTTCGATCCCGGCTGCTACCGGGTGATCCAGTTCGATCAGCGCGGCAGCGGCCAAAGCCAGCCGGCCGGAGAGACGCGGCACAACCGCACCGGCCTGCTGCTGGAGGACATCGAGGCCCTGCGCCGGCATCTGGGCATCGCCCGCTGGCTGGTGGTCGGCGGCTCCTGGGGCGCGACCCTGGGGGCGGCGTATGCGGCGGCCCATCGACCCGTCGTGAGCGGAGCGCTGTTGCGGGGCCTGTTTCTGACCGGGGGCGACGATTTTCGTTGGTTTTTCCGCGACGCGGCGGCCTTCCATCCCGAGGCCTGGGCGGCCCTGGTGCAGGTGGTGCCCCCCTGGGCTCGGGGCGATCTGCTGCCCTGGCTGTGCAAGGTTTTTGCTGGCCGGGATCAGGCGCTGCAGGCCCTTGCCGCCCGGGCCTGGTTCGCCTGGGAGCGGGCCTTGAGCAGTTTGCCGCCGGCCCCGGCGCCGGAAGGGGAGGCGCTGCGCGCCTTGTGCCTGCGCTACCGGGTGCAGAGCCACTACCTGGCCCATCGCTGCTGGCTGGGCAAGTCGCGGGTGCTGCAGGCCTGCGCCGCCCTGCGCGGTCTGCCTCTGTTGTTCCTGCACGGCAGCGTCGATGCGGTCTGTCGTCCGGTCAGCGCCTGGCTGGCCCATCGGGCCTGTCCGGGGAGCCGGCTGGCCTGGGCCGAGGGAGCGGGCCACGACCCCTATCATCCGGCCATGGCGGCGGCCATGGTGGGCGCCATGGATGCCTACGCGGCGAAGGGCGACTTTGGCGAATAGCCCTATGAATTTACGCACTAAGTTGGTGAAAGTCGTTGCCTGAACGGGGGCGTTCGAGCTACAATCAACAAGTTTGCCGGGACGGATGCACCAAACAGTTCCA
>DATDMT010000188.1:0-3771 GCA_036518635.1 Rhodocyclaceae bacterium | reverse complement strand
CACGGGGAATCAGGCTCCAGTCGAAGGTCTCGCCACCACCGCCGTAGCCTTCGACAAAGGCATCCAGCAACAGCGCCCGGGCAGCGGGATAGGAGCGGGCGAATTCTAGCAGATCGACCCCCGGCCTCATCCGCGCCGCCTTGATGTAGGGGCGCTGGAACTGGCGGCAATAGGCGTCGTCCTCATCGCCGTGGAATTGCAGCAACTCCAGCGGCACGGCGTCCAGAATGGAGCGCACTTCGGCGGGCTCGGCATTGACGAACAGACCGACGCGGGTGACGAAGGGCGGCACCAAAGCAGCGAGGGCTGCAGCCTTTTCCGGCGCCACATAACGCGGGCTGGGGCCGTAGAAAACCAGGCCGATCGCGTCGGCACCGGCGATCACGGCAGCCGTCAGGTCTTCCGGCCGGGTCAGGCCGCAGATTTTGATTCGGGTTCGGGGCAAGGTCAGACCAGGGTGCTAAACGAAGGCGCGATGATACGCCCCCCGTCCGGCAGGTTCCAGCCGGGGCCGTAGTCCACCCCGGTGAAGTACAGCCCGTCAGGCATGAAGGTCGGCGGCGCCAGGGTGCGGTCGCGCTGGGCCAGCAGGTCCACGATCCATTCCGGCCGCTCCTTGCCGTAGCCCACCCAGAGCAAGGCGCCGACCAGGTTGCGAACCATGTGGTGGAGAAAGCCGCCGGCGCAGAAATCGAACACCAGGAACTCGCCGTGGCGCGCCACGTCCGCCTGGTGCACGGTCTTCACCGGGCTCTTGGCCTGGCATTCCGAGGAGCGAAAGGCGCTGAAGTCCCGCTCCCCCAGCAGCAAGGCGGCGGCACGGGCCATGGCCGGGGCGTCGAGGGGACGGTGATACCAGCCCACCCGGCCCGCCTGGATCGCCGGGCGTACCGGGTTGTTGAACAGCACGTAACGATAGCTGCGAGACTGGGCGCAGAAGCGCGCATGGAAGTCGTCGGCCACCGGCAAGACCTGGCGCACCGCGATGGCTGCAGGCAGGTGGGCATTCACCCCGCGAATCCAGGCCTGCAGCGGCCGCTCCACCTGGGTTTCGAAGTGCGCCACCTGGGCCAGTGCATGCACCCCGGTGTCGGTGCGGCCGGCGGCGTGGGCTTGCACCCGCTCGCAGGCGATGGTGGACAAGGCCTTTTCCAGATGGTCCTGCACGGTCTGCCCCGAGGGCTGGGACTGCCAGCCCTGGAAACGCGAACCGTCGTATTCAATCTGCAGCAAGTACCTCACGATGCCAGCCATCCGTAGGCGGCAAGTGCAGTCGCTAGCGCCGCCAGTACCAGGCCATCGAGCCATTGGAAACGGGGCAGTACCAGAGTCAGTTCGCCGGGGCGGCTTTCCGGCGCATGGTCGGCGAACCAATCCTGCCAGTGGCGCACCCGGTCATCCGCGGCATAGTCGAGGGTGAGCATCAGGCGCAAGGCGATGCGCTGGCGCTGAATGCCCAGCCATTCCAGCGGCGCCATCAACACATACAGGCCGGCAATGATGCGCGAGTGGTCGAGCCGATCCAGCAGCAAGGCCACCAGGCCGATCACCGCCGCCAGGCGGGCGCAATGCTCCGCCGCCGCCAGGGCCCCCTCCTCGGTCAGGCCGAGGCTGCCCCAAAGACCGGGCAGCATCACCCCGGGGGTCATCCAGAGAAACATAACGATCAGCGACAGAAAAATCCAGCGGGTACGCCGCAGCAGGCGCAGCAACAGGGAACGGCAGGTCAAAGCGCCGACCAGCAGCACCAGCGCGCTCACCAGCAAGGTCGGCGACAGACTCAGGCCCTGCAAAACAAGCAAGCCTGCCCCCCATAGGAGAAGCAGGCTTGCGGGGTGAAACGCCAAGGACGGAAGGTTCAGCCGAGCTTCGCCAGCTTGTCGCGGGCAACAGCCTGTTGGGCTTCGCTACCTTCGGACAACACTTCCTGCAGCAGCTCCTTGGCACCTTCCTTGTCGCCCATTTCCTCGTAGGCTTGGGCCAGTTCCAGCTTGGTCGCCACTTCGGGGTTGTCGCTAGGCATGGCCAGCGGCGGGCTGGATTCGCCGGCAGACAGGTCCAGATCGGGCACGGCGGTATCGCCCAAGTCCAGGTCGATACCCGCCAAATCCAGCGCCGGTGCCGGGGCTTCCGCAGCGGCAATGGCCGGAGCGGCCTCGCCCAGGTCGAAATCGAAATCCAGGCCGCTGGACTCGGGCTCGGCAGCGGCAGCCGCCGCTTGCTCCACCTGCGCAGCCACTTCCGGTGCGGCGCCGAGATCGAGATCGAAGTCCATCATGTTGCCGGCAGCGGCCGGTGCTTCTTCCACCGCAGCGGGTGCCGGCGCCTCAGGGGTAGCAGGAGCGGCGCCACCGATGTCCAGGTCGAAGTCCATACTCAGACCGGTATCGCCGGCAGCGGCCATCGGGGTTTCCACCGCCGGAGCTGCAGGCGCCGGGGTTTCATCCATGCCCAGATCGAAATCGAGACCACCCGCTTCCTCAGCGGCGGCGGCCGTTTCAACCGCAGGCGCGGCGGCCGGCTCGGGTGCAGATTCCGCCGTACCCAAATCCAGATCGAAGTCCAGGCCGGCAGGTTCTTCTTCCGCGGCGGGCGCGGGCGCCTCGGCAGCAGCAGCCGGGGCCGCCTCACCCAAATCGAGATCGAAATCCAGGCTGGAAGCCTCATCCGCCGGCGCGGCAGCGACCGGTTCGGCCGCCGCAGGGGCCGGCGCTGCCGGCTCGGCCGCGCCGAGATCCAGATCGAAATCCAGGCTGCCAGGTAACTCGGCCTCGGTCACTTCGGCAACTGCCTGGGCAGGCGCTTCTTCGACAACGGGCGCTGCCATGATCACGGTGCTGCCGGCAACCTCGTCCATCGCCGACGGCGTAGCAGCAAGCGCCTCGCCAGCACCGTACAGCGGATTGGCCGGATCGACGGAGCGGCCCAGGCCGGCGGCCTTTTCCCAGTCCTCGCCGGAGCCGCCGGTCTGCTGGTGCAGATCGTTGGCAACCTGGTTGAATTCATTGACCGCGCGGCGGGAGGCGTAGATTTCCAGCAGCTTCAACTGCACAGCCGGCTGAGCCGGATTGCTGCGCAGGGCATCCACCAGGATTTCTTCAGCCTGCGCGTCGCGGCCGTAGGCCAGATAGGTTTCGGCTTCGCGGATCGGGTCCACACCACCAACCAGATCATCGCCGGCAGCGCCGAAATCCGACGCAGGCCCAGAAATGTGATCCTCGCTGGCGGGGCCAAACTCGGAACCGCTGGAAACCGGCGGCTCGGAGAAATGGGATTCCGGCGCAGCGGCAGCCGCCTTGCGGCGCTTCCATGCGGTAAAACCAAAGTAGCCGGCCAACAGGGCCAGTACGCCACCGGCGCCGGCAACCAAGGCGCCGTTTTCTTCCATGAAATCGGGTTCAGGCGGCGGGGGGGGCGGCGGCAAGGGCTTTTTCTTCGGCGGCGGGGGCGGTTCGGCCGGGTTTGCGGCGTCGGCAGCCTTTGCTGCTTCTGCGGGTTTTTCTTCGGCCTTGGCCGCGTCGGGCTTGGGTGCTTCGGCCGGCTTGGGCGGCTCCGCCTTGGCGGGCTCAACCTTCGGTGCCTCGGCCTTGGGCGGCTCCACCTTGCCCGGCGCCGCAGCTTCCGGCTTGGGCGGCTCGGCTGGCTTCGCAGCCGGTGCCGGCGCTGGAGTCGGTTCGGGCTTTTTCACGTCCGCCGGCTTGGCTGCCTGCTTCTGCAGATCGGCGCCGGCCTGGCTCTTCAATTCGGCAAGTTTTTGCAGCTTGGCGACGT
>DATDMT010000187.1:0-16803 GCA_036518635.1 Rhodocyclaceae bacterium | reverse complement strand
GAAAACGCCGAACTGGCAACAAAACTGGCGACGCTGGAGCGCCGTTACGACCAACAATTCAAAACCGTCTTTGATGCGATTCGGCAATTGATGGCTCCCGCCGAAAGCAGCAAACGGCCCATCGGCTTCACCGCCGACGTTCTCTCCAAGGGAAAGCCCAAGAAATGAAACTCCTCGTCATCGGCTCCGGCGGCCGCGAGCATGCGCTGGCCTGGCGCCTCAACCAGTCGCCCAAGGTGCAGAAGATCTTCGTCGCCCCCGGCAATGCCGGCACGGCCCGCGAGGATGGACTGGAGAACGTGCCGATCACGGCGATCCCCGACCTGGTGGACTTCGCCCGAGCCGAGGGCGTCCACGCCACCGTGGTGGGCCCCGAGGCGCCCCTGGCGGCCGGCGTGGTGAACGCCTTCCGTGCCGCCGGCCTGCGCATCTTCGGCCCGAGCAAGGAAGCCGCCCAGCTGGAAAGCTCCAAGGATTTCGCCAAGCAGTTCATGACCCGCCACGGCATCCCGACCGCCAAGTTCGAGACCTTCAGCGACCTCAAGCAGGCCCACGCCTACATCGATGCCGAGGGGGCGCCCATCGTCATCAAGGCCGATGGCCTGGCCGCCGGCAAGGGCGTGGTGGTGGCGATGAGTGCCGCCGAAGCCCACGCCGCGGTGGACGACATGCTCGCCGGCAACAAGCTCGGCGATGCCGGCGCCCGCGTGGTGATCGAGGAATTCCTCGACGGCGAGGAAGCCAGCTTCATCGTCATGGCCGACGGCAAGCACGCCCTGGCGATGGCCACCAGCCAGGACCACAAGCGCCTCAAGGACGGCGACCAGGGGCCCAACACCGGCGGCATGGGCGCCTACTCGCCGGCCCCGGTGGTGACCCCCGACATCCACGCCCGGGTCATGCGCGAGGTGATCATGCCGACCATCCGCGGCATGGAGGCCGACGGCATCCTCTACACCGGCTTCCTTTACGCCGGCCTGATGATCAAGCCCGACGGCAGCCTCAAGGTGCTGGAGTTCAACTGCCGCTTCGGCGACCCGGAAACCCAGCCGATCATGATGCGGCTGAAGAGCGATTTCACCGAGCTGATCGACGCCGGCATCGACGGCCGCCTCGATCAGGTGGAAGCCGACTGGGACCGCCGCGTCGCCCTCGGCGTGGTGCTCGCCGCCGGCGGCTACCCGGACAATCCGAAAAAGGACGACACCATCCACGGCCTGCCCGAGCGCGCCGCCGACGATGCCCATGTGTTCCATGCCGGCACCCGCGCAGCCGCCGGCCAGGTACTCACCAGCGGCGGCCGCGTGCTCTGCGCCACGGCCCTGGGCGACACCGTCAAGCTGGCGCAGAACCGCGCCTACGAACTGGCGGAAGCCATTTCCTTCGACGGCATGCAGTACCGCCGCGACATCGGATATCGCGCGATCAAACGCTGATACCGGGAAACCCGCACAGACGGGCGCCACTCCCCACCACCACCACGGGCCGCACTGCGGCCCGTGTCACAGAGAGCCTGCCATGGACACCACCGCCCTCAAGCAGTACTTCACCGGCCTGCAGGACCGCGTCGTCGCCGAACTTGAACGCTTCGACGGCCAAAGCTTCCGCAGCGATTCCTGGGTGCGCCCCGAGGGCGGCGGCGGCACCTCGCGGCTGATCGAGGAAGGCAATTTCTTCGAGCGTGGCGGGGTCAATTTCTCCCACGTCACCGGCACCAAGTTGCCGCCCTCCGCCACCGCCCACCGCCCGGAACTGGCGGGCCGTAGCTGGGAAGCCATGGGCGTCTCGCTGGTGCTGCATCCACGCAATCCCTACTGCCCCACCTCCCACGCCAACGTGCGCTGCTTCATCGCCGAGAAGGAAGGCGAGGCGCCGGTCTGGTGGTTCGGCGGCGGCATGGACCTGACGCCCTATTACGGTTTCGAGGAAGATGCCCGGCACTTCCACCGCACCTGCCGCGACGCCCTCGCCCCCTTCGGCGCCGACGTCCACGCCAAGTACAAGCAGTGGTGCGACGAATACTTTTTCCTGAAGCATCGCAATGAGCCACGTGGCATCGGCGGCGTGTTCTTCGACGACCTCAACGAGGGCGGCTTCGAACGCTGCTTCCAACTGACCCAGGCGGTCGGCGACAATTTCACCCAGGCCTACCTGCCGCTCTGCGAACGCCGCAAGGACACGCCCTATGGCGAGCGGGAACGCGACTTCCAGGCCTATCGCCGCGGCCGCTACGTCGAGTTCAATCTGGTGTGGGACCGGGGCACCCTGTTCGGCCTGCAATCCGGCGGCCGCACCGAATCCATTCTGATGTCCCTGCCGCCCATCGTGAAATGGCGCTACGACTGGCACCCCGCAGCGGGCAGCGCCGAGGAAAAGCTGTACACCGATTTCCTGCGGCCGCGCGACTGGCTCTGATTCAGCAGTACCCGGCAACTCACTGAGCCCGGGTCATTTAGACTGGCCGCCTGCTGTCCACGCCGACTACCCGGCGCACAGAATTCTTCGGCGGCCCGCGAATAATGCAAGCGACTCAGCCTTCGAGCATCGATGCCGGCTCCGTGCCGCGGATATTGATCTTCCTGCTCTCCCCACGCTGGATGGGAATCAGCCGCCTACCCAAGGGCCTGATCCAGGCGGGTTTCCAGGTCGTCACCCTCAGCCCCGTGGGATCGTTTCTGTCGCAGACACGTTACGCCCAACACCACTTCACCATGCCCGCCGGGGCCAGCATCGCGGATTGCCTGCTGAAGACCATTGCCCGAGTGCAGCCGACGTTGATCGTCCCGGGCTGCGATGCCGCCGTCGCGGCTTTGCGTCAGTTTGCCAACGCCAATGGTGCAGCGCCATCGGGAAGCGAAGTCGCCAACGCAGCGGCTTTGATCCGCAATTCCCTCGGCGGCCCGACCACTGAGGGAATGGCCGAAAGCAAACACGCACTGGTCGAGCGCGCCCGGGGACTGGGGCTGCGAGTTCCCCAACAAGCTCCCGTGGCAGCCTTAGCGGACACCCTGTCCTTCGCCGAAGCCCATGGCTATCCCGTCGTACTCAAATCCGACTTGGGTACCGGTGGCAAGGGCGTACGCATCTGCGCCAATCCTGCGGAAGTCGAGGGTGGATTGAAGTCGCTCGCTACCGACCTGGGAACAGCAGGAAACGGAAATTTGGCCGCGGCGGGAATTTACGTACAGCAGCATATTCGTGGCATGCAGGCCATGCAGTCGCTGAGTGCGATGGCGGGGCAAATCCTGGAGCATCTGACCATCGTCAAAGAGCATTGCCATCCACAGGAAACCGGGCCGAGTTCCGTGGTGCGCTTTGTCGAGCATGCGGAAATCGACGCCACCATGCAGGCCTTGCTGGCTGACCTCGGCTACTCCGGTTTCTGCAGCGCGGACTTCATCATCGAAGACACCAGCCAGGCCGCCTATTTGCTCGAGTTGAATCAACGGCCCTGCCCCATCTGTCCCCTCGGCCATCTGGTGGGACGCGACTTGAATCGCGCCCTGTATTGCAAGCTCAGCGGCGCCCCCTACCAGCGCTCGCATCCGTCGCATCCCGTGGAACGGGTGGCGCTCTTCCCGCAAGAGTGGCTGCGGGACCAGCAAAGCCCGCTGCTCGCGGAGATTCATCACGACGTGCCCTGGGACGACCCGCGCCTGCTACGCGCGCTGGTCAACGCGAGCTGCGACCATTTGCGGTGTTAGCGCCTATCGCAGCAGGAAGCTCAGAGGGCAGGCCGAATACTGATTTCATGCGGCCGCGGGAGTCGGCCTAACTTTCACCAGGCCATAGATGCGGGGATGGCCCGGCTTAGTCGTCCGAATTAGCGCTATTCACTGGCCGAAGCCGACCCTGAGCAGCCGGTCTCTTCCAAGAAGACGGTCATTCACCAGGCAACCTATTATTGGTCGCCTATATTGCGATACCACCCGACGGCACCAAGTATGGTTAGAAAACCTGCAATGGCAGCAAAAATTAATCCGAAAGTGCGATGAGAATCCACTCCGTGAACACGGTACGCTAGCATTTGGTCATAAGTGAGCACGCTTCCATTCTCTTTGGAGATTTGCCAAACCCAGTACTGGCCTCGCCCAAGCGCGTCAGTTTTTACCAAAGCGTGTATCTCATCGCCCCTTCCTAAAGTACAAAGCAGGTAGTAACCCAGCCCTGCATCATCGTCTTGCGTCAGCCGATAGGAACGCTGCCCTTCATTTAAGTAGATGTTTACGAGCCTAGCGGGATATTTGCCAGCCAACTTGCTTACAGAGACTTCTGCGACCTTGCCAGAAACTTCTATAAGGTCCGCACGATCAGGAACGTCAAGTTTCCACGCGAACAATATTGCGGCCGCGAGAAGAGAAAAGCCAAGTCCAAAGAGCAATTGTAGTTTCCACGTTGCACAAGAACTCGACTTGTCATTTTGCATAAACCACACTCACCAGTTTCGACTCGTTGCAGCATTTTGCGTTAATACAAATGGAATAACAACGCATCCAATGTCGCCTATCTGGCGCTTTAACGGATGACCGCTTGGTGCCGGTTTAGGACTTTGTTGGTACAACAATCATCAGAACGCCGAGTACAACAAGGACTAGACCTGCAACCACGCTGCCATTTACAAGGAGTGACATACCTAGCCCCCCAATACCGCCACCCACCCATGGGATAACTTTTTTCATGTTGGCATCCTGCCAGTATGCGTATGGGCTGGCAACATCAAGCGGCAGCTTAGTGCCGGTATCAGACGAAAATTCGGGTTCAGAAGGAGCGCCGGTTAGCTGCCTTCAACAAGGATGGCAGGCCTAAACCACGTGGTCCCTTGGCGAAACAACCCAGAAGCGTATAGTTTTCAAAAACGCGATAAGGGGAGGACGCCATGGCACGCTACACCACCGAATCTATCCGCAGCATTGCCCTGGTCGGTCACGGCGGGGCGGGCAAGACCACGCTGACCGAGGCGCTGCTGTATGCGGCCGGAGCCATCACCGCCAAGGGTGCGGTGGAAAAGGGCAACACGGTCTGCGATTTCGATGCCCAGGAAAAAGCCGCCGGCCATTCGCTCAACTCGGCCCTGGTGAATTTCGCCTGGGAGGATGTGCATCTCCATCTGATCGACACCCCGGGCTATCCAGATTTCTCCGGCCCGACGCTGGCAGCCTTGGCTGGCGTCGATACCGCGGTGGCGGTGGTGAACGCCCAGACCGGCATCGAGCTGGCTACCGAGCGGATGATGCGGGCCGCCGCCGCCCGCGGCCTGGCTCGAATGATCGTGGTGAACAAGATCGACGTCGGCAACGGCGACCTGCCCGGCTTGGTGGCAGAGTTGCGCGAGCGCTTCGGCAAGCAGTGCATGCTGCTCGACCTGCCGTCCCACGACCGCAGCGAGGTGGTGGAGGTGCTGGAGCACGACAGCGGCGACGCCGACTTCGATTCGGTGCAGGCCGCCCACCGCGCGCTGATCGACCAGTTGGTGGAAGAGGATGAAAGCCTGCTCGCCCGCTACCTGGAGGACGGCGTCGATCCCAGCGTCGGCGAACTCCACGCCCCCTTCGAGAAGGCCCTGCGCGAGGGCCATCTGGTGCCGATCCTGTTCGTCTCGGCGCGCAGCGGCGCCGGCATTCCGCAACTGCTGCATGTGCTCGCCACGCTGGCGCCCAGCCCGCTGGAGGGCAACCCGCCACCCTTCTACCGCGGCGAACCGGGCAGTGCCGGCGAGAGCTTCGCCGCGCTGCCCGACCCAACGCGCCACGTGCTGGCCCATGTGTTCAAGATGGTGGCCGATCCCTATCTGGGCAACGTCGCCGTGTTCCGTGTGCACCAGGGCACCGTGCGCCGCGACAGCCAGCTCTTCGTCGGCGACGGCCGCAAGCCCTTCAAGGTCGGCCATCTCTACCAGCTACAGGGCAAGGATTACGTCGAGGTGGACGCGCTGCTGCCGGGGGACCTGGGCGCCATCGCCAAGGTCGAGGAAATCGAATTCGACAGCGTGCTGCACGACTCCCACGACGAGGACCACATCCACCTCAAGCCGCTGGAGTTCCCGCAGCCGATGCAGGGCCTGGCGGTCGAGACCAAGCGCAAGGGCGACGAGCAGCGCCTGTTCGATACGCTGAAGAAGCTGGCCCTGGAAGACCCCTGCTTCGTCGTCGAGCGCCACCCCACCAGCCACGAGACGGTGATCCGCGGCCTCGGCGAAATGCATCTGCGCTACAAGCTGGAAAAACTCGCCAGCCAGTACAAGCTGGAGCTGGACAGCAAACCGCCGCTGATTCCCTACCGCGAGACGGTGACGGCCGCGGCCGAAGGCCACCACCGGCACAAGAAGCAGTCCGGCGGCGCCGGCCAGTTCGGCGAGGTGTTCCTGCGCATCGAGCCGTTGGCGCGCGGCGCCGGCTTCGAGTTCGTCGATCACGTCAAGGGCGGCGCGATCCCCGGGGTGTTCATGGCCTCGGTGGAAAAGGGCGTGCGCCAGGCCCTGGCCGACGGCGTCGCCGCCGGCTTCCCGGTGGTGGACCTGCGCGCCATCGTCTATGACGGCAAGACCCATTCGGTGGACGGCAAGGACGTGGCCTTCTTCAGCGCTGGGCGCAAGGCGATGGCGACGGCGATCCGCGCCGCCAGCCCGATCGTGCTCGAACCCATCGTCGCCATCGAGGTGGTGGTGCCGGAGGCCGCCATGGGCGATATCGCCGGCGATCTGGCGAGCCGCCGCGGCCATGTCACCGGCACCCAGCCACGGGGCCACGGCAGCGTGGCGGTGAATGGCGAAGTGCCGCTGGCCGAAATTGCCGACTACGCCTCTCGGCTGAAGTCGCTCACCGCCGGCAAGGGCAGCTACACCATCGATCTGGCGCGCTACGCGGCGGTGCCGCCGCAGACCCAGAAGAAGCTCAGCGAGGCCTTCAGGCCCCACGAGGAAGAGGAATAGCGCCGCCCCCCAAGGCCGCCCGCTCCCCTGTGGCAAAATCCCCTCGCAGCGGGCCGTGCTCGGCAACGAGCATCAGGCCTTGGCGCCAGTCTTAGTACCAATAAATAACAGGGCAGTTCTATGTGGAAACCCGTCGTTGCCATTTCGCTCGGCTCCGCCGTCGGCGCCCTGCTGCGCTGGGTTCTCGGCAATCAATTCAACAGTATCTTCCCCACCGTGCCCCTCGGCACCCTCAGCGCCAACCTGATCGGCGGCTACATCATCGGTCTGGCCATCGCCTATTTCGCCCAGGCGCCGGATATTGCGCCGGAATGGCGGCTGCTGATCATCACCGGATTTTGTGGCGGCCTGACCACCTTCTCCACCTTCTCCGCCGAGGTCGTCACCCTGCTGCAGGGCGGCCGCCTGGGCTGGGCCCTGGGCACCATCGCCATCCACGTCAGCGGCTCGCTGCTGATGACCCTGGCCGGCCTGGCCTCCTGGCAGTGGCTGAAAATTTCCTAACGCGCAGGCTTTCCGTGAGCACCCGCCACACGGCACCAACGCCCGCCCCCTCCCATCCTCCCCCTCACGGTGGAGGCTATTAATCAGCTCGCTGCGCTCGATATCACGGGGCGCGTTGTTCGAACTCTTTCACGCTAAGGAGCGAAACATGAAGGGCTACCAGATCACCTTCTTTACCCAGCAGGACAAACGCCACCAGGGCCACCCCTTGGGCGACTGGCTGGTGCAACTGGCGCGCGAGCTGGGCCTGCCCGGCGCCACCCTGGTGGCCGGCAGCGAGGGCTTTGGCCTGCATCGGCGGATGCACTCGGCGCATTTCTTCGAACTCGCCGACCAGCCGCAGGAAGTGCACATGGTCGCCAGCGAAGCCGATGCGGAACGCCTGTTCGAGCGCCTGACGGCGGAGGGTGTGCACTTGTTCTACGTCAGGACGCCGGTGGAGTTCGGCACCCTGGGCGAAACCGCGTCCTAGATAAACGCAATCAGGCCGGCGATGGCCAGCGCCGCAAGCAGGATCGCGCCGGCCAACAGCTTCTCCCGCGGCTGCAAACCCGCCGCAGCGCCGGCGACCGCGGCGGCGGGCGGTGTAGAGGGCGTTGCAGCCACAGATGCGGGTGCAGCTACGGCTACGGGTGCGGGCGCCAGACGCGCCAAGCGGACGGTGGCCGAATACTCGTCGAACTCACGGCTCATGCCGACCTCCTTGGCCAGCCGCTGGGTCGCCGAGAAGGAATCGATGACCGTCGACAGGCCCAGGGTGCCGCCATCGGTGGCGTCGGCCGCAGCGTCGGCGCTGCGCGAACGGGCCGCCGGCGCCAGCGCCACAGTCGGCTCCCCCGCCGCCCGCAGGCCCGGCGGCAGTTCATGCAGCCCGCTTGCGGCAGCCGGCGCCGTCAACGCCAAACCGTACTGCTGCTCGCACTGGCGCAAATCCTCGGCCAGCTCCGCCGCATCCTGGTAGCGATCCTCGGGACGCTTTTCCAGCATCTTGGCGAGAATCAGGTCGAGCATCTGCGGCACGTCCGGGTTGATCCGGCTGGGCGGCGGCGGGACGCTATGCACCGTCTGGTACATCAGCGTCTCCAGACTGTTGCCGCCGAAGGGCGCCTGGCCACAGAGCATTTCGTAGAGCACCACGCCCAGGGAGAAAATGTCCGCGCGATGGTCCACGCGCTGCCCCACCACCTGCTCCGGCGACATGTACTTGGGCGAGCCGAGACGCATCCCGGTCTGGGTCTTGACCTCCGAGACGCGCATGCGGGCGATGCCGAAGTCGGTGATCTTCACCGCGCCGTCCTGCAGCACCATGATGTTGGCCGGCTTGATGTCCCGGTGCACGATGCCGTGGCGGTGGGCGTAGGCCAGCGCGGCCGCCACCTGGGCGGCGATGGCCACCGCCTGCCGCACCGGCAGGCGCTGCGCCGCATCGATCAGCTCGCGCAGCTCGCGGCCGTCGAGAAATTCCATCGCCATATAGGCGAGGTCGCCGCTGCGGCCCAGGTCGTAGACCGTGACGATGGCCGGATGGCTGAGGGAGCCGGCGGCCTTGGCCTCCTGCTGGAAGCGCGCTTCGTAGTCGTCGCGCTCGTCGGGATCGAGGGCCAGATTGATGGTCTTGATCGCGACGATGCGGTTCAGCACCGGGTCGGCCGCCTTGTACACGACCCCCATCGCGCCACGGCCGAGTTCGGCGAGGATTTCATAGCGGCCGAATTGCTGCGTTCCCATCGACGTCATCCGTCAGCGGCAATGCAACGCCGATGCAGCCAGCGCAGGCTTCATTTCTTCGCGTCCGGCTTCTTGCCCTTGGCCGCGCGGAACACTGGCCCCCAGATCGGATGGCCGGCCTCGGCCGGCTCCAGCTCCAGGTTCGGGTTGATTTCCAGCGCCTTCTTGAACTCATCGCGGCAGAGCCGCTCCTTGCCGCTGACGCAATGGGTGAAGGCCAGGTACTTGTGCGCCTTGACCTGATCGCTCACTCCCAGTCCCTGATCCAGCGCGCTTTGCAGGGTCTTCACCGCCTCCGCGTAGCGGCCTTCGTTGTAGTCCTCGATGCCGGCGGACAAGGCCTGGCCGGCCTTGCTCTCAAACACTTTGACCCCGCCGGCGCAGCCCGCCAGCGCGCCGATCAGCACCGTCACGATCACATTGCGCAGTGTCTTCATCTTGTTCTCCCGGATAAGCTGCCTCAAACCATGTTCTCCCGACCGCCGCAAGGGCCGCCGAGCCCCGCCTAAAATTTGTGCTTGATCTTGAGCTGCGCCCCCGGCTTGGCCTCGATCTTTTCCGCATGGGCGGGGAAGCCGGCATTCCTGATTTCCACCGTGTGGCTGCCGGGCGCCAGCGCAATCGATTTCAGCGGCGGACTGACGCCGCGCTTCTGGCCGTCCACATAGACCTCGCCCCAGGGCAGGATGGTCAGCGTCAGCGTGGCTTTGGCCGGCGCGGCGGGCTTGGCCGCCTCGGCTACCGCATGTTTGGCCGGCCGCTCGGCGACGGCCGACTGAGCCGCGGGCGCCTTGGCTGGGACCGGTGGCGCGACCTCGGCGGGCGCGGTTGTGGGCGGGCTGGCCGGGACGCTACCGCCGCGGCCCAGCCGCAGCAGCACTCCGCCGCCGATGATGGCCGCGGCAAGCAGGGAGACTCCGGCCAGCAACTTCTTGTTGATGCCCGGCCCGGCCACTGCCGCCGCAGCGGCGGGTTTGGCGCGTTCGGCCAGCGCCGGGTCGGCTGCGCGCTCGAGCACGACCGGCGCGCGGGCGGCCGGCGCCTGATCGGCATACTTATGCGGAATGCTCGGGCCGACCGCATACACCTCGTGTTCGCGCACGTGCTTGTCGGTGCGGCTGCCCTCGTAGTGGAGAATCTGCGCGTAGTCGTCGGACAGGCGCGACACCACCTCGTAGAAGGAGCGGGAGACCAGGACCGTGTTCTCGTCGGCGAAGCTCATCACCCGCTGCGCGACATTGACGCCGTCGCCGATGATGTTGATCTGGCCGTTGATATCCTTGATCAGCCGGATCGGCCCCAGATTGGCGCCCATCCGCACCAGCAGCGGCGGCGTTTCATTGGGGCTTTCGCCGGCGATGCCGTCGCGCAGGTCCATCGCGACGAACATCGCCACCTCGGGACTGCCGAGAAAGCACACCGCGGCGCCGTCGCCGGTATCCAGCACGATCCGGTCGCTGGCCGCCACCTGCTGCAGGGCGTGGATCAACAGCGCATTGAAGCGCTGCTTCAGCTTCAGTTGTTCGCTCACCGACTTCTTCGAATATTCCACGATATCGAGGAATAGCACGCTGCAAACGAAGGTTCGGTTGGAAGTGTCGTCCATATCTGCTGGCATCGTGGCGCGGTGTGGGGCTTGTTCTATTCGAGGTCTGCTGCGCTGCCCAAAGAGTATAGCCGCTGGCCCCGGGCTTGCAGCAGGCGCGGCATCGGCTTCGGCTAGCGTCAGCGCGCGGTCACTCGCTACGCCGACGGACCATCGGAGCGATCGCGATAGTCGCCAGCGCCAGGGCCAATGGCACCGCCGAAGCGAAGCCGAGATGCTTGAAGCCCGCGGCACCGAGGATGCCGCCGACCAGGAATGCGCCGATCAGGATCGAATGCACCCGCAGCTTGTCGCGATTAGCCACGACAGCGGCCTTCATCGCCCGCGGATCATTGCGGTTCCAGTAGACCAGTTTCCCCAGTTCGATACCCATGTCTGTGGTCAGCCCGGTGACATGGGTGGTGCGAATCTCCGCCCGGGAAATCTTGGTGATCAGCGCATTCTGCAGCCCCATGGTCAGGCACAGGGTAATCACCGCCAGCGAGACATCGGCGAACTCGCGCTTTTCCAGCGAACCGCCAAAACTGCCGAAGACGAGTATCAGCGCCGCCTCGATCAGCAGCGGAATCGCATAGACATTGGCGGTGCCGAGACGCCGCCGGTGATTGACCAGGATGGCCGTCGCGCCGGCGCCCACCACGAAGGCAAACCAGGACACCAGCGCGACCACCGCCAGTTCGGTGTTTTGCAGAACGATCTGGTCGGCGAAGGTGGACACCATTCCCGTCATATGCGAAGTGTATTGACCCACCGCGAGAAAGCCGCCGGCATTCAAGGCGCCGGCGACGACGGTGAGAACGATACCGATATGCAGGTCCGCCCGGCGCGTACGCGGCTTGGCGGTCAGGTTGCTCAAATACAGTAGGGCCATGACGATGGAAAACGTTGCGATTGACGCGCCGGCGACTGGCGCAAATCGCCAAACCGGCAGGCGTATTTTAATTCGCCAAGGGCGCAGATGGCATTGGGGGCCGCTGTGTGCGGCAGCGTGACCGGCCCCTCAGACCAGCCCCGAGGCGATGTTGATCGTCAGCGCGACCAAAGTGGTATTGAAGAAGAAGGCCAGCACGCAATGGACCAGACCGATGCGGCGCATGAAACGGCACGTGAAGCTGATGTCGGCAGTCTGGCCGGAGGTGCCGATGACGCAGGCGAAATAGAGGAAGTCGCCATAGTCCGGTGCGTGGCCGCCGGGAAAGGCCAGCCCGCCGCTGCCGCCGCGCAGCTCGGCGCCGTAGTAATCGTGAGCGTAATGCAGGGCGAACATCACCTGGGTGAAGGCCCAGGAAGACAGGATGGTCAGCGCCGCCAGGCCGATGTGGGCATAGCGCGGCAGGCCATGCATATCCTTGGCAACGCCCAGTTGGGCGACGATGGCCCCCAGGCTGACGATCGCCGCGATCACCACCAGGACCAGCACCACGATGCGCCCCTCGTCCTGCTGCAGGGCACGGCTGCGCATGCGTTCGTGGCTGGACCAGAACATCATGCGCAGGGCCAGCAGCAGGTACAGGCAGGCGCCGGCATTCCAGGCGACGATCAGGCGGGTCACCGGATGGCTGGCCAGCGCCTCGGGCAGCAGTAGGAATGTCGCAAGGCCGGCCAGGGCGCTGATGAAAAGACGCGGCCGGGCCAGCAGCAGGCGCACGGGCAAGGAATGGCGGGGGATGGGCGTGTCGGGCATGCCGCAATCCTAACGCGGGACGCCACCCGGGGGAAAAGGGGCTGCCGGCAAAGCCGTGAGCAAGTACCATCGCAGCCATCGAACGACACCAACCGCCGCGAGCCATCCCATGTTCCATCGCTCAATGCCTATCCCGCTGCTGCTCTGCTGCGCCATCGCCGGCATCGGCCAGGCCCATGCCGAAGAAGGGGCCGCTGCGCCCGCATACAAGCTCACCACCGGCTGGTACGGCTTCTCCGACCACAGCAGCGGCATCGACCTCAACCTGCGCCGCAGTTCGGAAAGCGGCAACCTCTGGCTCGGCTGGTTCCGCCTCGCCGACCAGGATATCCGCCAATGGCGCGGCGGCTGGGACAACAGCTATGGCGAAGCGGTGCGCATCAGCCCGTCGATCCAGCTCGCCTCCGGCGGCTTCGTCGGCGGCAGCATCGGCATCGAGACCGGCGCCCCCTGGTTCGTCGGCGCCGGCCTGGGCCGTACCAACCTACGCCCCTACTGGAACCTGAACTTCGACCCGAACGACGCCTACACGCTTTCCGCCGGGCACCGCAGCGACGACAACCAACTCTTCATGTGGCAGTTGGTGCGCGACAACCGCGAGAACCCGGACCAGCGGCACATGCATTTCCTCTACCGCCAGCCCCTGGCCGACGGCCAGCGCCTGACCGTGGACGCCCTGTACAAGACCGGCCGCGTGGACGACGCGACGATCCACCGCTGGGGCCTGACCCTGGCTTACGACTGGCCGCGTTTTTTCGTCCGCGCCGCCTGGGATCCGAAAACCAACTTCACTTCGGTGGATGCCCTGCGACTGGCGATCGGCACGCGCTTTTGAAGCGCCGACGCGTCGCTCGTAGGGTCAACCCGGCACAATTCAAACGGCCGCCTTGTCCAATCCCGACTTCTTGAGGAAAGGCGCCACCACATCCATCGGCAGCGGAAAGACAATGGTGGTGTTCTTGTCGGCGCCGATCACGGTGAGGGTTTCCAGGTAGCGCAGCAGAATCGCCTGCGGCTCCTGGGCCAACACCTGCGCCGCCTGGAAGAGTTTTTCCGAGGCCTGCAACTCGCCCTCGGCATGAATCACCTTGGCCCGCCGTTCCCGCTCCGCCTCGGCTTGCCGGGCGATGGCGCGGATCATCGATTCGGTCAGGTCCACCTGCTTGATTTCGACGTTGGAGACCTTGATGCCCCAGGTATCCGTCTGCGCATCCAGCGCTTGCTGAATGTCCAGATTCAGCCGCTCCCGCTCGGACAGCATGTCGTCCAGCAGATGCTTGCCGAGCACCGAGCGCAGCATGGTCTGCGCCAGTTGGCTGGTGGCATTGAGGAAATCGACCACCTGGATGATGGATTTTTGCGGATCGACGACGCGGAAATAAACCACGGCGCTCACCTTGACGGACACGTTGTCCCGCGAGATCACGTCCTGGGTCGGCACCTCCAGCACCACGGTGCGCAAATCCACCCGCACCACCTGCTGAATGGCAGGAATGATGATGACCAATCCGGGCCCTTTCACCTGCTGGAAGCGGCCCAGGGTAAACACCACGCCGCGCTCGTACTCGCGGAATATCCGTACCGCGGAGACTGCCAACAGGACCAGCAGCAGAGCCGCGACCGGAAGCAGAAAACCGGCAAAGCCAGGGTCGATCGTCATCTGCCACCTCCAGAAACCCGCTGCGAAATCCGGCGGCCCCCCGCCGGATCAAGCGGCTTAGAAAGTGCCCTAAGCCTTACGGCCGGATACGGGCACTGCCTCGCAGGAATTCATCCCGAGCAAGGCATACAGCGGACAGAAGCTGAACAGCGCGGTCGCCAGCGGCACGATGCCGATCCAGCCCCAGACGCCGATCAAGCCGAAAAGCGTAGCACTGATCAGGGCCACGCCAACCATTGCGCGAACGCCGCGCTCTCGGTTTCCGACATTCGATTTCATCTCGTACTCCTTTTCGTTGGAAGCGAAATGTTCGCTACCGCGAAGTTGGCCAGAGAAGAAGGGATGTGCCGAAATCGGTTTTCTTACTGCTTAAGTGGGCCAGCTCTTGCGAATTCCATCTCACCCGAATAGTGAGACTGCCGATGCCGCCAATCGTTCGCCGCCATGCGGATTAAATCGCCCGACCGGGCGCCAGTCCGGCAGCGGGCGTTCGCCAGAGGCAAGGCCGACGCGGCACTCACTCGATGCCGATGACCGTAATATAGCCGCCTTGCCAACACCGCCTCCTTACTCCAAGCCATGGCCGTTTCCAGTCTCTTCGCCCTGATCGACGACATCGCCGCCGTCCTCGACGACGTCGCCCTGCTGACCAAGGTTGCCGCGCAAAAGACCACCGGCGTGCTCGGCGACGACCTGGCGCTGAATGCGCAGCAGGTGGCCGGCGTCAATGCCGAGCGGGAGTTGCCGGTGGTCTGGGCGGTAGCCAAGGGCTCGCTGCGCAACAAGGCCATCCTGGTGCCGCTGGCGCTGGCGCTCTCCGCCCTGGCGCCCTGGGCGGTGATGCCGCTGTTGATGCTGGGCGGCCTGTTCCTCTGCTTCGAGGGCATGGAAAAGCTGGCCCACAAGTTTCTTCACAGCGCGGCGGCGGATGCCGCCCACGAGGCCGAACTGCTCAAGGCGGTGAGCGACCAGCAGATCGACATGGTGGCCCTGGAGCAGGACAAAATCCGCGGCGCGATCCGCACCGACTTCGTCCTCTCGGCGGAGATCATCGCCATCACCCTGGGCATCGTCGCCGATGCCGCCTTCATGACCCAGGTCTGGGTGCTCTCCGGCATCGCACTGATCATGACGGTCGGGGTGTATGGCCTGGTCGCTGCCATCGTCAAGTTCGACGATGCCGGGCTCTACCTGCTGCGCCGGAGCGGCGACGGCGCGGGGGTACGACTGCAGCGACGCATCGGCGGGCTGATCCTGCAGGCCGCGCCGCTGCTGATGAAGGCTTTGACGGTGGTCGGCACCGCGGCGATGTTCCTGGTCGGCGGCGGCATTCTCAGCCACGGCATCCCGGCCCTGCACCACGCCGTCGAGGCGCTGCCCGGCCCCCTGGCGCTGCTGGCGGACGGGCTCACCGGAGTGGCGGCGGGCGCGCTGGCCCTGGGCGCAGTGACTGCCGCCGCCAAGCTGCTGCCCAAGGCCCCCTGATCCAGGCTCTTCGCGCCGCCCCTTCAGGCAAAGCACTGCGGAAACAGCTCATCGTCCTTCAGGGAGGTGAGCACCCGGGAGTTTTCGTCCTGCCCCTTGCTGTGGTCCACCGCGTAGAACACGCCGTTGCCGTAGACGATGGTGGTCGATATGCACTGCGTCTGGAACTCGTGGTTCTTCAAGACGCAGAGCCGGGCGATCGACAGATCCGGGATGTAGATGGACCCATCCTCGATTTCCGGCGTGATGTCGACGAACTGCTTCAAGGCCGGCATGTAGTTCCACCAGTGCTGGACGAAGTGCCTGGCGTTGTGCTCGGGATCGAAGGGTAAGGCAAGCCAACCGCTGACCACCTTGACGTCCTTGGACGAGGCCAGGGCCTGCGCGTTTTGGAAGCAGGCGTTCGGCCGGCCGCCGCCGACCCATTTCACGGACACGATGTCGAGCAGGGACTCCGTGTCCGCCTGGCGCCGCGCCATGAAGGCCACCAGACCGTTGTCAGCAATCATGTCGCACCTCGACGATGGCCGATGGGGTCGAGCGGAGCGCCAAAGGCGCGCAAAAACTTGTTTGGCCTTTGCCACGCCGCGACGTGGCCGATTTTCGATTCATTTCATTCCTCTTTCCGTCCACGCATCCTGGCGCTTGAAAAGACGGCCGTCGGGCACGTCTACCGGGATTCGCGGAACACCAATTCAATACCGATGGGGTTCGGCCAAGTCCCGTTTGCCGCGGCAATGCATCCGCCCCACGGAACAGGCGAGGTCAGTTGCTTGGCGACAGCAGGGAAAGGCGCGGAAATCCGCCGCCGAGGGCGGCGGTGCTGACTGGCGTATCCGCCAAGTCAGGTCTTCGGAGGGTGAAATATCCGCGTGACGAAGGTACGAATCTGCAGCGGATTCAGGAACGGAACCAGGGCGGCGCTCAAGCCGAGGAACTCGGCAATCAGGGCATCGCTCGGCAGAACGCCGGACAAATGCACGGTCAGGTTGAGGTAGCTCGACGGGGCTTCGCCGAGGGAGATGCTGGAGTCCGGTTGCACCCGACATTCCTGATCGATCGTCGAGCAGGCGCCGACACCGAACTCGGCGCGCTCGATCGCGCTTTCGATCACGACGCTGCCGCCGATGACTTGCGTCAGCACGAAGAAGCTGATCAGGGCCCAGACCAGCCAGCGCTGGCGGATACGCGCAGAAATTGCACCCACC